>CAYMDJ010000010.1:0-22401 GCA_964389315.1 uncultured archaeon
ACCAACCGAGATAAGGTCAATAACGTCCCTGTAGTCTCTCAGTATACCTTTGCCATACCAGTTTGCATGAGGACCGTGGGCTACAATTGTCAGGTGCTGGCCTTTCTCAGCAAGCCTCTCCTTAACCTCTCTGAAGATATCCAGTTCGTCATGAAACCCGTTTGTGAACATCTTTGCTGCAGCAATCCTGACACCGCGCTCCCTGTATATGTCAACGAGCTGGTCAGCAACACCCTGCTTGAAGGCGTCTTTCCCGTTTTCAGCAATTACCTTAAGAGAGTCCGGCGTGTTGTAGTCAAGAATCAGCGGGCGAATTCCCTCCCTTTCCATGTATGAAGCAATAAGGGCAGAGCCGTTCTCTGCCATCAGTGTTGCAGGGACAAACTTATCAGAGGGTATTGAATACACGACCATTGGGAAGGTTATCTCATTCATCATCAACAACCACGCTGAATTCTCGCATTACTATAGAATTACTTATGTAGTTCATAAGTAATGCGTATATTTTGATTGGTTACTTAAAAATGGATACCATCCGGGGTGCTGCTCGGGGAGAATAGCATTTATATATTAAATATAACTATCAAAGGGGTTGGGATGACCATTAAGAAGGAAATCCTCAAGGAACTTATTCTGGATGCCTCCCAGATGGAGGAGGACATCGTTCCAACGTTGACCAGGTTCCTGCATTACAGGTATGACTGGAGGTTCGTTGACAAGCTTAAGGTTAGGGAGATAAGGAAGCTCCTGAGCGAGATCGAGAGGGACAGCATGAACCACAACATGATGCTTAACAGGCTCCTGAAGAACATGGAGGGGTGGGGAAAGGATGCCTACTAGAATTGACAGGAAGCTCAGCAGCGAGCTTAAGATTCTCGAGGAGAAAGAGAGGGAGATGCGTCTGTTCTATGACAGGCTCCTGAAGAGGGTTGAAGACCCAAGGGTGAGGAGGGTCATAGAGACCATAAGGAAGCAGGAATCGAAGCACGAGGGTTACGTAAAGCTGATAAGGGAGCTCGTTTCTATCTAGCCAGCGGAGAAGATTCAGCTCTCCATCCTGAAATCATCATACGTTTCCTGGATGCTCTGGAGGAGTTCGAGGTGGGTCCTCTCCCAGACGGACAGCGCGCCGAAGAACCTCTTACCCTCCCCGTCATCTATCCTTCCCGCGAACCTGGAATAGAAGTCCATGAACTTCCTCTCCAGCTCCATGGCCGTCACTATTATGGAAAGGTCACCAGAGTTCCTTATCTCCTTTTCAGCGTCCCTTCCCTTGAAGGCGTGGAGCTCTGAAAGCATCTTCTCCGTATCGGCCCTGTTGTCAAGGGGCTCAATCCATTTTTCTGATTCCTCGAGCGACTTTCTGGCGTTCTCCAGCATCCTGACATGCCTGTCCTCCTCCCTGGAGAGGAACTCGAGGAATGGTTTGATGTTCTGGTTCGCCACCTTCCCGGCGTTCTCTGAATAGAAATCCCTTCCCTTCTGCTCGACCCTCATGGCGATGTCAATTGCATTGGACACGTGGAAGTTCGGCGAGGACACGTCAACGTCCAGCTCCTTGGCGAAGTCGTTTTCCATGGGTTAGAATTAGCAGGGTGTGATAAATAAGTTTGGGCGATATATAGAACGTGTCATGTTATCCGAGAGCATAAGAACGCATCGGTTGCACTGCAATTGTTTGGTGGGTTTCAAACACAGGCATTTCCTGGTGAGGGATTATTGATTTGGTTTCCCTGTCAAGCCATGGGACGTCAACAAGCTCACCGCTTTTGTCAAAAAGGTCATAAAAATTATATTGTGGCTTCACCTTGCCAAAAAACCTAATTGAAGAAATATCATGTCCCAATTCAATGAGCGTCGGAAACAACATTTCTTCATCAGATTTTATGGTTTCATCTCTTTTAGATGTAAGGCTATCAGGATTGGTTCTGTATAGATATAAGGGTTCAGCTATATGTGAAAAAATTATTTCAGGTGTAAGGTGTGATAATCTTAAAAGCAGGTTGAAATCCTCACCTATTCTATAATTCATATATCCACCGACAGCTTCTATAGTTTCACGCCTTAGTGTTTTAAGAGGTCCTGTAAATAGCATGTGTAAAAGAGGGTCTTGCAATGTGTTTTTATATAATCCGTGGAGAATGAACAGGTCCCTCTTATTTCTTTTATAAATGGGATTTGTCAGGGTTTCATCTGTTTTAATGTGGTCTGAAAACGCAACAAGAGTTTGATTGGATTTTTCCATCTCATTGTATGATTTTTTTATTGCGTCTGGTAGTAGAGCATCATCTGAATCAAGCAAAGATATATATTTTCCATTACTCATTGAAATCCCGGTATTCCTTGCATTCCCAGCACCCTTTTCATTATGATTTGGGTCAAGTAATATGCTGAGATTTGGATAACGAACTCTAAATTCCTTCACGACACACTCGGTTTCCCTTTGGTAAGCAGGGTCAGAGAAATCATCTATCATCACCAACTCCATGTCTCTCGGGTCTATGCCCTGCTGCATTGCTACTGAAGAGATTGACGTATGCAGATAGTCGGGTCTTGTGTTGTATACGGGCATGATAACGGATACCAGCTTATTGTTTGCCATTCTCTTTCACCTGTCAATTTCCCGTGTTTTATGAGTGGCTGTGTCTTTACTAAAAGATTGGGAGGGTTTTCTTTGTGAAAGAGGTAAATGTTTAAAAGTATTCAGGTTAGATAACAAGACATGAACCTCTCCGGAAGGGACCTGAAGCTCTTGTTCGAGCTGGATTCCAATTACAGGCAGCCATACTCAAGGATTGGGAAGAGGGTGAGGATGTCCCAGCAGCTGGTAAGCTACAAGGTAAAATCGCTAACGAGCGGAGGGATTTTGATGGGAAACTTCCCCCTGATTGACTACTCAAGGTTCGGTTACCTGGGCTTCAGGGTGTTCTTCAAGGTGAACTATGCGAACAGGCAGAAGTTCAACGAGATGGTGGAGAAAATGAAAAAGCATCCGTCCATCACCATGGTAATGGACTGCGAGGGCAGGTATGACCTGATGCTCGTGTTCGCTGCTAGGAACCCCTCATCATTCAACAAGATGCTCAGGGAGCTGATATCAGACAACCCCGAACAGCTAAAGAACTGCATGATACTGACAACGGTCGTTGAGCACCAATTCCTGAAGAACTATCTCACGAACAGGAAAGCGGATGCTGATACGGTAATAGGAGGGGACAGGGAAATCGTCGGGGTTGATGAGACTGACAGGAAAATCCTGAAAGCCCTTGCAGACGGAAAGAGGAGCATCGTTGAGATTGCAGGCTTCTCAAGGACCAACCCCAAGACAGTGATGTCAAGGCTCAGGAAGCTCGAGAAGGGGATAATCAACGGCTACAGGATGATGATAAACAACGAGGCGGTTGGCATCCTGACCAACAAGATACTGATAAAATACCATAACATATCGGTGGGGAGAGAGGACGAGCTCAGGAGGTTCTGCAGGAGGAACCCCAACATAACGGAATTCATAAAGACCTTTGGAGAGTGGGACCTCGAGCTGACAGTCGAGACGAGAACTAGGGAGGAGTTCAGGAAACTCTACCTGACCCTGAGGGAGGGGTTCGAGGACATAATCCAGGACTTTGACAACTTCAGCGTCTTCCGGGTGCATAAAAGACAGACCCTCCCCGAGGAATTCTTCTCGGGATGATTGAGCCGAAGGATTCCGGAACAAGCAAACTTTTAAATACAATTCGGAATTATATTACATGGACTCCTGCCGGATATTCCAGTATCTGAAGGTTCTCTGGATATTCCTCTTCGGGATGGTCATTGTCCTTTACGGGGTCTACGTGCTGTTTGTTTTTGGCGCCGTTGGCCTGTATACCCTGGGCTCAAGCTTCTGGGTCATGCTCATAGGCCTCCTCCTTACAGGGGTTGGCTCCATATACGGCAAGAAGAAGATGCAGGACCCCAATACCTTCAGACAGAAGCCCAAAGGTGGGCTGGGAGGATTCATCTCGTCAACGCCCCAGCAAGCTCCGGCCAGGCAGCTCCAGGAGGCTCCAACGGAACCGAAGAATCCGATGAGGCCGGTCCTCCAGGGCGCTGAGAAGAGGATAGAGGAGGACGTCAGGAGGGTCGTCTCAAAGGGCATGAGGATTGCTAGCACCGTCGCAACCAAGGCTTCAACACCATCAACACAGGCGGGCAGCCAGGGCGCTTCCCAGGGCGAGGTTAAGGTCGTCAAGGTCCTTATATGCCCCAAGTGCGGCTCAGAGAACCAGGAGATTGACAAGTTCTGCTTCAACTGCGGCAAGAAACTGAGGATGTCCGGAGCGAAGAAATGATTATCTAGAGATTCCATTATCCAAGGGCAAATTTCTTAAGTGTTTTTAATCCGACGAGTTTCAGGCATCCACTATGCTCATTGACGAGGGACTCCATTGTAATTCCCGGGGTTTCCCTAATTGATTTCACTGCCCTGTCAACCACACCCTGTCTATATTCTGAAAGTCCCTTGTAAGCGGGGTCGTTCTTGTAGTCTTCCTGCCCTGACATGAAATAAAGGATGTCAGGAATCTTTTTATGTGTTGGGTGTGCCTAATCCCCTGCGGGGGGCTTGTTCACGCAGAGCTTCTCAACTTCTTTTCAGTTATTGATTCCAGCTTTCTTATGATTCTCTTGATTTGACTTTCCTTCCTTCTGAGATAATCATCACTCACGGAACGGCCGTAATATTTGATTCCGGCCCGCTTCTTTCTCATTTCGTTAATGAGCTCTATCTCATATCCCCTCATCTCACCATACTTCTTAATGTAGTTTATGCTGCTCGTGTGGGCACCAGCAGCATCGCTCCTGGTTTTGTAACCGTCTATGCACATGATAGCAGTCACTAACTCGAGCAGGGATTCATAGTATTCCTCTATTATCATAGGGGTGAATTTTTCACTGCCACCATCCTTCAGGAGTTTTATGGTTTCCATCCTGACGCTGACCATATCCAGAAGGCTCTTTGCCCTCTCCCGGTCCGGGGTTGTTTCTATGACATCCATTATAAAACCTTGAGATAGCCCCTCATTACTATGCCGTTTATTATGTTATTCCTGAGTTCCTTGGGGAACCTGTTGATGCTGGTACTGAAATGCGTGCTTATGTTCCTCTTGAGGACGGCCTCATATTTTTCCATGTTCATTTTCTTCTCATCCGATTCAACAAAAAGGTCAACATCGCTACCCTTCACGTCTTCACCCCTTGATGCTGAGCCAAAGAGAACAATGTTGTCAGGGGAACACTGCTCTGAAATGTGCTCGAGAGCGCCCGATTCCTCGAGCCTGAAGAGCATGTCCATTTTCTTGTAGAACCTGAAGAGCTCGCTGTTCCTGTTTGACCAGTATACAGGATAGGAGATTCCCCTGGACCTTGTCACAAGGGGGTAGCCGGGAATGCCCTCCCTAGAGAGCTTGTCAAGATGAAGCTTTACTGATGTTGGGGCCAGTTCCAGTTGCTTGGATATCCACCTTATGGTGAAGCCCTCCTTCGGCACAGGGTCATCAAAGAAAACCTGCAAAACTCTCCACACGCTATATCTTTGTATCATATGTAACATTATTATTCTATATAATATATAAATGTTTCAGTTAATCTAATCCCCTGCGGGGGGCTTGTTCACGTAGAGCCTCTCAACGAGTTCCTTCCTCGCGAACTTCTTGATTCCCTCCGTCAAATCCGCAGGCCAGTTCTTTTCATCGAGGATTTTCTCCAGCTTCCAGGTGTCCAGCATCGAGAAATCGTTCCAGTGGCCCGACCTTCGGATGAAGGCGTCAAGCTCTTCCCTGTTCTCATCCTTCTTTCCCGGGAATTTCCAGACGTCCTTCCTCCATACCCTGATGCTTGAGTCAGAGCCCGATACCATGATGATACCCTCCTTCCTGGAGTAGGCGAGCAAGGCCTCTTTCACCTTTTCAATCTCCTCATCGAGCTCGTTCTTCCTGTTCCTGAGCTCCACGAACTTGTTGACGAGATTGACCCCGGGCTCCTTGAGGTATTCGTTAGGTGGGAGGGAATTCGTTTTTGCCTGGTGCTTTGTCATTGGGCATTCGACCCTGAACTCACACCAGTCACAGAGCTTCGAGGGGGTCGGGTGGAAGTCCTTCTCATTCTCTACCTCATCGATGAGCTTTATGGTCTCCTTCCGGAGGGTTTCCAGCTCTTCCATACTCTTCTCCGTGACGAACTCCTTGTCGTGGGCAAGGAAATGCCAGACCAGCCTTACCCTCTCAGCGTCCTGGTAGTCCTTGAGGACAGCGAGAGCATAGAGGGCGAGCTGCCTGTCATCCTCGAGGTATTCGTTTATTGGAAGCTCCGCGTTGGTCTTGTAATCGTGAATCTCATAGATGCCCTTCCCCGCATAGACTAGCCTGTCCATGTAGCCCTGGAGCTTGTATCTCCCTTCGCTGTCAAGTTTTATCACGACCCTCTTCTCGAGCCCTATGGTCCTGTCCTGGTCAAAGGGCTTGTATTTTTCGTAATAATCAGAGATGAACTTCTCGCCCATCTTCCTGTAGTTCTCCTGGCCGTATTCCTTCCTCACTATTATTATCCCCGGATTCCAGTTCTTCTTCCAATGTGAATTATACCAGTCAAGGATGTCCTTGAGGGTGTCGTGCTTCTGGTGCCTGAGGTCCCTGTAGAGCTTCTCGAGGGTCTTGTGGACCATGGAACCCATGAAAGCCTCGACCCCCTGGCTCACATCGGTCTTGAGCTTGTCGATATACTTGTATCTGAACTTTAGCTTGCAGTTCTCGAACGTGGAGAGCCTGGAGTGGGAGAACATGGCCATATTCATAATTCAGGCAAGGATATTAAAAGCTAATGATGGGTGCGTTCCGCTATTCCGCTATCAGCTTACAGACGCCGGCGGCTTTGTTATATGGGCCCAGTCGCAAGCTGATAAGCAACATACAAATTCTTGAAAGGATATTGATTAGAAAAAAGCGTTCGTGGAAAAACGAAAATAATTAATAATCATGATGACTGTATGGGCTATGATAACGCGAACCCCTTTCCATCTTGTTTCTGGCGTCATCGCAAATCTCTTTTCCCAGCCGCCCCCTATGGTATCCTATCTTGTATGCCACGACGCATGCCGCGGGGTATGAGCCATTATCGTGTTGTTTATCCAAACTTATATTTGGTTCCATTCCAGAAAGGCCATGGATGTTTCCTATGAACAACCAGTTCCTTGCACTCTCCAGACTATAATCCTTCATTGCTTCCAGTTCCCTTTCCATCTCCCTGATATAAATCTTTTTTAGCTCCTCGTTTTTCATAAAGGACTTTCTTTTATCCGGGTGTCCATGTTTCCATGCATCCCTTGCAGCAAAAAGGGCAATCCTTTCTTTTTCTGTAAGCATTTTGTTTTCCTCTTCACAGAGCAGAATCTCAGCGATATCTAGATCCATAAACTTAATGAAATGCAAAGAAATAAAAGCGCTTCTATCTACTTCCCGAAGGTCTTCTTATAGAGGTTCCAGGTCCGGATGAACTCCGCGTGGGGCCAGGCAAGGGGAAGGGTTATGTATGCAACCCCCTTCTTGAACATGGGGTGCTTCCTCGTGTTCTCAATCATTATGAGGCGGTCCTTCCTCATTATGCCGGCGTCCTCGAAGTCGCTCACGTATTCCTCGAACTCCTTCACCGTCGCGATGTGCTCGGGAAGCATGTCCTTCCATGATATCCCGATTACCCAGTCCAGAAGGGCATCTGCTTTTTTCCTGTTCCCAAGGCGGATGTAGTGCCTCGCCAGCATCAGGGTGAAATGGGGCCAGGGTCCCCACCCGCCATTGTTCCGGCCCTGGTGTTTGGGATACCTGCAGAGGCCACCGAGCTCTTTGTTCCAGAGCTCCCTCTCCATCCTCCTTATCGTGGAGGTAATCCTGATGTCATTGTCAGGGAAGACACCGAACTCGCACAGGGCGAGGCAGCCCGTGTCAGCGTCGTTCTCTATGGAGCTTGAATCATCAAGCCTTATGGTCTTTATGAAGCTCCTGAGACTGGTGTCCCACATGTAGCTTTTTATGCCGTTCCTGATGAGGTTGGCTGACTCCAGCCATTTTATCCTTTCCTTCTTCAGCTCGAGTCCTAACTGATAAGCCTGCTCGAGCGCTGAAAAGCACGTTGCGTTCGCCCATATCTCCAGGCCCTCCTCCAGGGGAGGGAACTCATGGACGGAGTTCGGCGTGAACACGAGGCCCTTGTCCTTGTGGATGTTCTTTATTATGTATCTCAAGGATGCCTCAACAGTATTCCATTGTTCCCTTGCAAACTTCAGGTCCCGGGAAGCCTTCACATATGCTGCCAGCGCATAAATCGTGAGGGCGGTCCCGTCTATCTGGATGGGCTTGTAGGACGCGTCTATACCGTCGTTCTCTACCCGCTGCGGGAACGCGCCGGAAGTTAGCTGGGTCTTTAGTATGAATTTCAGGGACTTCCTTGCCTCCCTGAAGAGCCCCGCGGAAACGAAACCCAGTATGCAGATTGCATTGTCCCTGGGATAGATATAAGGGTATCTCTCACCGGGCGGGGTTGCGAGACAGCCTCCTGACCTCAACTGGACCTTCCTGAGTGTCTTTATTGATTTCCTGTAGATTTTTTCTGCCTTGCCGCGCTCCATCAGAACTCCTCCAGAAACCTCAAGACCGCGGAGTTCCATCCTTCGGGGCCCCTTCCGTCACATCTTATGAAGGCTCCTGATTTCGAGGCGTGGCTACCGTCATGCCTCTTCAGGAGATATGGGACGCTGACCATCCTTAGGAGAGGGAAGTCGTTCTCAGAATCCCCGAGGCCTGCGGTGACGAGGGGCTTCCCTGCATCAAGGTCGTAGAGGCCCGAAAGGATTCCTGCTGCTATGCCCTTCCCTCCACTGCTTCCAAGGAGGTGGTAGAATCTCCCTCCCTTCGTTGTCCTGAGCTTGTTCTTCCTTGCGAACTCCCTCACTTCGGCCTCCTGCTTCCCATCGGCCATGACAAAGGGCTCGTCGAACTCCCTCTTCATCGCGAGCCTTGCCTCCCCCGCGGAAAGGCCTGTGAGCTTCATTACCTCCCTGGGTGTCATGTCACCGAAACCCCTTACCTTGAGGCCATTCTTCTGCATCTTCATGATTGCTTCCCTGAGCTCCCTGTAGGGCCTTCCCAGGATAATCACATAATATTTCCCGGACAGCTTTGCCTGAACAGGTCTCCTGCTGAAGTAACCTCTGGGGACGAATATTGCTTCTCCGTTCTCTGCGATGAAGGGCTCCCTGTTTCCAATCCTTCTCCTGCACACCTCGATCTCGGCGCGGGTCTTGCTCGTGCAGAATATGACAGGGACGTCCAACCTCCTGGCGAGCCTCAGGGCAGGTTCTGCCTTCTTCCAGGAATAGGTCTCGTGGTCCAGGAGCGTCCCGTCCAGGTCAGTGAATATCAGCTTGTCAGCTTTCTTGCGCATCGTTTTATTATTGTCCCGGGGCTTAAAATATGGTTTGTGTTTTCTGTTAATATCTTTGACATGCTTGCGAATAAAAGGGTTATTTTCCGCTAACGTTTGTTTCCGAAGGAAATCTTACAGTCTGCTGTAAGAGATGTGTGCTGTATCTCTTGTGTTTGCACACAAGACTGCCTGCGTCAGCGGTGCATTGGGAGCAATTAGTATTCGTTTTTGTTACCTGCCTATTGGTTATCTGGCGAGAAGGTTAACAGTAAAAGGGTTATTTCATGAACCTCTCCTCCCACTCGTCCATCTCCCTGTCAGTCGGTCTCTTCGGAGGCCGCTTCCTTCTGAAAGGTTCGGCGTATTTGCCGTGGAGGAGGAGGCCTGCGATTATCCCGACACCTATTCCGAAGAGGTGGGCCTCGTGGGCGACGTTGTCCGGGGCAATTATACCGATGAAATCGATTAGTATCCAGACAGCGGCTCCTATTATCATTGGCATGGGTGCTCCCATTACCCAGACGACCAGCCTCGGCCTGAGAAGGGCAAGGCATCCCATGACACCGAACACCGCCCCTGATGCGCCAACGGTGGCTGTGTAGAGGAAGACGCCCGCAATCCCTGCCGCAAGGCCTGAAAGCAGGTAAATAACGAGGAATTTCCTGCTGCCTATCACGCTCTCGAGTATTGAGCCGAACAGGAGAAGGGCGAACATGTTGTAACCGAGGTGTAGGATGTCTGCGTGGACGAGCGTGTAGCTAATCAGGGTCCATGGCCTTGACCACACCTCCGAGGAGACGAGCGCGAGGGAACTGAAGACCTGATGGTACCAGAACTGCTGGAGCAGGAAGACCAGCCCACACAGGGCTGCAACCGAAATGGTGGCGTAGGGGTATCTCATCGTAAAGGTTTTCTTTCAGGGCTTATATTCGTTACAAGCCTGATTTAGTTGGCCGTCTGCGTGGGCTTAATAGTGACGGCTTTTCGCATCGTGTTCATGGGCTTTTAGTTGGCCGTCTGCGTGGGCTTAATAGTGACGGCTTTTCGCATCGTGTTCATGGGTTCGGTCAGTTGTCTGTCCTCGCCTTCAGTATGCTCCTGGCGAATTCCCTTGCTGCCTTGAGGTCGTGCTCTGTGGGGCTCTTCCTGCTGAAGAACAAGAACTTCCCCCTGCATCCCCATTTCCCGATTATCTTGGCTCCTGCCTTAGTGAAGACTTCTTCCATCTCAGTGACCGCGTTCCACTGGCCGCCGAAGGTCCCGAAGACTGCAATCTTCCTGTTCTTTACATTGACCCTCTGGGTTATGCTGACTATCTCCTTGTCAGGGCTTCCGCCATAGTTTCCTGAGCCTATGAAGGCGATGTCAAAATTAGATATCCTGGGATTGGTCCTCAGGTCCTTTGCCTTGGTCTTTGCTTCCTCTGCTATGGCCTCGGCAATCTTCTTGGTGCTTCCTCCCCTGGAAACATACAGGACCTCGACCCTCATACTATTATTTTGTCAAGCGGATATTAAAGCATATTGCTGGCGTGCAGGCTACCTTCCGAAGGTCTTTACGACCCCCCGGAACATAAGGTATATCGCGGCCAGGATTATCGTGTATTCTATTATCATTCCCGCTGCAAAGCTCGCAAAGTTCCCCTCGCCCGGAGGGGTTTCTGTCCCCGCCGCCATCGGAAGCTGGAGGGTAGCGCTCCCCAGGCTCGTTGAGAAACCCTGGTCAAGGTAATAGGTGTTCATCAGTAGAAAGAGAAATGCCGATACCACGAGCGAGAGGGCGAGCGTGCTTTTCCTGTCCATGCTATAGAATTGGGCGTGGTGGCTTTTATTTGTTTAATTGCGTGTTCCGACGGGATAGTTATTTAATTCCCGCGGTCATAATTCAAGTGTGGTTTTATGGAGGAATGGAAAGAGCTCTCTCTTCACCAGCTGAAGAGGCTTGCCAAGGGAAGGGCAGGCAGGGTAGCAGAGCTCCGGATGGAGCTCAAGGTCATTGAAGGCATAATAGAGGCAAAGATAAGGTCAGGCGACTTCTCCGGGAAAGAGCTTCCGACGAAGGACACCAGGAAACCTGAGCAAAGGCCTGAACCCAGGCCGGAGCCACCTAAGGAGCAGCCAACCCAGACAGCGCAGGACGGCCAGGAGCCGCTGATTAGAAGCGCGCAGCCACAGACAACGCAGCCAGCGCAGCAGTCGCTTGGCAGTGAGGAAAAGAAGCACCCTGGTTTTGAGAAGAAGGATGAAAAGCCGAAGCCTTCCAACCCACACGCCTTCAAAGAGATTGATTAGAACCCTTTTACTGCTAACCAAATCGCCAGTTATCTGTGACGAGTAATAATTGCTGACAAAAGGTCTGCATCTCCCATATAAACAATGCAGAGATGTCTGTGTCTCCAATGATATTGCCGCAGAGACGTCTCAGCGTCCTTTGTGATGTGAGACGCTGATCTCTTGTCAAATTACAATGAGAGAGACAAGACTTCACCCAAAAAACGAACGTCCTTTCAAGAATTTACAGGTTGCTCCCCCGCTTTTCAAGTCCATGAGCAATATAGCCAATCCTGGGTTCGAAAGCTCGTAAGCGGGGAAAGCTTTAAATACCAGTTGTTATAAATATATAACATAATGTTAGAAATATATAACAGGTGTCCAGATGGAAGATAAGAAACGGCTCCGGTTCATGAAGGTCTTCGGTGCAGTGCTAGTGACCTTCATCGTGGCTTTCCTCGCATACGTCTTCATGATAGAGTCAGCATCAGGCTTTGACCCCATGCTCCTCATCATTCTCCTGCCGGCGGCTGCCATCATAATTACACTCATGCTGAACATAAGCAGGCTCGGCGCCGGTGTCAGGTCAGGCCTTCCCCTCAGGGACGAGATGTCCGACAAGATAAAGAACAGGGCGGGGTACCTGAGCCTCATGGCAACGCTCTACTTCGTGCTGGGCCTCATGTTTTACCACGGGTTTCTGGTGGAGGACTATGGCTTCCCTGGATTGGTGGTGAGGCACGCGATGATGGTGACCCTGATTTTCATGCTCTGCTCGTTCGGCCTGATATGGCTCATCCTGAACAGGAGAGGGAACGTATGATGGAAAAGACGTTATTGAACATGCTGTGGAAGGCCTGAGCGAACAATGGATATAGGGAGGACTGCACATGAAAGAGGAAATGTACAGGAGAACCCAAGCAGCCGTTGTGGTTGTCATTGGAATGGGAGTCGCGGTATCGGTTATTTATGATAACATCTACCTGGCGCTGGCATTCGTGCTTTCGGGGATGGCTGTCATGTATGTTTCCAGGAAGAGGGTCAGCGGGATAATGACAGACGAGATGGTGCACAGAATCAGCGAGAAGGCGTCGATGAGAGCATACCAGACATTCGTTCCTGCCGCGGCTTTCATGGGAATGTTCATGGTAGTATCCGGGTGGTTCCCGGGAACCGAGGCTCTGGGGCAGGTTATAGTATACTCGGCACTTGTGCTTATGTTGCTGTACACGATGTTCTATTCACACTACAGCAGGAGAGGGAACGTATAGTGGAACCATGAAGAACAGGATAAAGGAACTCAGGGCCAGGCACAACCTGACACAGGAGGAGTTGGCAAAGATGGTAGGGGTAAGGAGGGAGACCATCGTCTTCCTGGAGAAGGGGAAATACAACCCCTCCCTGAGGCTCGCCCACGACATAGCGAAAGCCCTAAAGACAAGGATAGACGAGCTCTTCGTTTTCGATGATTAGTTTTCACGTTTTTTTGGAGGGGCGTCTGGATAGATGCATCTAAAAAAGATAAAACGCAGGGGGATTCCCCTGCCAAAATGATTTTTTAAGCTTCCAAATCCTTCTTTGAAAGCACGGTGACTGATGTTCTCAGGTCGTCCTTCTCTGTTCCGACGAGGAACTTGACACCACTCCTGAAGGCGGCCTCGCTTATGTTGTAATTGACCTTGCCATCCATTATCACGGCACGCGGGTCGTCAACCGTCCTTATCGTGGATTCGAGCTCGCTTACCGGGACCTTTCCCATGAGCTCATTCTTGTCATTGAATATGCAAGCCTCCTTGCTTCCCTCTAGCTCCTTCAATGTCTTGATGAAGAGGGTCTTCTCGCTCTCGGTGAGCCTGGCCCTGGGCCTTGGCGAGGATGAAAATTCCCTCCTGTCGGAGAACCTGGAATCGCTCCTGCCTCTTGAAAAGCCTCTGGATGAGTCTCTTGAGTAGCTCCTGGGTGAGTCTCTTGAGTAGCTTCTGGGTGAGTCTCTTGAGTAGCTCCTGGGTGAGTCTCTTGAGTAACCTCTTGAATCACCGCCTCTTGACACCCCACCTCTCGATGAGCCTCTGGAATCCCTCGGTGAGCCTGAGTACCTGCTGGGAACGGATTCGAACCTGCTCTGGACAGGCGTCCTGCTCCTTGAGGGTGCTGATGTCCTCGGCGTGGATGATGTCCTCACCGGACTTGTTTCCGGCTCTGGCTCTTCCCTCTTCACCGTCTTCCTTGTGGTTCTCTTTCCTGCCACGAGGTCAGCGAACTGGTCCGCAGGGAGCTTGTCCCTGAGGGCCTTGAATATCTCCTTCTTTGCAAGCTCTTCGACCTCCTTGTTCTCAGGGGCCTGGGCTATGTAGTCTATGTCTATCATCTGGGCGAGCTCCTTTGCTATGAGCTTCCCGCCCCTGTCACCGTCAATGAAGAGGGTGACTGTCTTCCTCTTTGCAAGCTCTGCTATCTCCGGGGAGACGGACGTTCCCTCTATCCCGACGGCGTTCCTGACGCCGAACTTTAGCATGTTGATGACATCTGCCCTTCCTTCAACTATTATTATGTCATCTGAATCCAGGACACCGGGACCTGCAGGAAGGCCAAAAACCTCCGTGACCTCGTCGACCCTGACAGCCTCCTTTATCTGCTCTGATATCTCGCTGCTGTCAGGAACTCCTGCATCGCTCAGCTTCTGGAGTATGTCCTTTGCCTTGTCAACGACGTACTTCCTCTTGTCAGAGCGGGTGTCCTCCACCTCTATGAGCTTTATGTCAGCTGTGCAGGGTCCTACCCTCTCGATGGTTTCCAGAGTAGCTGCTATCAAGGCAGTCTCTGAAGCGTCCAAAGAAGAAGGAATGATAATCTCACCTTCTGAGTTTCCGTTCTTGGACTCTATCTTTACGTCAATCCTTCCTATCCTTCCGGTTCTCTGGAGCTCTCTCAAGTCGAGCTCGTTGCCGAGCAGACCTTCCGTCTGCCCGAACACGGCACCTATGATGTCAGGCTTTTCCACGACTCCTTTTGCCTTTATCTGTGCCCTTATTACGTATTTTGTTGATGTTGGCGCCAATTTCGCCATAATCATCACCTTCCCTGATTTTCAGTAACGGCCTGTCCAAATCGGCCAGGTCGAGTAATCTCGTGATGGAGTTCAGTTCCTCTATCTTCGTGAAACCAGAATCCAGAAATTTCCTTCGCTTTGCCCTGTTCGGGTGAAGCCCGCGCGCGCGGAGCAATTCAGCCAATTCCGCGGCCAGCCGCTTTCCTTCACGGTCAAAGTCAGTGAGGATTATGATATCTGAATTCCTGTGAAATTCCCTAAGCTTCTCCGCCTCTGTCACAACGCGGAGCAAGGGTCTCCCTCTGATTACTAGGATAAACTTTAGACCCAGGGTATTTAAGCCTTTCGCATCCTTCTTCCCCTCCACGATGACGATATCCTCGCGGATTTCCCTGATGTATTCGAAGAACCTGTCCCATTGCCTCTGGGTCCTCATGGATAAGGGTTGGCGGGAGGGGTTAAAAATGCCTGAACCCTGGTTTATTTCATGGCTTCCCTGTAGATGTAGGCAATGAGGAAGAGGGTCCCCAGGACGAAGACCACGGTGGCGAAGATGCCCAGCCACCCGTAGTTGACGTCGAACATGTATCCGGTTACTATTATGAAGAGCAGTATGAGATAAGCAACGGAGAAGAGAGGAATCGCGTTCTTCTTGTTGAGCTTCATGCTTAATATTCGCGTCCAATCCATTAAAAGGTTTATGGAGAGATTTCATAGAGAATTGTATCTGCATGGTAATTAAGTGACTCCAAGCGGTTTGAGAATTTACTGCCTTTTAGATTAGATGCAAAAATAACCCTCTGGGTAATATTCCCGGGCAAAATCATCGAGCCTGGTCGATAATTCAGCAAAGAGTTCCCAGTTCTGCCAGACCGGTAAATCCATATGACCGGCCAGAGCATTATCGTCACGGTCATCACGAATCTTTATTCCATGAACCCTTTCATCCGGCTGCGGGACAATAGCGAAATCCTCTTCTTCCAGAGCAGTAAATATGGAGTCCTGCCTTTCAATCTTGTAAACGTTTGCGACCTTTTTCATGGATTGTGAGACATAATCACCCAGCCTTCCTGATGGGATTCTGGTAACCGGATATATGTATAATGGTTCATAGACGCAGAGTAGTGAGGTTACCGGATTTATGTATCCGGCCACGTGACTGTTTTTATTAGAATCTTCAATGTTTATTCTGCTCACAGGAGCCGTTTCAATCAGGGGGGTCCTTGCAACGAATCCCCTTTTTTTTAATCTAGCAATCAGGGACCTTAGGTCGCCTGGGCTTTCAATCCTGTAGGCATTCGCGATTTCTAGCATAGACTCTAGTTCAAACCAAATTATTTAAAGCGTTTCTATTTGACTGCATGGCAGTCAAGGATTCCTATTTTTCCCAGGCAGGCACTATTAAGCGGCCTCCTACATTCTTGAACCTGTTGCGCCTTATAGGATAAAGAATAGCGCCTTCGGTCGTTGCTGCTGCGTAAGTGTGGCACGGCCTATCGAACAGGTAAAGCGGCGTCCTCTATAAGTACCTCATGGAGATCCGGTATCCTGATGCCCGTGTCGTAGACCTTTCCCTTTTGTGAGCCGCATGCTGGGCAGTTGGTCCTCGCCGAGGGGTGCGGAGAAACCACGCGCTTAAGATTGCCTTTGGCCAGTTCCCCTATCAGTTCCTCATCAAAGCTTATTATGGAATGGCAGATTATGGACAGTCCGCAGTCAATTTCGTGGAACGTATACTCCCTGTCCCCGAGGCGGAGCGTGAACGAATTAGGCCTGAAGTCAACGAGATACTCCCTGCCGGAGCCATGGAAAGGGCAGAATCCCACGCCGTAATCCTTCTTCGCATGCCTGGCCTTTTCCTCCCGTTCTTTCTGGGTATCCTCCAAGAGTTTCACGTAAGACTTGACGAATCTGGAAAAGCCCTCCGGATCCTCCCTGGCGGCTTCCATTCCCCTTTCAACGTCCCTGTCACATCCGCGGAAATACATGTTATCCGGATGATTATTAGCCATAAAATTTAAATTGATTAGTTCATCCACCGGTCACAAATTAGTGGAATTCCTATTTAAAACACATATCCATTATTTAATCATGAAACCATTAGCATTGGTTCTGGGGGGAATTCTGCTCATTGTTCTGGTTTCCGGATGCACCCAAACCGGCCAGGTGGTTGGCCCTAGTGACACAGGAGACGGGATTCAGAATGCCACACCGCCCGTTGACGAGACACCTGACGTTCCGGTAGTGAAGGACAGGGATTACACCTCAATGAAGGACATAGTGACTGACCCGCTACTCTACAAGGGAAGGAGCATCTGGGTAACCGGGGTCCTCAAGCAATACTACTGGGCACCTGAAGACTACTACATAGAGGACGGCCAGGGATACGCAGTCAGAATGGAGAAGGTAGACCTCTACAACTTCGAGCTGAACAAGAAGTATGACGCGAGGGGAACGGTTCAGGTAAACGAATACTGCGAATGCGAGACCAGGGAGCCCATATACCTGTGGAGGGACTATGGCGAGATAGTCGTTGAGGACTGCATAGAGCTCGGGAGGTGCGTGCCGGGAAGCTACAGGTCATATTCGAATGACCCCGCCACTTACTGCTTCTGTGAGGTCCAGCAGTTCTTCAAATACTACTGGGCGCCGGAGGGAAGGACGAACGTGAAGGGCTGTCCGACCACGGAAGAGAGGAGATGCCAGCAGGGTTCCTTTGAGCACGACGACCCATACATCCTTGTTGAGCAGATAGAGGCCGCCTAGGGGCCTCTTCTGCGGTTTTTCTTCGGTTTTTGCAGGCGAAGCTATGGGCTATTTTTATTCCGGCTGGACAATTATTAGTATGAAGGAGGGTCGTAGTGTCAGGGTAAGGTATGCGCTGCTGTTTGCAGGCATCTTGCTGCTGCTTCCTGTTTTTGGTTCCGGGGCAGAGCTCACCGTTGACCCGAACGTCACAGGGTATGTGGTTAACAGGACGTTCAATTTCACCGTGAACAATACCGACCCCACAATGAACATGACTTGTTTCTGGATATTCCTTAACGGCAGCTTTTCGTATGTGGACGGCACGAACGGGACGAGTGCCGGAAACAGCGATTTCTCTAATGAAACGTCCTATGCTTTCTGGGTAAACAGCACCAACGGAGGGTTGGTGGAGAACGGGACGACCCAATGGTTCTGGCTGAACCTGACCGTTCCCCAGGCATCTGGGAATTACAGCTTCATCGCGAACCTGACGTATGCGAACGGGACCAATGAAACCAAGGCCTTAAACATAACGGTAAACTGCTCACAGGAGCTGGTGGCTGATATGAACCTGCCAGCTGGCGGGGGTTATCTGTGGGGCGGGCCTGTCCCATTCTACGGGAGGGTTCTGGATGCCTGCGGAAAGCTGGTTGGGGGTGCGGATGTTATATATAGTATATATAAGAACCCGAACACCTACAACAGGACCAACACGAATCCGACGCACAACTCCACAGGGCAGTGGTCGGAAGCCAATGGCTGGTATAACTTCACCTGGAGCGGGTCGGATGCAGAGAGGACGGTGGGGTGGTATAACGTCACTTTCTACGTATCGAAGACGGGGTATCCTGACAACTATTCCTTCAGCGAGGACGCCTTCCACCTGGGTTACCAGCCCTCGCTTTCCAGCGGCTCTGTGACGAGGACCTCGACTTGCCCCGAGGAGCACCAGTTCAGCGTTAACGTCAATGACGCTGACAATGACTACAACAACGTCAGCGTCCAGATAAGGAGATGGGACGACGGGTGGGGCAGCTGGGAGGTTGCGAACTGGACATACCAGGACGGACTGGTCTCACAGACCATCGAATTCTACCAGAATTTCAGCGGAGGGATGTTCCTTGCTGGTCTCTATTCATACAGGTTCTATACCATAGACGAGTTCGGCTACAGCTACACCCTCAACGGGACAGACAACTTCACCATAAACAACTGCACCGATGTCCTCTCCATAGGTCTGGCTTCTCCGACCCTGCCCAACGGGAGCTACTCCAATTCCTCCAACCTCACGATTAACATAACATTCACCTCGGCCAACGCTGTCAATTGCACCCTCGAGTTCAGCAACGGGACAGCCACTAACTTTACTGATGATGCGTCAAGGGGGTGGTGCAACTTCACTCTAATCAGCCAGCCGGAGGGGCTCCATAACTATTCTGTCTGGATTAACAACACGTATGGGAACGTCAGCTGGAACGGGACATGGTCCATGGGGGTTGACCTGACTGACCCGGACGGCCTTAACTTCTCCTCCGGAACGACAGCGAACTCCACTAACCCAGTGAGGCAGGACTGGTTATTCGTAAACATTAGCTTCAATGACACCAATCCCTCTCACTGCATCCTGGCGCTCGAGAATGACAGCTCGCAGAACCTTACCATGAACGGGGGGCAGGGCAACTGCTCCCTGAACGTCACAGGACTTCCAACAAACAATTATAATTATTCCGTGTATGCCTTTGACCTTTCAGGGAGGTTTGCGTGGAACGGGACAAATTACGTGAATCTGGACATCACTCCCCCGGACATCGTTGTAAATATCCTCAACCTGTCCGAGAGCAATGTGACTTATAACGTGACGAGCCTTCCCTCCAGCCTCCTGGTGACGACCAGCGAGGCAGCCTCCCTCTGCTGGTTCAATATCAACGGGACCAATGAGACCAGCATGGGCAACTCCTCCCAGACGTCATGGAGCTCTCCACTGAGCATCCAGTACAACGGGACTTACGTCCTTAACATATCCTGCAACGATACGGTGGGGAACCTGAACTCTACTAACGTTTCGTTCAATTACGACAACACCACCCCTCCGTGCACAGAGAGCTGGTCATACGGGGCGTGGGGGCTCTGCCTGGGAGGCGTCCAGTACAGGACTGCAACTGACCTCAATTCGTGCGGGACTGTCCACAACAGGAGCGCCCTGTCGCAGGCATGCGGCGAAAGCGGGGGAGGCGGCGGCGGAGGGGCGGTGATTCCTCCGAGCAGCACCAGCGAGACAAAGGTCTGGGGGGCCATACTGATGAATACGTATTCAACGATGAGCATAAACAAGAACGCAATATCCCTGAAGAGGATAGGGTTCCAGACAACGAGCTCGCTGACAGCAATAAGCATAAAGGTCGAGAGGCTGGACGAGATAGAGGACAGGATAAACCTCACGGAGGGAAAGAGGCTCTACCAGTATGTCAACATAACCGCGACCGGCCTGCCTGAGGAGAGCCTGAGGAACGTTTCGATAGATTTCTGCGTCGATTATGAATGGCTCAATTTGAACAGCGTCCTGAAGGAAACCATAAAGCTGAAGAGGTTTTACAGAGGGGTTTGGCAGACTCTCATAACCAGTCTGGTTTCAGACAGCGGAGAGGAGGTCTGCTACACCTCGCAGACACAGGGATTCTCGTATTTTGCTATAACTGGTGACGCTGTCATTACTGAACAGCCCCAGGAAGAGTATAACGCGACCGGGAATGAAACATTGCCTCCAGAAACTGAATCCACCAGGCCAACCCTCCCGGTTGGTTCGGTGTGCCACCCGGGTGAGAGGACGTGCGTGGGGTGGAACGTCCTGCAGGAATGCAACGGTGACGGGACGGGTTGGGTAACCGTCACGGACTGCTTCTATGGGTGCAGCAACGCGCAGTGCAACACCCAGCTCGTGATAAGCATAGACTACAACCTCTTCTGGGCAGTGATAGGGATGGTCGCCGTCCTGCTGGCGATATGGGTGGTGCATTCGAAGAAGAGGGAAATCGAGGACTTCCTTTTCTGGCACTTCTGAACCTAAACGTTGAGCCAGAGGATGGTCAGGATGATGGCAAGGAATATCAGCATGAGAATTAGATGGAACGGTTTCCTTATAATCTCCCTGAACTGGTCTTTCATCATGTCACCTCACTTTATCGTGTGCTGGGATGATGCCATTATTATTGCAAGGACTATCCCCAGGGTTATTGCAATGGTTATGGAGTTCCTGAAGTCTATCACGCCATTGATTACGAACTGGGAACCCGTATTTGCAAGGAAGGCTGCTATTGCAGCCACCCCGAAGAAGAGCCAGAACCTCTTTATCCTTCCGTGAAGCATCCTTATCACTGTTATTAATTGTACGAGGTTGCTTAATAATGGATTTTGATTTAAAACAATAATGCGCTAATAAATGATTATGGACGAGGAGAAGCTCCATGAGATAATGGTTATGGAGGAGAAGAAGGCTGAGGATGCGCTCCTGAAGAAGAAAAGGTTCAGGATGACACCAGAGCAGAGGAAGAGATTCTATGAGTTCGTGATAATCCTGGCCATCGTGTTCGTGGTGAGCGTGGTTATTGTCTTCAATTACCAGGCAGGGATCGAGCAGGCCCTCAGGGACAGGCCGACCAGCACGGTCAACTTCTTCAGCCACAGGGACGAGGGGGCAACCATCTTCGTGGAGGTCGCTGCCACAGAGGCAGAGCGCGCCAGGGGCCTGATGAACAGGACATACATTCCCCCTGACCAGGGGATGCTGTTCATATTCCAGGACGAGGACGTCCGGAGCTTCTGGATGTGGCAGACCCTCATACCGCTAGACATGATATTCGTCTCTGCTGACAAGAAGATAGTCTACATACGGGATAATGTCCAGCCATGCTATACGAACGACTGCCCCAGCTACAATTCCTTGTATCCTGCCAAATACGTGGTCGAGGTGAACGGGGGGTTTTGCAAGCAGAACCAGGTTTATGAGGGCCAATACATTGAGATAAACATATAATCAGCTTACAGACGCCGGGGGCTTGTTTATGTTGGTTAAGTCGCAAGCTGATAAGCAACCGGAGAAATATTGAGATGCCTTTGTTACGATATATCTTTATTACTCTTTATCCTAATCTTAAGATATGAAGGTATGGATTCATACCCCCTATGACAAGCTGGGGTTCTTTGAGAAGATAACGGCGCTGGGAATAGAGATAGACCCGCAGAAGCCCGATTTCATAATAACGTATGGAGGGGACGGGACCGTCCTCTATTCTGAAAACGCCTATCCCGGCGTTCCCAAGATACCTGTCCTGAGGCACAGGGAATTCCTCCAGGCGAGGTATTACCCGAAGGAAGAACTCTCCTCTGTCCTGAAGAAGGTGAGGGAGGGGAAGTTCAGGCTGGACGAGAAGGCAAAGGTGGAGGCCTTCACCAACACAGGGAGGATAGTCGGTCTGAATGAAGTACAGGTGAGGACGAAGATTCCCTACAAGATGCTCAGGTTCGATGTCACCGCGCACAGGAAGAGCTTTGACAGCGTGATGGGGGACGGGATAATGGTGTCCACACCCTACGGCTCCACCGCATATTATTCCAACCTGGGGCACAAGCCCTTCAGGGAAGGGCTGAAGCTCGCCTTCAACAACTGCAATATAAGGCCCCCGCCAATAGGGGTCGGCGACGGGATAGTTCAGGTCAAGGTCAGGAGAGGTCCGGGGGTTGTGATAGCGGACAACAACCCCAACCTCATGGAGCTCAAGCAGGATACTGTCGTGACAATAAGGAAGTCCAGGGAAACCGCGAGGTTCGTGGTGGTCAGGTGAGGGTCTTTTTTAAGGAGAAATCCAAAGAAAGCTCATGAAAGAA
>CAYMDJ010000011.1:0-21038 GCA_964389315.1 uncultured archaeon
TTTCTATACTACGGAACAACCTTTCCTGTATATATCTTCAGAAACAGGTTTCCTGCCCTTCCTATTTACCCTTTATCTTCGCTGCCTTCTGCCTCAGCCTGTCGTCTATTCCCGCCACATATCTTACAAGCACGAATATTGCAACAACCGCTATTACGGTCACGAGCATGGCTGCGGCGAACTTGTAGGTCACTCCCTCTCCCGCAGGGACGAACGTGTCTATGAGTTCTGTTATCGCGTCCTTCCAGAACAGGGCAGCGACAAGGCCGAATGCAGAGACTATGAGCCCTACGAGGGTTCCCTCAAAGTCCAGCCTCTTCGCGCTATCCTCAAACCCCATAATTCCACCAACATATATTCTGAATGACTAAGCGACGCCTCATCCCTCTGGGATAAGGCCAATTACTTAATCACCATGATATGCTAGATGTGACTACTCTGCTTTTTTGAAGAGGTGTTCGCCCTTCCTTGGCTTCCCTTTGAACGCACGGAACTTCAGGTCCTTGAATGTCCCAACCTTTACGCCCAGCTGCTTCGATATTCTTCCAGAGATCTCTGGCATGAACGGGAGGATTAGTATGGATATCACCCTCACTGCCTCCAGAAGGTTGTACAACACGTTGGAGAGTTCTTCACCATCCAGCTTCCACGGCTCCTTGTCATTGATATACTTGTTGCAGGCCCTCACGAACGACCACACACCGTCAAGGGTGTGGTGGAGCTCCAGAGCATCGATCTTCTTCTCTATGCTCCTGAAATCCAGCTCCTTCTCCAGTTCTGGCTTCCCCCTGAATGGCCCTCCGTGCTTCTCCGCGAGGGTGAGGACCCTCGAGACCAGGTTTCCAAGGTCTGCCACTAACTCTCCATTTATCCTCGCCTTCAGCGCATCCTCAGAGAAGTCACCATCCTCTCCGAAGGGAATCTCCCTCACGAGGAAGTACCTGAGCGCGTCAACAGGATATTTCTTTGTGAGTTCCACGGGGTCTATTACATTGCCCAGGCTCTTGCTCAGCTTCTTCCCGTTGACCGTTATGTAGCCATGTACCACTATCCTCTTCGGCAGCTCCATGCCCGCTGACAGCAGCATGCTCGGCCAGATGACCGAATGGAACCAGTTTATCCCCTTTCCTATCATGTGGATGTCCGCAGGCCAATATTTCTTGAAATCTTTTCCGTTTGGATATCCGAGCGCAGAAACATAATTCAGGAGCGCCTCAAACCAAACATAAATCTTGCTGTCCCCGCTGAGATAATGTTCTTTGGTTCCCTTTTCTCCCAGCATGGGCAAGTCAATTCCCCAGTCAGATGGGCCCTTCCTTCTGCTGATACAGAGGTCCTTGAGACCCTCCTCCCTTATCCTGTTCAGCATCTCTATCCTCCTGCTATCAGGGAAGATGAATCCCGGCTTTGAGAGAAGATTCTCTATCCGATTCTGGTATCTGCTCATCCTAAAGAAGAAGCTCTCTTCTTCTAATTCTACGGGTTCTGTCCCGTGCTCGGGGCACTTTCCGTTCACCAGGTCCTTTTCTGTCTTGAACTCTTCGCATCCTTCACAATATAGCCCCTTATAATCACCTAGGTAAATATCCCTTTCGCCTTTGTTGTTTTTGTTATTATAGACCCTCTTGAATATTTTTTTTGAGAGTTCTTTGTGCTTCGGTTCCGATGTCCGGATGAAGTAATCGTGGCTGAGATTAAGCTTCCTGCACAACTCCTCGAACCTGTCGCTGTTCTGATTCACGAATTTCTTTACAGGAATTTTTGCCTTTCTGGCTGCCTGCTCGTTCTTCTGCGCATTCTCGTCCGTCCCTGTGAGGAAGAACACGTCCTCCCCTTTCAGCCTGTGCCACCTGGCAATGACGTCAGAGACTATCTTCTCGTATGCATGGCCGAGGTGTGGTCTTGCATTGACGTAGTCTATGGCAGTCGTTATGTAAAATCTTTTTACGGTAATCACCTTTCCCTGTTTTTGTTTTGGTTACTTAAAAATCCAGAAAGGAGTCAGCACTCTATGAAGCTGCAGACAATCCCCTCCAGCTCCTCGGTGTCCGTGTATCCGTATGCCTCCCTGTTTATTATCATGGAAGGCGTAGAATCTATCGAGTACGCGTCCCTTATCAGCCTCACTATGTCCTCATCGAGGTAGTAATCAATCGCATAAACAAGGACGCCTTCGTGCCTGCTTTTTATTGTCTGCAGGACCTGGTCCTGCCAGTTACATTCCGGACAGTTGACAGAATAGACAAAGAGGATTGGAAGGATGTCAGAATAACATTTTTCCCTTATGGTCCTTGCCGATATCCATGAGCGTATGGAAAGATAATCTGCCTTCCTCTTCAGGTCATAGAACTCCTGGGTGTCGGGGCTCATCTCCTTGAGCTGGTTCACCATGTCCCAGAGGTGGTATGACATGCTTCCCATGGTGGATGCCATGAGCCTGCAATCCACTTCCTCTCCTGCTATGAACAGTTGCTGGAGCTGCATGCTCTCGACCTCGTTGGAGAGTTCCTCTATGCTGCTCTGCGCATACAACATTCCAGTCCTTTCCAGGAAATAGCCTGAGAGGAATCCTGCTGCGAATATGAAGACGGACATCAGCACCAGGAAGGTCATGGTTTTCTGCATGTAACCACCTTACTATAAATGGATGCGATTGAAATAATATATTACTATAGTTTTAAGGAATCTCAGGTGCTGGAATGGACCTCGTCGTCTTGGGAAAGATAATGTTCTACATATGCATGACTCCCCTGATAATCTATTCCCTGAAGTTCTACTCCATTGGTTTTGCGTCCATATTCATCAGGGGCAGGAAGGAGGAGAAGCCGAAGGAGAAGATGGACCCAAGATTCTCCATCCACATCCCTGTGTACAATGACCCTGTCGTTGTGGAGTGCGTGAAGTCCTGCCTGGAATTCGATTACCCCAAGGACAGGTATGAGATAATAGTAATAGACGACAGCGATGATGATGAGACACCAAGGGCGCTCAACAGGCTGAAGAAAGAGGCAAGGGGCTTCCGTATCCTCCGCAGGGGCTCGAGAGATGGGTTCAAGGCAGGCGCCCTCAATGCTGCCGCGAAGGTTTCAAAGGGCGACATAATAGTGGTTTTCGATTCTGACTACAGGCTTGGGACAGATTTCCTGAGGAAGGTTGCCCAGCCCTTTGCAGACCCGGGGGTGGCGATGGTCCAGACGAGGTGGGACTACATCAATCCCAGGAAGAACATAATGTCAAGGGTCGCGATGATGTCCTACAGCTCCTTTCACCAGTGCTCGATGCCTGTCAAGGAAAGGATTGGCTCTGCGATATTCTGCGGCACTGGCGGGGCAATCAGAAAGGAGGTTCTCTTTGATGCAGGGATGTGGAATGAGGACAGCATTGGAGAGGACATTGACCTAACCGTAAGGCTACTTGACAAGGGATACAGGCAGGTCTACCTCCCCTACGTGAAGTCGAGGGGTGAGGTCCCCGAAACCCTGAAATCATTCGTCAAGCAGCAGGAGAGGTGGGCATACGCCACCACAAAGGTCGCGAAGGATTACATGGGAAGGATAATGAAGTCAGAGGGTCTCTCAAAGAAGCAGAAGCTTGACATGTTCTTCATAACAACCGGCTTCCTCATATTCCCCTTCATACTCGGTGTCACGATATCAACAATAATAACAATGCACCCGTTCTTAGGAGGGGAGGCCCTGTACGCAGTCTTCAATTCCCAGGGCATCATAGAGGCAGGAAGCCATATCGCTGCATCGCTCCTCTCCACAGAGGGAATCCTTCTCATGGTCCTCTCGCTCGGATATTTCTTCGAGTGCATGGTTGCCATATTGATGCAGAAGCACTGGAAGGATTTGATATATCTTCCCTGGATATTCATAGTCGGCTTTGTCATACAGTTCACCAATAGCATTGCCGTGATAAAGGCGCTGCTGGGGATAAAGCACACCTTCTACAAGACGCCGAAACTATACTATTCGGTGGGAGCGTGATTTCATGTGGGAGCTCCTTGAGGCAATAGCAATCATTCCAACATCAATCCTGCTTCTAATCCTTCTCTCCCAGTATGCGATATCCCTGCGGAAAAAGGACAGGTTCGGGGACGGCTACCACCCATCCGTATCCATACTGGTTCCCTGCCACAACGAGGAGGAGCATGTCCGTCAGACCGTCCAGAATCTCCTTGATGATCCCTACCCAGGGAGGAAGCAGGTCATATGCATTGATGACGGCTCCACTGACAAGACCCTCCGGATACTGGAATCCTTCGGCAGGAGGATAGTCCTGATAAGAACGGACCATATAGGGAAGAGCAAGTCCCTGAACCTCGCCCTGAAGAAGGCACGAGGAGAGGTGATACTTGTGGTAGATGGGGACAGCGTGGTGGAGGGGGGTTCAATCCAGAGGCTGGTCGCCCCTCTCAGGGACAGGAAGGTGGGAGCGGTGGCGTCAACCCTGAAGGTCAGGAACCCAAGGGAGGGGATAATGACCTGGTTCCAGCGGGTGGAGTATCTCTACTTCTCCTTCTTCCGTTCCCTCTGTGACAGGGTCAACGCCACAATCTTTACGCCAGGCCCCCTCAGTGCCTACAAGAGGTCAGTCCTCAATAAGGTCGGAGGGTTCGCGTCAGACCTCTTCATGGAGGACGTTGACGTCTCCCTGAGGATTATCAAGGCAGGCTTCCGCATAAGGGTCTCTGAGTTCGCTGTCAGCAGGACGGCTGTCCCCAACTCCCTGAGGAGTTGGTACCAGCAGAGAAACCGCTGGATGAAGGGCGGGATTGAGATAATAAAGAGGAACAGGGATTTCTACTTCAGGAAGAGGTTCGGTGGCGGAGGGTTCTATTCCCTGCCAATCCTGACCTACTGGTATTTCCACTCCCTGGTCATGGGAATCATAATCTTCTACCAGATATTCGGTGGCTATTACCAGTGGTTCTGGCTCAACGGGGCAGGGTTCTCCCTCCCTGCTGCCCAGTATTTCGCCTACTGGTTCTCTGTTCTCGGGATAATCAACCTCACCTGGCAGATACTGGTTGGCGCCTACGTAGCCACCCCACTCATGGTCCTCAGCATAGCAGTCACCCTCCTCAACTACCCCCTATACATCTATCCATTCATCAGATACAGGGAGGGGTTCGGCTGGAGGGACGCGTTCGTCCTGTTCTTCCTCTTCCCCTACTGGATACTGGTTTTGTTGGTCCAGACCAAGAGCAACCTCACATGGTTTAAGCGCTCGAAGGGTAAGAATATATGGAAGAAGTAACCGGGTTAGATGCGCTTATAAATCTCACATCGATTCTTGAATCATGCCAGCCGCTGGAACACTGACACAAGTGGAAAGGGACGTCTCGGGAGCAATAGAGATAATGGGAAGGCCGGTCAGCGAAGCCTGGCTACAAAAGGTTATCCATACACTGGAACTTACAGAAGAGGGCTTTGGATTCAGGTTTGAAGAAACCCGGGATGGTCCGTACTGTCAGAAACTGCACGAAACCATTTATAGTTTACTTGAAAAGGGATATGCCAAAAAAGATCCTGTAACCCAAAAGATATATTATTGCGGCTGGAGTTTTGCTGAGGCCTGAATAATGAGAATCAGACTTCTTTCTTCTTCATCTCTTTCCTTATCCACTTCTCCCACATCTCATACACACGCTTGGGTTCAGGATAACCGACCTCCTTCTTAACGGATTCGTTGAAGATGTGGAAGATGCTGTTGGACTTGCACACCCAGTCCGCCTCAAGAATATCCTCTCTCTTTGCCTTCTCCGCTATGTCCACGGTCGCCTGCTTTATCTTCGCCTTGAGCTGGATGTTGTCCCAGACTGCCTCCCAGTTCCCTGACCACTCCTTGACGTAAGAGGCTATCCTGTTGAGAACCTCCGATTCCCCGTTGATGAATGTGTCCGTGGGCTTCAGGGTGTCCTCCTTGCCTGAGTATTCCATCAGGTTCACGAAGCCTCCCTCCTTCATGGGGTCCTCGTTCCACCTCTTCCTGACCTCTGTTATCTCTGTCATCCTCCTGAACCTGTGCAACCCATCCGCTGAACGCAGGGACTTGCATACGGGGATGATATCCGTGGCCTTGAAAGAGGTCTTCGGGACGCCCAAATCATTGACGACCCTGTCGAACACCCCGTACGCTGACTCGCCGTGTATGGTTCCCGCCACGACGTTGGACAGGGCACCAACCCTCATTGCCTCATAGAGTGCCTTGGCCTCGAGACTCCTGACCTCGCCCACTATCAGGGCAGAATCCCCGAGCCTCAGCGCAGTCCTCAGGGCCTCGTCAGCAGGCATCTCTGTCTCCACCCTCGTTATCACAGAGCGTGATTTAAGCTTGGCTATGTTATATCCAAGATCCTTCATTTGGTCAGCGGGAAGCTCCAGGGTGTCTTCTAATGTGATAATCCGGGTCTTGGGCAGTATCTCGAGCATGAGCGCCGCGAGGACAGAGGTCTTTCCTGCTCCCCTGCCGCCGGCCACCAGCAGGGAGACCGTCCCGTCTATGAGGAATGACAATAATCCAGCCGCTGTGCTGTTGAGCGCCTTTGCCTTTATCAGCAGGGGAAGCGTCCAGGGCCTGTCCCTGTGCCTCCTTATCGCGAACCCCAGCCCGTGGGGAGAGAGCGTCCTCGTTATGACCGCGAACCTGGCATTCCCTCCAGGGACAGCCACATCTGCGTCAAGGACGGGGTTCGCCTCATCAAGAGGACGGCCTGAACTTATCCTGAGCCGGGTCGCCCATGCCTCTGCGTCCTCCATGGTCGGTATCAGGTTGGTCCTGCACTCCTCCCATTCCTGGTGGTTTATCAGGATGGGCTGCCTCTCTATCGGGGAGTTTATGAATATGTCCTGCACCTTCTCATCAGCAAGCAGGACCTCCAGGACACCGAGCCCTGCGGTGTATCTCGTCAGTATTGAGGCGAGCTGCTCTGTCTCCTTTATGGTCAGGTCAACCTTCATCCTCTTGGCGACGTCCCTTATCATGTCCCTTCCTATGTTGTAGAAGACCTCCCTTATCCTCTTGGACCTCACGAACTCCGCGGTCTTGGGCCTGTGGGACGCCATGAACCTCCTTGCCTCGTCCAGAACCATGTATTTCTTGTCCTCGAGCCTGAACTCCGGAGGAAGGACGTAGTAGAAGAATTCCGCCCGGTCGGTCATCTTGAATATCTCGACCTTTGTCTCACCGACGTCATATCTCTCCACAGACCTGCCGTTCTCGGGAGGGGTGACTATGTACCTGGTGAGCATGAAGTTGGGCCTGACGCTGGGGGTGAATATCTCCCTGTAGATGTTCCTGTCACCGACGTGGTAGCCAGCGATCTGGGGCCTCGCGAGCCTTATCAGCCTGGTCTTCTCCATCATCCCCTTTATCTTTTCCAGGACGTCTGTCCTGTAGTCATGGTAGCACGAATACGCCTCCTCGGAGACTATGTGCTTCATCCTTATGGTGATGTGCCTTATCTCGCGGATTATTTCCACGTAAGCTCCTATCGGGTCCCTCCTCATCAGGTCAAGGACGATATACTGGATCCTCTCTGACCATTTCTTGGCGAGCTTGCCTCCCCTGTCAGAGGCGACCTCGACCCTGACCAAATCCTCCCGCACGCACTCCTCTATTACGTTTGCAATCTCAACGAGCATCTTCACCTGCTCGGGCGGATATTCATACTCCCTCTCCTTTGCGAGGACGATGCTCTCGACCTTCTTTACCTCGAGAATCTTGTCTATGGTCCGGGCCATGCACTCCTCGAATTCCTCTATGGAGGCCCCAAAAATGCAGCCGAGACAATTGACCCTTATCTGCATCTTGTCCTCGTCGTAGGTATAGCCACCGACCTCAACGCTCTCTGCCCCTCCCCCGACGACGTTCTCTGCCATACTAGATTTTTGTCGCGGTGGAATAAAAAGTATTGAGCCTTGTGCTTATAATATACCGCTAACTTGACAACACCAAAAAGAAGGGCCAAAAACCCTTCTTTTCGGAAAATGGTGGTCACAGGAGGTTATGTCCGCGACCTCCTCATTTTTGCATAACGTTCCCCACCAAATGTTTCAACAAAATCAACAGGAGGAATCGCACTATCGTTGCAAGTGAATACAGTTAGGATGTATTTCTTTCTCCTTTTCCCTTCCATACCCTTTCTCCTGTCCTTTACATTTGTGATATTTATTTTGTCTACGTATGTTTCTTCTTCTAAATTAGCAGAGTTCAAAATGTACACTGTGTCGCCCTTTCTGGGCGGGCGGACCTTTATCTTCCTTGCCCTCTTCACCTTTACAACTGAATGTAGCAAGGTCGTTTCAATTCCGATTTCTATTTCCGCTTTGCATGAGGGACAAATTATTCTTTCAACAGTTTCACTATCCATAAAAACCTCCTTTTGTTAGTTGTTAGAAAAAGGGGCCCCCGCCGCAAGGGTAGGAGCCCGTGACATCTACACGACAGTGCTTATCAGAACCCTCTCTTTCTTGATCGTTTCTTTGTTAGTTCCAGTCTCCTGAAACGCTGCTCGGCATAAAAGAGGGCAAGCGAGAAAACAAACACCCCGCCAAACGCCCCGGTCACAAGAGTTAAAACGGTCTTATAAACCCCCTCGAGAGCGTTTAAAGAAATCACACAAGGGAAACCACAAACCACGCAAACGAGGACGGTCGTATGAAAGATGTTCTTATAGTCCATCTTATCCCTCCTTGTTAATGTTAAGAGAAAAAAGGCCCCCGCCGTTAAGGGGAGAGGGCCCGTGACATACCTTTTCCGGAAAATCAGGAAGTCCTATTTCTTTTTACCCTTCTTCTTGTCAGAGGGTTTCTTACCCTTCTTCGGGGGCATGGCGCTCTCCACTTTCGTCAGTAGTGCTTCCTGGCTGCGTTTTTTCTGCGTTAATACATCAATCGCAAAGACCATTGCATAGCCTTTTCTCACACTGACCTTGTTTTTTGCCTTTGCCTCCAGGCGACTTTTCATGCTTTCCAGTTTATTTTCTGTGTCTGTAATTTTATCTTTCAATTCCTCTTGCAAGGTTACGGGCACATTCAGGGCATTCGCAGCTTTGATGATTAGAGCAAGTTCATTACCATTCAATTCTTCCAGAATTCTCCCATCCTTCTTGGCTATGGCATCAAGCTCTTTTAGTCCAATCTTTTTGAACTCCCTAGCTGCCGCATCGTGTTCAGTGGTTATATCCCAGCCATTGAATTTCTTGTGTAAAAGCCCATTAAAATACTTCTCTGAGATTTCAAACCCTGAAATGAGCAAGGTTGCGACTATGGCGTTTGCCTCTGTTCGAGCTATCCTTTTCATAAGCGCCCCAAGACCATCGGTCTCTCTTGCTGGTATACGCATCTCCCTCAAGATACTCCTTAACATTTCCAGGGAAAATACTTTTTTTGGCTCTTTCACATGCAACGAGAGACCAAACGCTAGGACGAAGAGCGACATCTCGGATATGCCGAAGAAAACATACATAAGGACATAATTCAATCCCTTACCATAATCGAAAAAGTCAAGAAGGCTCGCAAACCCAAGCACAAAAGCTATAATAGCGATGGTCCAAAAAACCTTTTTGAATTTTCCCCGTTCCATTATCTTCCTCCTTTGTTTATTTTTAGAAAAAGATTAGCAAAGACCGACGTAAGTCAGCCTTTATCACCTATATCCATTAACAAAGCTAACCAAAACAGAGACAGATGAGAGCCTGAATTCACTGGCATCCTTGATACTGGGTTAGCTTTGTTTGATTTGTGAACATGATAGCTGATATGTTGGCTAGCTAGACAACATTCTAGAATTCAATGCAAGCTTTATAAATAGCAACCAAAACGTAGTCACATAGGGTGTAAAAATATGGGCGGAGCGAGGTGCATCCGAGCGGAACATTCTAAGCGTTGTTAGGCGTAGGCAAGCTTGCCCGTGCCGGAGTTTTTGGTGCCTAATAGCTATTTAAATACTCAAAATAAACTAAATCTAGTGATGAATATGGACCTAACAGCTATTATTAAAAAAGGTGAAAAACAGTATGTTGCCTTGTGCCCTGAACTGGACGTGGTTAGCCAGGGCGTTACAGTGGAAGAGGCACTTAAAAACATAAAAGAGGCTGTCGAATTGTATATCGAGGAGATGGGTCTTCCTGAAGGAATAGGTACCCAAGAAATGCTGGTTACCAGTTTTGAGGTTTGTCAACATGACGAAGCTGCCAGTTCTGTCAGGGCATAAGGTAATCAAGGCTCTGAACAAAGCCGGCTGGCTGCAAAAAAGAACTAGAGGAAGTCATGCAATTCTAGCCAAGATTATAAATGACCAGAAGATAGCTCTGGTTGTGCCTCTACACAAGGAAATTGATAAAGGAACCCTGATTGAAATTATTCGACAGGCCAGGCTAAAGAGGGAAGAGTTTCTGAAGCTGCTCTAGGCACCCAAAATTACGCTTAACATAAATTAAGTAGTTGGCCGGACCCCGGAGAGATGAAGAACAACACATTCATATTGTATCCCAAAGCGATTAAGCAGACGGCATTCCTTGGATGAGCCAAGCCGTCATTACATTGTTGTGTGGTATGCTAGTCACAGGGATTATCGGTTATTTATTAAGCCGGAAACCCAATTCTATAACATCCTGTCGCGGGGGGTATTATGGCAGTTTTTGGAAAGGACAAGAAGGGGACGCTCCACACCATAATAAACGAGCTGGTCGAGAGGACGAACAGCGAGGCCCAGAGGCTGAGGGTGCTGGAGCAGAGGATTGAGAACATCGACCAGAGGATAAACTCGGTGGAGGGTAACATCCTGTCAGCCACCAACCAGATGCAGGGGATTCAGAAAGAGACTGACGATAAGCTCAAGAAGAGGGACGAGAGGCTGGCGAAGATTGACACTGTCATGGGCGAGCTGGTCAAGCACTTCAAGAAGCTCGCCACCAAGGCAGAGGTTAAGGAGGTCCAGAACATGGTTGACATATACAACCCCGTGAAATCCAGCTTCATGACAAGGGAGGAGATTGAGAGGCTTCTCTCTGAAAGAAATAAATAACATCCAGGAGAATTATAAAGGTAGGTTTTAATGTTCGGAATGTTCGGGAAAAAACAGGCATCGCCGCCCCAGAGGAGGATTCCCACGGGAAAGGTTCTTTCGCTTTCTTCAAGGGGCGTCCCTGAGCCTGAGATAATTAGGATTCTCAAGGACGAGGGCTACACGCCGACAGAGGTTGACAAGGCAATGACTACCGCGCTCAAGGGCGCTGTAGGTGGCCAGGCATCACCGCCACAGCAACCGCCGCAGGCACCGCAGGGATATCCGCCAGAGCCAGCAGAGGAACCGTTATCAGACATGCCCCCTCCAGAGCCTTACGGCAGGAGAGATGATTACCCGCCAGATTCGCGTGCGCAGGGATATCAGGAAACGCCGCCACGTCCTCAGACCCCACAGGAAGAGGACTGGGGACCTCCACCTGAACCCAGGATGGCGCCTCCGCCAGAGGCAGAGGACATGAGGGACATCCCTCCCCCGCCAAGGAATGACGACATGGCGATGAGAGGACCCCTGGACCTTCCGGAGATACCCGGCGTGACGGAAAGGAGACCCCGAGGCCCGGTCCCGGTGGGTGATGAGATACCACCACAGGATTCATACCGTCCCGGGTTCCAGGAACCCCTATCCAGGCTGCCCGAGAGGAGGACTATAAAGGAGAAGAAGGACGACAGGAGGAGGGCGATAGAGGAACTGGTTGAGGGGATAATAGAGGAGAAATGGGACGCTGTCCAGGCGAGCCTCCTGGACCTGGAGAACAAGCTCACCCTCATGGAGAACAAGGTTGACCTGCTCGAGAATTCCATAAAGAGGCTGGAGGGAGACAAGAGGGAGGACATGAACAGCATAGAGGAGAAGATTGACACCTACAGGTCAGCGATAGGTGAGATGTCCACGAGGATGGAATCAATAGAGGGCGCCATGAAGAACAGCCTCTCCCCGCTAATGCAGAGCGTCAGGGACCTGTCCAACAGCATCAAGGACATTAAACCAAAGAAGAAATCAGTAGAGTAGCTTCCCGCCATTCTTTTCCAGCAGCTCAAGCTCCTTCCACCTTTCATCAATGTTGTTTTGTATCTTCCTGATTGCCTTCTCATTGAGGTGCCTGAATCTCCCCTGCCTCTTGAGATAATCACCTACGGGCTTCTTTGAGGGCCTCTTTGTTACCCTGAAGCTCCTGTCCTCTATCTCATAGAGTGCCCACATGCCGGTCTCGACAGCCAGCTTTGCCAGGTTGACAGAATCCGAGACATCGCTCTTCCACCCCGTGGGGCAGGGGCAGAGGATGTGAACGAATGAGGGCTGCTTCTCCAGGGCCTTCTTCATCTTGCTTATCAGGTCGGCAGGGTGTGCGATTGAAGCAGTCGCGACGTAGGGAATCCTGTGCGCCGCTATTATCTCATCGAGTGGCTTCTTCCATTCCTCCTTTCCTATGGTCTTCTTTCCCGGAGGGCTCGTTGTCGTCCATGCCCCGTATGGCGTCCCCCCGGAGCGCTGGATGCCCGTGTTATGGACCACCATCCCGTCAGCGATGAAATTATGTTCGCCGTCTATCCTCAAATCCAGCGTCGGTTCCTTTCCGGAATGGGTTATGCCTCTTACCTTCTCCATCTCGAAGTGTTCGTTGTCTATCAGGAAGTTCTGGTATTTGTATTGCTCTGGGTATTTCACCACGTTCCACTTCTTTCTCCTGCTGAAGCATATGTAACCATACTCAGAGTCCTTGAGCAGGTCCCTGTACACGACCCATGTTCCCTTCTCCTTTTTCTGCTTGTGTATCTTCCCGACTCTCCAGCCGAACGTCTGGAGGAAAAGCCTCAGGGTCTTCAGCAGCTCATGGCTTGCGGATACATACCTGTAACTCCCGTTTATTTTGTAACCGTCAGAAAGCATGAGCCCCTGGACAAAATTTTCCTTCTCCTCTTTTGTCAGGGTAAACACCCATGGCGGGATTTTCTTGTTTCTCGCCCCTGAGCCGAACCCCAGTGAATCAATGAATCTCGCAAGGTTAACGGAGTTTACGTAAACATACGAATCATCCGTCCTTGTATCAATATCAAATACCTCTGAATTCAAATCGAGGAGAGTATCTCTTGCCCCTGTTCCCTCTGGGAGCGCAAACCCGACCTCCCCTCTCATGGGTCTCGTCCACCCGTCCCCGACCCAGATTCCAAGGTACTTCATGAGCTCAGGACCAGAGTGCTCGGGGATGTTTATCTCATTCAGCCGGTTGACCTTGTAATCACCTTTTTTTACCTTCTTTATGTCGAACCTGAACGGTCTCCCCCCCTCCAGGTTCTTCAGCGCCACGATTTCATCACCAACCTTTACCTCTGAAAGGGTCTTCCATACGAGGCTGTTGCTCCTACCCCTACCGTTTCTCTTCAGGACAAGGAATGGATGGTTCGATGTTGCCTTTATCGAATGGTGCAGGGTTTCAAGATTATAGACATCCTTTGTCCCGTTATTGAAAACACCGCTGCATTTCTTCAGAACTAGTTTGTGGGTTTTCTGGTCAAAGGCATAAACCTCTTCCCCAACCTTGACATCGGTTATATTCTTGAGGCCGTCTTTTGTCATTATCGTCGAGGACGTGCTCAGGCAGTTCATATAAGCTTCGTTGTCAACGCAGACCTGTGTCACCTTATGGCCTCTCTCCAGCATCCCTGACAGTGCCTGGAGCCCTATGTCAAAGGTCCCCCCGTCGCCTGCTATCGCGATGACCTTCCAGTCCTTTCCCATCCTCCTTACCGCGGTCTCCACCCCGCTCGCCACCGAGGATGCGTTCTCAAAGGCGGCATGAATCCAGGGAACGTTCCACGCTGTAGTGGGATAAGCAGAGGTCGTGACCTCGAGGCAGGATGTAGCGTTACAGATTATGACGTCCCTGGGGCAAGCCCTCGACAGCATGTTGATTGCTATCGCGACGCCGCAGCCAGCGCACATCGTGTGCCCGGGCGCAAGAATCCTTGTTTCCTCCATTACACCACTCTATCTTATTGCACGCAATGGGTTTTTAAGTTTGAGCGTAGGAGAACCCCAATTGACGATGTCGTTGCAGGGCCAAGGCTACGCTTGAAATAGATCAAAAGAGGGAACCCCTTATTTTTTCTTGGCCTTTGGCTTACTTTTCGGTTTCTCTTCCTCGACCTTCTTCTCTTCTGCCTTTATCTCCCTCTCTGCCTTTACCTCGTCTATCTCAAGCCACACGACAAAGAGCCCGAGCAGTATAAGAAGTGCCGGGATGGTTCCTGTAAGGACTATTATGAAGTTTGTCAGCCAGTCTATCCCCCACGTTCCCGTTGTCCCGAATATCGGGGTGACCGAATCGACAAAGAGTCCCAGTCCGATTGCTATGAACACCAAACCGAGCAGTATCTTGACTACAGCGTGCATAAAATCACATTTATATTTATACCGATAGCTATATATAACTTATACGTTCCCCTGTCCATGGGATAAAAGCTTATAAACCAAAGGAACATCTACTATTGGAATCCGGATTAAGGAAGGATATGATGTACAAGCACGTTGCAAGCATCTGGAAGAAACCCAGGGAAAGCCTGGGCGAGGGATATTCCAATATGCTTATTCATTTAAGGAAGCAGCCTACGATAACCAAGATTGACAGGCCAACGAGGATTGACAGGGCGAGGAGGCTCGGGTTCAAGGCAAAGGAAGGCTATGTCATCGCAAGGGTCAAGGTCGACAAGGGCGTCAGGAAGACCCCGAAGAAGGGCGGAAGGAGGCCCAAGAAGGCAGGAAGGTTCTTCTCCCTCGGGAAATCCAGCAAGGTGGTTGCAGAGGAGAAGGCATCCAGAAGATATCATAACCTCGAGGTCCTGAATTCCTACATGCTTGCCGAGGATGGGAAGTCAAAATGGTTCGAGGTCATTCTTATTGACCCCTACAACAAATCCGTCCTTTCTGACAGGAACAAGAGGTGGGTGTTCGAACCCCAGCACAAGGGGAGGGCTTTCAGAGGAAAGACTTCCGCGGGAAAGAAGTCAAGGGCGCTCCACAGAAAGGGAAAGGGTGCTGAGAAGGCAAGGCCGTCCCTGAGGGCGCACGGCAGGATGCAGAAGTAAGCCCAACAAATGTTTGTATTTTATCTGTTTGTTATCAGGAGTCTATATCAAGAGGCTTAAGCAGAAGCAATGCTTATAAAGTTGCCCTCACAAACTATTAACATGACTCTATTATTCCAGGCAGGCGGGGTTTTCCCCGACATTCTCCAGAACATGCAGAACATGGGATTCTTCCTCTATCTCTTCCCGTTCCTGCTGGCGCTGGCGATATTCTACGGAATCCTTCACTGGGCAATGGGTGAAAGGATACCGAAGTCAGGGATTGGTCTGATATCAATAATCCTGGCTTTCTTCGTCATGCTCTACACAAGCTGGAACACGGGAATAGTGTCCTTCTTCGCCAATCTCGGCGGGGCAGGACTCATCGTGGGTTCAGGAATCCTTTTCGCTGCGATTCTGCTGGGACTGATGGGCTTCAAGATATCAGACCTTACAAGCGATGCCTCAGGAAAGAAGCTGAAGTGGGTATTCATCCTGGGCGTCCTCCTCATAGCGGTCCTGATATTCTTCGGGGCAGGGGGTGCATACTTCGGCCTCGTTCCGTCATGGTCCAACCAGGGAGAATTCTGGACTGTTGTCTTCTTCGTCGTCATAGTGGGCCTTGCGGTCTGGTGGCTCGGTGAAGGCAACGGCGGAGCACCGGCTGGCGGAGAAGAAAAGAAGTAAGCAAAGCTTTGGCTCTCCGCTTCTTTTATTTTAAAGGTGTAGCTCCCGCTTTGACACCCTTTTAATGTTAACCGCTTCTCGCCTATAACAACAAGGCAGTTACCCTCAACGAATGTTGCTTGTTCCCAAAAGCGTGTACGGAAAAGAACCCTTTTCTTTGCACACTGACCAAAAAGCGTTCGCGGAAAACGAGTGTAATTTTTGCGTGTTGCTTATCAGCTTGTGACTAAGCCAACATAAACAGGCGGCAGCGTCCGTAAGCTGATTACTTTGCCTTGCCCCAGAGCTGTGTGAAAAGGGGGTTTGCCATGCTGTTCACGGCGTGCTCTGACGTTGCCCAGAGAGCAATGTCCTGTGTCTCATGAACGTCCTTGTCGTCTGTCAGGGACATGAGCATGCTCTGCCCGTCTATTATGGCCACCCTGCCCGCCGGCTCTGCAAGCCTCTTCAGCTCCGCTATCTCACCGAAGGCATTCGCGACGGTGTTGTCCGATGTGTTGGAAAGTATCCTCAGCTTCACGCCAGACCTCGCAATCTTCTTGAGAACCCGGAAATGCTTTGAGTAGAGGTCGCTGAGACCCTGCTCTGTCGTGAGAATGTCAATCTGTGACTTGGCAGCCTTGAATGCAGACCTCAGCTGCCTGTCGATTATGTATCTCCCCTTGAGGGTTCCTGTCATCTCTGTGGGCTCGACGAGATTGAGGCCTCGGCCGTATATGCCCTGCAACTCATCAACAATCGGAGAATTCTTCATCTTCTCAATCCTGTCAACCATCTCCTTGTGGTTCTTTTCCAGGTTCTGCTTCGTCTTCTCCAGAGCCTCCTTAGGCTCCAGGGCGACGTACTTTATCGGCTTCGATGGCTGGACCATCACGAAGCCCTTGTCAGAAAGAGATTCCAGAATGTCGTAGGAACGTGAACGGGGGACGCCTGCTATCTCAGAAACCTCAGCAGCAGTCGCTACGCCCCTTGCCAGGAGGGCCACGAAAATCTTCCTTTCATATAGATTGAGCCCTATGCTCTTCAATGCGTCAAACACTTCTGTCGATGCAACCATGAAACCACTTGTTGTTATATATTTTAATAGCCTATTTAAAAAGCTATTGGACAGTGACAACTGCAACTATAGCCTCAATAGGTGAAATTTAATTGATACTAAGGTATTTAAAGTTTTCATTATCCATCAGTGACAGATTTAAAAACCCTTTGTTCTATGGAACAGTTTTTTGGGCTTTCATGACCCCTGTTTTGAGGATGATTTCCACGTATCAATAAAGAATTTCCTGTATGCATCAGCGTTCTGTTTTGATTGTATCACGAAGGCAGTGGGCACATCCCCCCAGATTAATGTCGCCACCTTATCCCCGAAAATTATCACACCTGTCGGCAAACTGTGCCTTGAATATCTTATCTGAATGTTCCTGTCCTTTCCATACTTCTTCTCTAAGAATCCCCTTTGGGATTCCGGTGCCAACAGCTTTATTTTTATACCCAATCTCCTTCTCTTTGCGTCATAATTCCTGAAAAACAGATTCGCTTTGGGGTTTTCATATTCATCCCCCAACGTAAACCCGATGAATTCTTCCTTGTTTTTCTCTAAACAAGCTATTATTTCATTATAAAGCGCTCTGATGCCGCCAATCGTTTCGTAAACCTGTGCATTCTGCTCAGCCCCCTTTCCCTGTTTTGAAACAAGCCCCGGGATAAGCTCCCTTATTTCATTCTTCTGTTGAGCAACCTCCTTCTCTTTGTCCTCCAGAAAATCCAAGAGCCTGTCTGGATTGAATGCCTGGAAACGTTTGGCATCACTCTTGATTATCGTAGTGATCAGCCCCTTTTCCTTCAGCCTTTCAGTTATGCCATAAACCTTTGCGGGCGTCACGCCAGATTTCTTTGACAGCGGACCGATGCTGGATTCTCCAAGTTCTATAAGCGCCATGTATACCTTAATCTCGCCTTTAGTGAATCCTATTTTTTCCAGTATCTCGGTTTTCATAAGAATGGGTTGGTTTGAGAGCTTATAAACCTTATTGTTATATCCTCCCTGGGAGGAAACAACAAATTTAAATGACAGAGAATTATCTGAAACATGAAAGAATTCAAAGACCCCGCAATAGGATCTGCAATTTCTGGGTTAGTTGGAGGAGCACTTTTCGGTCTAACCGTGTTCTGTGCAGTTCATATCGATAGCTATTTCAATGAACGGCAACTCGGAACCCCTGCCCAGGTCAATTATAAGCTGGTATGCTACAACAATGAAGGAGAACGCGTTCACATCTCAAGATACTATCCCCCAATTGACCCTCGCGGTCACTTGGACATAGCGGACATGGACCCTGATATCAGCAGATGCGAAATGATAGAATCTGAATAGGCTTAGCCTATTACTTTCCCTTCTGCATCCCGTATAACCGCTCAATCCTCTCAAGGGCGTCAGCATCCACTGCCTTCCGGTCAAACCTTATCCTGACCACCCTCGGGAACCTCAGTGCATAACCGGAATCATAATTAGGGCTTTTCTGTATCTCCTCATAAGCGACCTCGACCACCACTTTCGGCTTTATTCTGACCACGCTTCCATTCTCAGATTCTATAAGTGGCTTGAGCAGCTTCATGAGGCTCTCAAAAGTCACGCCCTCCCCCTTTTCCTTGATACCCGTCCCTATCATCCCGCACTGAAGGAACCCTCCATTGTCCCTGCATCCCAGGATGAGGGAACCCAGCCAGCCAGCCCTCTTGCCTGTTCCCCAGGTCCCTCCTATTATCACCAAATCCAGGTTCTCCATGGTCGGCTTTACCTTGAGCCACCCGCCAGCGACCCTCCTTCCGGGCTGGTAGAGCGAATCAAGGTTCTTCACGATTAGGCCCTCGTGCCCTGATTTGAGGGCTTCCCTGTAGAATGCCTCCGCCTTCTTGAGGTCCTTTGTCCTGAGCTGCCTCGACAGCTGGAATATTCCCCTTTCCTCCTTTATCATCCCCTCCAGAATCTCCCTCCTTTCGCCGAACCTCTTCCCGAACAGGTCCTCACCCCCGAGATGGATGACGTCAAACAGGTTCACCTGCACGGGCATCTTCTCTGCAACATCGTCTATGTCATACTTCCTCTGAATCCTCTGCGACAGGAACTGGAAGGGCTGGGGCCTCCCTCCGCTGTCCATGACTATTACCTCCCCCTCCACTATGCAGTTACTTGCCTTTATCCCCTTCTTGCACATCCTCACTATGTCCGGGAATTGTCTCGTCACGTTCTCCAGCTTCCTCGTGTAGAGCCACGTCCTCTCTCCCTTCTTGTGAATCTGGATTCGCATCCCGTCATACTTGAACTCAAGGACAGGGTTATCATACGTCTCCAGCGCCTTCTCCAGTGAGGGCGCCTTCTCTGCGAGGAGGACCTGCACGGGCCTCCCTATCTCAACGGAAACTTTTCGGAGGGCATCAAGCCCCTTCTCCTTTGCAATGGCCGCGACCTCTGCATAATCACCCTTCATGAAGAACGCCCACTCGACAGCATTGACAACGTCCTTCTTTCCCTCCGTTGGGAAGAATGCCTCTGCTATGGCGTCCCTGACTATTCCCTCTGCCACGCCTATCCTGAGCTCTCCGAGGACGGTCCTCACTATATACTTCGCTTCCTTCGGGCTTGCAGAGTTTAGGAGCTCGGAGACGAGCCGGAACTTCATGCTCTGGGAGCCCTTCCCTTCCGTGTCAGCGAGCTTCCGGAGGGTTTCAAACACGCGCACTATCATGAGGGTCCTACTGAACAGGGTGGACTGCCTCCTTCCTTCCACCAGCTCCTCAACAACCAGGCCCAGGTCTCCCCTGTCCCTGAACTTTCTGTTTATGTCCTCCGCAGAGAACCCGGTGCTGCTGGATATCGCCTTGACCATGAGGAGGGTTGCAATCCCGACCTCCTTGTCGCTCCACGTGGGGAAGACCCTCCCCTGAAGGAGGTGGATTGCCATCTCCAGCTCCTCCCCGGAAAGCCTTTTTATGAAATCCGCTATTATGCTGGTCTTTCCTAGCTTGCTGCTCTCCTTCTCGAGCCTTTCATACACACCTGCAAGCGCTTCATACTCCATGGTTATAATATGAATGGATGATTTAAATGAGGCCTTACAATTATAATCAGGGTCAGGATGTCCAAGAAAAAACAGGCTAGTCGGTTCCTCAGAAACCTGAAGAAGGTAGTGAGGAACCCGAGGCTGACAGAGGAGGAAAAGAGGATGATGCTCCTTGAGGAGCAGACCCTGCTTTCAAAGGAGAGGACCGTCCTCTCATTCATGAGGACAGGGCTGGCCCTTCTCGGCGCGGGCGTCGTCCTCGTGAGCATATTCCCAGGTGACCCGCTGATTGTGGTAACAGGCTGGGTGTTCGTCATAGGAGGAATAGCTGAAATAATAGAATCCTCCAGGCGCCTGAGGCGCGTCCAGGACGAGGTAGAGAAGATAAACAAAAAGCTGGGGAGGTAACCAGCCAGATTTAAACCACCCCTACAATTTCTATCCATGATGCCAAAGGAGATTATGAGGAAAGGGAAGCAATTATTTACTGAGTCGCTAGTTCCCGGAGACAAGTCCTTCGCAAAGTCCATCCTCAGGAAGGGAGGGAAGGAGTTCAGGGAGTGGAACCCTTACAGGAGCAAGGCAGCCGCTGCCATACTCTCCGGGATAAGGGGCTTCCCCCTGAAGAGGGGGGACAAGATTCTCTACCTTGGGATTGCCTCCGGCTCCACCGCCTCATTCTTCTCTGACATCGTCGGGAAGGACGGGGTGATATATGGCGTGGAGATATCCGAGAGGTGCATGAGGGACCTCAACCCCATAGCAGAGAAGAGAGGAAACATAGTCCCGGTCCTTGCCGACGCCAGGAAACCCGAGACCTATTCGTGGGTGGAGAGGGTTGACCTGGTCTTCCAGGACGTTGCCACCAACGACCAGTCAGAGATACTAATCCGCAACTGCAGGGAGTTCCTCAAGCCCGATGGCTTTGCGATGATTGCGATAAAGTCCCGCTCAATCAACGTGGTGAAGAAGCCAGAGCAGGTCTACAAGGAAGAGCTCAAGAAGCTCTACACATTCTTTGAGATAATCGACAAGGTAAGGTTAGACCCTTATGAGAAGGACCACCTCTTTGTCCTGATGAAGAAGAAATCACAGCTTACGGACGCTAACGCTTAGTTATTCAGTCGCAAGCTGTGGAGCAACACGCAAAAATTACACTCGTTTTCCGCGAACGCTTTTTGGTCAGTGTGCA
>CAYMDJ010000012.1:0-20860 GCA_964389315.1 uncultured archaeon
TCCTCCCCTCCGGGCAGCCAGACCAAGACGTTGCCTGAGTCATGCTTCTTTGTACCTATACAATAGCTTTCCAGCTCCTTAATTATTACATCTACGTACATGCCGTTTTCCTGGTCCCATGGGAACATTCCGTCATCCATGAATTAAAGAATAACGGAAAGCTTAAAACGCTTTTTGTGCCTGAACCGAAAGAACCCGCCTTTAAAAACCACCCTTCCAACAATCTAATGGTTTCCATGGAAAGGGGGAGGGTCAACCATTTCATTGACGTCCTGATGCTTCTGGCATTCATGACGCTCTTCACCACAGGGATAATCAAGTTCCCCAGGCTCCTGCCCTCCCTTGGGATAGGTTACGGCCGCCTTCCGATGAGCACGATAAGCCTGGTGCACGATTATGCTGGCTTGACGCTGGGAATACTCATAATCCTTCACTTCCTGCTCCACTGGAGGTGGATGTGGAACATGACGAAGAGCCTTTTCAGGAGGGGAAAATGAGAGCGGCGACAATCCTGCTGGTCCTGGCGGTGATTCTTGTCTCCGGATGCGTGCAGGAGCCGATACACCTGAACGGGACAGAGATAAGGGAATACCAGGGGGAGTTCCTCTCCTCGGTCAATGATTTCAGGGAGAATTCCATAAAAGGACCGCAGGAAGTCAGCCTGGATGGCTACACTCTGGGGATATTCGGCCTGGTGGAGGAACCAAGGAACCTCACCTATGAGGAGGTCCTGGGGATGCAGGCTTACGAGAAGGTGGTGACCCTACATTGCGTGGAGGGATGGAGCGTTACCATCCTCTGGGAGGGCGTCCTGGTGGAGGACCTGCTGGACGAGGCAGGGGTCCTGGACGAGGCTGATACGGTGATATTCCACGCTTACGACGGCTACACAACCTCCCTGCCGCTGGAATACGTAATAGAGAACGAGATAATCATCGCATACAAAATGAACGGAGTGACCCTCCCGCCCGAAAGAGGATTCCCATTCCAGTTGGTGGCAGAGGACAAGCTCGGATACAAGTGGATAAAGTGGATTACCGGCATAGAGCTCTCTGACAATCCCGAATACAGGGGATACTGGGAGAGCAGGGGCTATTCCAATAAGGCAGACGTGTAGCCCTATTTCGGGGATTAGACCTTCTTCAGCAGAAGTGAGGGAACACGAAAAACTTATAATGCTTTCTGCGGACATTTAAATGCTATGGTGTTGTCATGGACAGCGACTTTGTCGGATATGAGATGATGTGGGTTCCCGGGGAGATAAAGAAAGGCCCCCCTCTATACAGGGATTCCCTTGTCCTGTGCTTCACTGACGGCGGAAGGCTGGCATGCGTCTACAAGCAACCCATCGATGCGCTGTACCCCGTTCATGAGAGGGACATCACAGAACCAGGAGAGAAAATAGGGGAATTCTTTTTCGAGGAAAGGGCAATGGCTGCAGTGAAGAACACGCTGGGGGTTGATTTTGTAAGCAGTGACCTCAAATGGGTCTATCTGTTTGACCAGCCCGGTTACACGGAGAGGCACGGCCCGATAGAGGGAAGGAAGAACGACTGCTTTGAGAAGATGTATGTCCTCAGGAGATTGATGCCCGAAAGGAAGGCCGAAGAGATAATAGATAACATGCAACGGATTGCTGAGACAGAGAAAGGGTGGATAAAGAGCCCAATGCTGGTTCCTGTCAGTGAGATAGACCACGATATGGTGAAGGAGGGTAAGGAATTAAGAGGTGTCAGGCTGGATTACTCGCTGAAGTGGGCGCAGGAATATTATAATGCCCTGAGGGAAGGGAGAATTGATGAGCTGCCTGTGGAGGCATGGTCCCAGAGCCACCCATACCCTATTTCCTCAGCAGCCAGATGGCGATGAGGTTGACGATGCCCAGGAGGAGCGGGTATACCATGTAGAACCTGAACCCGTTCATGATTATTGATGTCAGGGAGAATGCGAAGAGCCCGAGGGCGACAGCAACCACCAGCCAGAGGGCGGTTTCCTTGTTCTTCATTATTATAATTGGCTCACCCCTCTAATAAAATTTTGGCAGCGAAAGCCTAAATATCCCAATGAACAATATATTAACATGGCTGATTCGGCGTTCATGTGGCTGGTGCTGGCGATCGTGATTGGGCTGGCGGCAGTTTTCCTCTTCATGTGGAAGAGGGGGAGCATAGGAAGGAAGGGGTTTGACTACAAGGCAATCATGAACCTTGGGATTGTCTTCCTCGCGGTCGGTTTATTCGAACTGACCGCATACGGGGAGTTTTCCGTCTTCCTTACGCTGGGCATCATATATTTCATAATTGGCTTTGCGTACAGGAACAGGCCGGTGAAGCCGCTCACGAAGGAGCAGAAGAGGCTCAAGATTATTCTGGTTTCCCTCCTCCTGGTTGCAGTGGTTGCCACAGTCGCTGTCTTTGCCTTCTTCTAAGAATCAGCGTTCTATTGCCTTCCAGACACCGCTCTCCTTCGGCTGCTTGGAGACGTCCACCACTGCGCGGTCCTTGCACATCGCTGCGGTGATGGTCTGGTCAGATATGTGCCTCTCCCTGAGCTTGCAGAACCCCATTATCACCTTTCCTGCCTGGTACTTGTTCTGCTCCTTCACGAAATAGGGGCACTTCCTGCACTGCGGCATATCAAATAATTGTATGGATGTTTTTTATAGTTGCAGTGATTCGCTTCCAATCTCTGCACGGCGCCGGTAATTCTCTTCTGTCCTTCTCCTGTGCAGTTCGGAAAGTTCCATGAAAACGTCATAGAATTCAGGCTCGATTACATCAATCTCTTCCTGGGAATAGCTTCCGTCCCAGTATCTTGCCCACGGCGGCACGTCCCAGAACATGGCATTGCAGAATTCCTCCTGTGACTCATCGTCAAGCTCCCAGTCCTTATCATGGACTTCCTGGAGCCTTTCCCTTACGGCCCGGAAGCCGTCCCTTAAGACGTTCCCTGCCACCCTCCTTTTACTCCCGGATAGCCAGATGTAATAGCTGACGTCCCCGGAATTGTCCAGAAAGAAATAGGGTTCCAGCGTGTCCCTCCTGCCGACGAACTCTATCCTACCGTCACCATTCAGCTTCATTTTCTGCTCCGTCAGGAAAAAATGCGCAAGAAGGCAGTCCGTATATCCAGTTTCAGGTGTTCCACCGCCCCTGAGCTTTTCAATCCCCATTAATTTTGCGATTATCCTTTCCTGGCTCAATCCGGAATTCATGGCTTCGCTCAATGCCAGGTCATCATTAAATTCGTATATCCTCCAGTAACCGAATCCCTGCTCCCTGATAAGTTCATATATCCCCGGGATGTCCTGGCGGTTGATTGCAGTGAAGACGGTATGGTAACCAAGGCCCTTGCCGCTTTCCAGTATGGCTGAGGCCAGACACGGAAGCCTTTCGAAGGTTTCCATGAAGCCCCTTCCGCGCAGACTCCTCTGGATATCCCTGTCGGTGCTGTCAATGGGGAGAGCGATGTCATCGACCTTCAGTCCGGCTATCATATCCTCATCAAGAAGGACGCCGTTGGTGTGGAGACTCACGTATATATCGTTTTCCTTGAGTATACCTATGACGTCGGTCAGGTTCTTTACAAGTGTGGGCTCGCCCCCACCAAGGGTTACCCTTTTCACGCCGCTCCCTGCGAGGGTGTATGCGAGCTGGATGTTCCTTCCCTCGTCCGGCCTGTACTGGAACCCGTGCTTGAAGCAATAGCTGCAGTCAAGGTTGCAATCCTCTGTCATGAACCAGTGGACGTGGTCCCCAACCATGATAATATAATCGAACTAAGCAATAAATCCTTCTATTGTCCCGGGCCCCTGATTCCCCCGGTCAGGTCAGATAATTGTTTTTTTATTATCTCATGCTGTTCCTTTGGGTCAAGAGGAGGCAAAGGCTCGACCGGTCTCGGGTCCGGGTACGGATTAGGGCCTACGTTTATAATCGGCTGGTCCGGTCCGCCAAAAAAATGTACATACCACACTTTACCTTTTTTATAAAACCCCCCGCCCTCAACGATTTTCTTGCCCCGATATCCCATGATAATTATTATTATTAATGCTTTTTATTGGTTTGGCAGTCTTACACTGCTTATAAATATCATGCCGTAGAAATCTAATGTATGGGTTACACGTTGATAATTACGGAAAAACCCTCGGCTTCGGCTAAAATCGCAGCAGCGCTCGCAGAGGGGGAGCCGAAGGAAGTAAAGAAGGACGGCAGCTCCTACTTCAGGCTCAAGAGGAAGGGCGAGGAGATAGTGGTTGTCCCTGCCGTAGGGCACCTCTTCGTTCTCAGCGAGGCAAAGAAGGGCGTCAAGTGGACGTATCCCGTGTTCGACGTTGACTGGAAGCCTACCTATTCCCTCAGGGGGAACACCTGGGCAATGAAGTATTACAGGAACATAGAGTCCCTGGTGAAGGGGGCGTCATCATTCGTTTCTGCGTGCGACTATGATATTGAGGGGTGCACCCCATATTCTGAGAAAATAATTGTCAGTGATGGCAAGAAAGCAAAAATAATGGAGATGGGCGGGTTGGTTGATAATGTCTTTTCAAAAAACCAAACAGAGAGATGGAAGGAATTTGAGTATTCCATACCCTCTGATGATTTATACATACCGTGCATGGACATGAATGATTTTACTCTGAGATTCAAGAAAATAAAAAAGGTGATGAGAAGAAAATCTGACAAATCGATACTGAAGATAACGACAGAAACAGGAAGAAATGTTCATGTCAGCAGGAATCATCCCATGTTCGTTCTTACGGAAAACGGAATTGAAGTTAAAAAAGCAGAGTTAATAAACGAAGGCGATTTTGTTCCTGTTGCAAAGTCCCTGCCTTTCATTGATTCTGAAATAAAGGAAATGGATTTGATAGAGGAGATAACAAAAAGGGGTAAAAAAAGATACTATGTATATGGTATAAGAAAAGTCATCAAGCTGATGCCGGCTGAGATAGCAAAAAAGCTGAATATAAACAGAAAAACCGCGCTCGGTTGGAGATTTTTTGACAGGATGCCGCTATGGGCATACCTCAAGCTGGAATCAGACACCGGGGACAGAAAATTCCTGAAGATAGGTCCCATGAAGGCCAAGGTAAAAATACCTGCACTGATTCCGTTGGACCGGGATTTTGGCAGACTTGTTGGATACTACCTTGCAGAGGGATGTACGGATTCGGGCGATTTTATAGGAATGTATTTTGGTCCTTCAGAAAAAAAATATGTGGATGAGGTTGAATCCATAATGTTCAGGTTATCAGGTCTGGCTCCAAAAAAAAGATTCAGAACAGGAATGAAAGGAACATTCGGAGAAGGCAATGGCTGGGAGATTGGAACGAAATCCCGAATTCTCAATTTCGTATTCAGCGAAGTGCTGGGATTGGGTCGCAACGCCCACACAAAAAGGCTGCCTGATTTCATATTATCAACACCGCTTGAATTTTATAAGAATGTTATAGATGCTTACCTTGCAGGTGACGGTTCGCTTTATATGATCAGAGACCGTCATGTTGTTTCTGCAGCAAGCAAAAGCAAGGAACTGATAGAGGGGTTGCATCTGTTGCTTCTGAAGATAGGCATTGTTTCAACTCTTGTATATGACCGGAAGAAAAACAATCATTTCATATTCATCGGCATAAAAAGATATCTCAGAAAGATGATATCATATGGTATTGATTCTCTTGTTTCTAATAGGATGAAAGAAGGGATTATGGACATTGGCAGACTTGATATGAAGCGTGATGCATTCAGTTACCTTCCAAACTTTATGCTTTCTGGCTGTGGCGCCGATACGCAGACCATAAACAACATGAGGCATAGCCAGAGAACATCGGTTGCTTCTCTGACAAAAACCACGCCAGTTGTTGATAGAATAATAAACAGCAACATGCATTTCCTGAAAGTGACCAAAAAAGAAGAGACGCTGACCGATTCAGAATATCTTTATGATATAGAAACAGAAACCGGAAGCTTCATGCATGGTAATGGCATCATAACGCACAATAGCGTTATAGCGTGGAATATCCTCAGGTTCATATGCAAGGTGAAGGACGGGAAGAGGATGAAGTTCTCCACCCTCACCCCAGGAGACCTTACAGAGGCGTTCGAAGGGGCATCGAAGCACCTCGACTTCCCGCAGATTCATGCAGGGCTTGCCAGGCATCACATGGACTGGTATTTCGGGATAAATCTCTCCAGGGCGCTGACCCTCTCACTCGAGCATTCGGGAGGCTTCTGGACGCTCTCAACAGGAAGGGTGCAGGGCCCCACATTGAAGTTGCTCTACCAGAGGCAGAAGAGCATAGAGGCCTTCAAGCCGAAACCGTTCTGGGAGCTGCAACTGAACGGAAGGATAGATGGCAAGGAGATACTCGCCTCCCATGCGAAGGACAAGTTCTGGAAGCAGCAAGAGGCAGACCAGGTTTTGGGTAAATGCAAAGGGAAGGACGGCGAGGTTTCTGAGGTGACGAAGCAGGAGAAGAGGCAGCTGCCTCCCACGCCGTTCGACCTCACGACCCTCCAGAGGGATTCTTACAGCCTCTTCAGCTACTCCCCGAAGAGGACGCTGGACATCGCCCAGAGCCTTTACGAGGGGGCTTTGATATCATACCCGAGGACATCCAGCCAGAAGCTCCCTGCAAAGCTCGGGTTCAAAAAGATACTGGAGGGCCTCGCAGGGCAGGATGATTACAGGTTCCTTGCGAAGAGGGTGATGGAGGGAAAGCTCAAGCCAAACGAGGGGAAGAAGACAGACCCCGCGCATCCGGCCATCTACCCCACGGGCCACAAGCCGAAGCGTCTCTCGGCGCAGCAGAAGAAGGTATATGACCTGATAGTGAGGAGGTTCCTCGCGGTGTTCGGGGAGCCGGCAGTCAGGGAGCATTCCAGGATAACCATACTCATAGAGGGGGAAGAATTTCTGACGCATGGTGTGAGGACCCTGAAGCCCGGATGGATAGATTTCTACAAGCCCTATGCGAGGTTCAAGGAGCAGCTTCTTCCTGATGTGAACAAGGGCGACAAATTCAGCAACGAGAAGCTGGAGAGGCTGGACAAGGAGACCCAGCCCCCGGGAAGGTTCTCGCAGGCATCAATACTCAAGGAGATGGAGGAGCTGGAGCTCGGGACCAAGGCCACCAGGGCGGGAATCCTGCAGACGCTCTACGACAGGGGATACATCAGGGAGCAATCGATAGAGGTGACTGACCTTGGCGTTGCGGTGGTCAAGGCCCTGGAGAAGCACTGCCCTGAGATAATATCAGTGGAGCTCACGAGGAAGTTCGATAAGGAGATGGAGCAGATAGAGGAAGGGAAGATGAAGATGGAGAGCGTCATAAAGGAGGCAGAGGAAGAGCTCAGGAGGATACTCACCGATTTCAAGTCGCACGAGAAGGAGATAGGCACGCACATAAAGGAGGCGGTCCGGGAGTATGAGAAGGAGATACACACCGTAGGCGTGTGCAACAAGTGCGGCAAGGGGGAGCTCAGGATAATCCACTCGAGGAGGACCGGGAAGAGGTTCGTGGGGTGCTCCAACTATCCAAAGTGCCACAACTCGTTCCCTCTCCCCCAGCACGGCTACGTAGAGGTTATATCGAGGAAGTGCAAGTGCGGACTGGGTTTGATACAGGTCAGGGCAAAGGGCAGGAGGCCCTGGAGGTTCTGCCTCGTGGATAAGTTCGAATACTACGAGAAGAAGGGCTCAAAGGCCAGTGCAGGAAGCAAGGTCTCTGAAGGCAAGTTACCGAAGAAATCTGTGAAGAAAACGGCAAGGAAGGAATAGCTTCTTTTAAACAAAACAGGCTAATTATAAAACATGGGAAAGAAGTTCATCATCCAGAAGAGGGAGCTCGGCGAGGGGCATGACAGGAAGCCCCACCTCATGGGACCCTACAGGACGGTCTACAGCGAGGGAAAGCAGCCCTTTGAGCTGGACGACACCGATTACATCAAGCGCCAGCTCCTGAGGAAATACGGCCAGGGAAGATATCAGGTAAAGTCAATAGGCGCGGAGAAGGAGGGGGAGAAGAGCCAGATAATCGTCCACTTCGTTGGCGACGTCATTGAGGTGCATGAATACACCAGGAAATGGTCAAGGGAGGAGAGGTTCAAGCTCCTCAAGAAGAGGTTCTATTCCCGCAAGGTGAAGGGGTTCACGGTCATAGCGTTCCTCTCGCTGTTCCTGCTGCTGTCCGGAACCTTCATAAACGGCCTCAAGACAGGCCTCTCAATCGACATGCTGATTGCCCTCATGATGGCCATACTGATAACGGCAATCACCGCGTTCTTCTTCGTTGACCACATATTCTATGAGGTTGATTAACCCTTTTACTGTTAACGTTTTCGCCTTTCGCACCCAGGAACCATATAACCTATCCTGGGTCTGAAGGTCAGGTAACAGGAACGAATAATAATTAATGACAAAGGCGTTAACGGAAAAAATAACTTGTAAACTCTGCTTGTTGCTTATCAGCTTGCATAAGGCCGCAGCCTATCGTAAGCTGATTCAGGCACCCTGCTGGGAGTCGAGGATGATTTCCTTGAACTCGAGGTTCTCCTTCTCGCGGGACCTTGCCCTCAGGCCCTTCCTCATCATTATCAGCCTCTTCTTAGGTCCTGGCACAGAGCCCCTGAGGACTATGTAATCATTGTCAATCTCTCCGTATCTGAGCCACCCGCCCTTCGGGGTGAGCTTGCCGCTGCCGATGGAGATGATTCTCTTGTTGAACTCTGTCCTAGTCTGGAATCCCAGCTGGCCTGCCATGGCAATCTTTCCGGGCAGGACCCTCGCGACGCCCCTCGTTCCGATGACGCCGGTGTGCCGCCTCTTCTTCTCGTGCTTCCTTGGCCTCACCTTTATCCCGAACCTCTTCACAGGACCCTGGAAACCCTTGCCTGTCGTCACAGAAGAAACATCAATCCATTCGCCGTCCCTGAAGACGTCCGAGACTTTCAGTTCGCTCCCGAGCCTCTCCTTGGCGTAATTCCATTTCGCGGCAGCGTCGCCCCCTATCCCCAGCTCAAAGACCTCTGGCTTCTTCTTTCCTATTCCAGAGCCCCTTGGCTTGGTGTGGACCAGAAGCCTTACGTCAGCAAGCTTCTCAGCCTGCTTGTCTATCACAGAAATCTTTGACCTGTCCGGCTTCTTCGGAACCTTGAACCTCCTGTCAAGGTCCTTGTCGAGCTTCTCGCTCCATATGGTGGCATTGTTCTTTAACCCATCATGATCCTTTATGTACGTCTTAATACCGCAAACCATTAGGGGTGGGCACTCTATCACCGTAGCGGGCTTTATGACTTCCTCCCCCTCTGTGAGAGAATCTTTCGTGTTGTCAACGCACTTAACCTGGGTCATGCCGGCCTTGAACCCTGCAAACGATAGAGGGCCTTCTGATTTTACTGCCCTCGTCCTGATTGAGGGGTATATCCTCTTTGCCCTCTTCTTCGGCCAGTATGCCCTCGAACCAGCCACGGGTTTATGATGTTTTGCCATTCTTACACCCTCCTTCCTCTCCGGCCACCCGCCTTCCTCGTGGTGTCGTGCGGGATGGGGGTAACGTCCTCTATCCTTCCGACCCTCAGGCCTGCCCTCACGAGGGCCCTGATTGCCGGCTGCGCCCCCTGGCCGGGCATCTTCTTCTTGTGCCCCCCCGGAGCGCGAATCTTGAGGTGGATTCCAGTTATTCCCTTGTTCCTTGAATCATAAGCAGCCTTCTGCGCAGCCTTCATTGCAGGGAAGGGCATGCCCTTGTCCTTTGCCCTGTTGGTCATCATCCCGCCTGAGACGCGGGATATGGTTTCCGCGCCCGTCATGTCCGTGATGTGGATAATCGTGTTGTTGCTCGAGGAATAGATGTGGGCAATGCCCCACTTGACAGGAGACCTTTGCGGCCTGTCGAACCTTCTCTCCCTGTAAACGGGTTTCTCTTCCCCACTATTGTCAGGTTCCTTTACCTGCTCCTTTGCATGCTCGCCTGCTTCCGCAGCCTTTGCCCTGGGCTCGATCTCTTCCCTGCTGATGGGCTTGAATTCCGTCTTGACCTCTGCCTTTGCTTCAGCCTTGGCTTTCTCTGGCTTCGGCTCAGGCTTTGCAGTCTTCTCTACCTTCTTTGCATCTGTCCTCTCTGCCATCTAACCACCATGAACCGATATTTTTCCTTCTTCCTCTGCAGGGACGATGTATGCAGGGAACTTCGTCCTCCTTCCTGCGACAGAGACCCTCCCGTGGCTTATCATCTGCCTGGCCTCCATTATACTCTTTGCCACCCTCTTCCTGAATACCATTGTCTGGAGCCTCCTCTCAAGGATGCTCTTCACGTCCAGCGCAAGGACGTCATCCAGGCCCGAAGCCTTGGTAAGCAGGCCAATCCTGGCCATCTTCTCTATCAGAATCTTCTCAGCTTCAGGGTCCTTCAGGGCTATGAGGTCCCTGGCCCTTCTCCTGTATTGCCTGAGTATCTCCCTTGCCCTCCAGAGCTCCCTCTTCTTCCTGAGGCCGTATTCTCTCATGAGAGCCTTCTCTTCCTTTATGAGGACAGAGTCCCACGGCCTCTTGGGCCTCTTGTACTTCTTTGCAATCCTTCTCATCATTCCACCTGTAACATTCACTCTGCATGACTATCGAAAGACGGCTTTGTTCAACCTGTTAATGCCGTCCAGCTGATTTTGCCTTGATGTGATTTTTGTTGGTTGTTATTGTTGCGACGTATTTATATCCTTATGCCGCCTGTTGCCGGCACATAGTCAGCGCAAGAACAAAGTCTTGACGGTTAGCAGACCGAAGTCCTCGCGCCAACTTTTCAATGCGCCAACAGGCGCATGAACATGATTTTACTTCTTCTTTGCAGCCGCAGCCTTCCTGCTCACGCCAACAACCTTGCCCTTTCTGAAGGACCCTCTGGTCCTCTGTCCCCTAACGGTCAGGTGCTCTCCGTGGCGGATTCCCTTATATGTCCTCTTCTTCTTCATCTCGTTTATATCCATCTTCTTTGCGAACTCCAGGCTCGATACGGTGAGGTGCCTGTCCTCCCCTGTGACCGGGTCAGCCCTCCTGTTGCACATCCACTGCGGGATTCCGAACTTCTGAGGATTGGTCATGACCTCCTCGAGCTTCTTCATCTCAATGTCACCTATCTCTCCCAGTTTCCTGTCTGCGAAGTCTATCTTCTGAGAGACGGCATTGCTGAACATGAATGAGACGCCCCTCACGCGCCTTATGGCCCTCCGCACGGGCATGTTTCCGTCAAGGTTAGTTTCCATCACCCTGATGATGTTGACCCTTTCCTTCCCCTTTGCCTGCTCCTTTGCAGGTTCCTTTGCATGCTCACCTGTCTCCGCTGGCTTCTCCTCTTTCTTTTCCTCCCTTTGCCCAGGGCCGGCCTTCGCAGGCTCTGTAGATTCCTCTCCCTGCTCCTCTTCCTCCGGAGACTCTGTGGATTCCTCCTCTACGGATTCCTCTCCCTGGGATTCTTCCTTCTTGACCTCTTCCTGTTCCTCATTTTCTTCAAGCTTGTTTTCCTCTGCCATAATAACCTCTCGTCTGGCTAATTAATATGCAGTAGGGTATTTAAATATTAACCTTTTTAGGGTTCACGGTCTCGCCAGTTAGCCTCTTGGCAGGTAACATAAACGAGTATTACTTGATGGCAAAAAGCTTAACCAAAAAACGCGCACAACCCTGTGATTATCTCCCTCTAACTTGACAACAAAAAGAAAAGGGGCTCCTCCCCAAACAAGAGAGTGCCCCCGGAATGGTAAATCACCGCTCCCCGTAATCCACGTTTGCGTTTGCAGTCACGCGACAATCTTTAGCAGGCATTTGCCACATTTCTGTTTTGAGGTCATTTCATGATAGATGACCAGTTTGGCAACGAACCATTCAAGGCGCTGACCTGCAACATCAATCTCAATAAGGACCTCAAACATGTCGTTGCCCGACATTTCATGCCTCGTGATGGCGATTGAAAACACCAGGGCATCCGCTCCCCTCGGTTCTTATGCTTTTATTCCTCCTCTTCCTCGACATGCCGTCCTCCTTTCCGGGGGCGTGTTCCAACAAGCGGCCCAATCGATTATTTCAAAAAACAACCCGCTGTTCTATGGGCAGTGGTTCGGGAAAGTTGTGCTTTTTCCGCAAAAGTGTTTCCAGCCTTTCCCTGCGCTTCCCTTTGATACCGCACTCACGGATTACCCTTTCGAATTGTTCAATGTCGCCGATGATAAGCTCCTCAACAAGGGTGCACAGCCTGCCTGGTCCGATATCACCCCTCCTGCTTATCATTATATCGGCAACCTGCCTCTCCCAACCGAACGGTTTCTCTATCTCTCTCAACAAATTATACACTTGCTCGCCCGGCAGGTCGACGAAGGCTTTGATTGCCCTGAAGAATTCAATCATGTAACCCCTGAGCTGCCTCACCAGGGCAACGGCCTTGCTGGGCACAAGGACCCTCTTGTTTCTTATGATGAGGGTGGCAAGCTCTTCTTCGAGGTCTTTAAAATCCCCCGAAACGAGCAGGCTGACGATGTCGTCATCCCACAGGCCCTTCTCGGTTATGGCCTTCAGGATAATCCATTTTCCCCACAGCCCGTATTTATTGCCAATCCTCATCAGGCGTCTTTGTGAGAGAATGGTGTCATCCTTCATACCAATTTCCTCACAAAAGCCTATCAGTCCTTTGGGAGGGTCCCATTTTTTGACGGTCGCCATATCAATCCCGCTCAGGATTCTCCCCAGCGTTTTTTCCTTATCCTTGGCTTTCATGCTCTGCACCTCCTTCCCGGGGGCGGGCCCAAAAGGAGAGGCCCGGCCCCCGAGCGTTTGTCATTACATCAGAACACGATTGTTAGCCCGGCGCCGATGGCGGCCTCCGGGTCCTTATCGTTCGCTTCATGCTGGTTATAGAGAGGTAATATCGCCTTCACATTGGGCAGGTTTATTGTAACGTGCTCCAGCGGCTCCCACTTTATCAGCTGGTGGAGAATCTTCCATCCGAGCGAAAACCTGTAATCCACCAGGCAGCCGTATTCCTGGCTGTTCTGGACCTGATAGTATCTGAGGCCCAGTTTCTGGCAGATAACGGCTGTCGAACCGATTTCCCAGGTATGTTTCGCTCCACCTGTTACTACGATTCCAGCATCAGAGCCGCTAACTGGGAAAACCAGCTCGAGCAAGACGAAGGGTTCGATGTAGTGGTCTTCAGCAAGCTTGAGCGGCACCCCCGCCTCTACGGACGGGGAGATGTAGTCGCCGCCTTCCTTGTTGAGAAGCTCTGCGCAGTCAGCATAGGTAATGCTAACGTCCAGCGAGAGCCACTCTTTGACCTTTCCTGCCCAACCCAGCGTCACGTCAATCTCATCCCCTGGATCAGAGGAGAGATCATCATCATTAAGTCCCATGGAGTGCCAGAAATCAAGATAGAACCCCCACGGGAGCGATATACAGATGTCGGTCTCCTGGACGGGCTTGTCAAGTGTCAGGCCCCCGAAATAGCTGACGTCCTCTGAAAGGGTCTGTGTGGAAACCGACACCCCGAAGTCCCCGGCATGGACTGCAGGGGACACAAGCACAAAGGCCGCCAACGCGGCCACAAAGATTATTGTTCTATTCATGGCTTCCTCCTCCTGCCGGAGGAAGCTTTCCCTCCGGCTGTTCAGTTTGCTGCCAAGACAGGCCTCAAACCAAACAACCGTCGAGGAATATGGTCAATGTCTTTAGGGATTTCCTCTACACTGAACACTTCTTCGACTAACCTTAAGAGTTGAACAGGAAGCAGGATTGCTTCCTGGAATCCAGAAACCAGGAAATCATGGAAACCCCCTCCATGCTCATCGTCCTGGCCCTCATCTATCTGCATTCGGGCCAGGTTGTGACCAAGCTCTTGTTCTGCCATGAAAAATGGTCCTGCCCTTGACAAATTCCAGGTTCTCGATTCACCCGGCCTGGGTATGATGACCATGATAATGGTCACCAGCAGGGCAAGGGCCAGGCTGTGCCTGAACACAAGGCCCTGTCCGGCGAGCTGCCTCCTCCAGGCAGATGCGGGGAGACCGCTCTTGACTAACCTCCTTATCCTGGCCACTTCGTCATCAGAGAGGACGGTGAATAATTTCTTCTTTGTCCTTCTGAGTTCTGCCTCAAGGTGTATCCTTTGTTCGGCGTGCTTCATCCATTGCCAGAAGACGCACGTCATCACAACAGGATACATTATCAAGGCAAGAACAAAACCAAACGGGTTTCTAAGGCTGAATATCTCCCTGTCCTCTTTAATCCACATGAGGAAAAGGACAAAGGCCAGGTCAAGGTTCTTGAGATAAATCAATAATAAAAAGCAAAGGACACCGGACCATCCAGCCTTCCTTATTGCCTCATGGAACTCCTCGCGCGACTCCCTCATGGGATCAACATGGTCCTTATACCCTTCACTGGCAACACTAATATCGTAGTCAGTAAAGAGGCCCTTTTTGATGCTTTTTCGTGCAAGGGAGAACATCTCCTGAGAGGCAGGGTCTGTAGTGATGCTAATCCCAAGTTCTTTTTCCTTATCAAAAAACTCTTTCTGGTCCTGGAAGTAGTCATACGGGGAATATGCGCTCTCAGCATCTTTTTCCCTGGCCAACCTTGTCTTCTCCCTTATAAAATTTACGAGAGTCTTTTCGTTCTCCATCTCCTGTTCGATTGGCAGCCCCTTGGTCTTGGTGGGACTCTGAAGGCTGCTGTCCAGGATAGCCTCCAAGAATCCCAGGTTGGCCAAGAAGCACAACAAAAGAATAAACCTGAACAGCTTCGGCCTGTAGAGCCTGTCCATAAAACTCAGGGCCTTCATTGTCCTCACCTCCCTTCCTGAGGCAGGCCATCAGAACCCGCCCCTTAAGAATTTGTTTTCAGGCCTTCGGTATTTCCCTGTCATGGGAAATTAACGGCGTTACCTGCACGATGCCACCGTTACCGGAAGCTATCTCTTCCACATTCATGCCGAATTCGGTAAGATTCTGCTCTGAGATAAAGAACTCTGCGAAAAATCCCGCTTCCATCTCCAGTGCTTTTATTTCTTCAGGGCTGAGAATGTCTTTCAGAAAAACAATTTTCCTGCTTTCCTCATCCCTGAGGGCAATGAGATTTTCATGCCCGCCGAGATTTACGTTTACGAGCTCAACCAGAATATCGTTTTCATCAACCTCATCCAGCTCCCATTCTTCAGGCATGCGCACCTCCTTTTGGTCGCTAATCCGGTTCAGAAGACGATTCAAGACAAACGAAAGACACCAGAAACCTGACAAAAACATATCCATAACTAGAAAAACCATTCCTATTTGAACCGGCTTCTCTAGGTAATTAATTACTACTTTGGTGTGGTGATGATAGGAATATGACTATAGAATAATGTCCGCAATAAGCTTTATATAGTTATAAGGTCATTGTTTAGAAACAAGCGAACCCAGGCTTGTTGTGAGGCATGCCTGGTTCGAAGAGGTGCAGGATAAGGACCGTTGTATCTGCATCCGGCCTAAGGCAGGTCGGTAGGGTTCTTTTTCTGCATAACATTCGCACAGAACTTGAGTAAACAGACGGCATTCCGACCCCAGGAACAACACAACCAATGCTGGGAACGAAAAGCCGTATATCATTGAGGATAGGGTATGAAGCTAACCGTTTATAATGTGAAGGGAGAAGCAAGGGGGGAGATGACCGTAGCAAAGGCTTTCTCCAGAAGGGTGAGGAAGGACCTCATCAGGAGGGCCGTGGAGGCAGAGCAGGCGATGGCAAGGCAGCCCTATGGGACTGACCCCATCGCCGGACAGAGGACATCCGCCCACTACCACGCCAGGAGGGGCATAAGGATGAGCATGATGAACAGGGAGATGGCCAGGATGAAGAGGATTCACGGCTCCGGCTTCCTTTCCATGAGGGCGAGGCACGTCCCCCAGGCAATCAAGGGTCGCAAGGCCCACCCACCCAAGGCAGAGAAGGTCTGGGAGAAGAAGATGAACAAGAAGGAGAGGATGCTCGCACTCCTGTCTGCTGTTGCGGCAACCTCCAGAAAGGAGATGGTCCAGGGGAGAGGACACAAGATAGAGGGATTAAAGCATTTCCCGCTCGTCGTTGAGAACAAGATAGAGGAACTGACCTCGCTGAAGGATGTTAAGGAGGCCTTCGGGAAGATGGGCCTCAAGGACGAGATGGAGAGGACAAAGGAGAAGAAGGTCAGGTCCGGAAAGGGAACGATGAGGGGAAGGAAATACAAGAGAAGGAAGGGAATCCTTCTCGTGATTAATGATGACAGGGGCATAACCAGGGCCGCGAGGAACATCGCGGGGGTTGACGTGGTGCATGCAGATGACCTGAGCGTAGGTCATGTTGCTCCCGGGGCAGAGCCAGGGAGGCTATGCGTCTGGACAGAGGGAGCGGTCCAGAAGATGGAGGAGCTGGCGAAGTGATTCTCATGTCCAAATCAAAAAAGGCAAAGAAAGGCTTCAGCGACCCGTGGAAGGTCCTTCTCTACCCCCAGCTCGCAGAGAAGAGCATGAACATGGTCGAGGTCGAAAATAAGCTCGTCTTCATAGTCAACAAGAAGGCATCCAGGCAGGACGTCAAGGAGGCTGTGGAGAAGAACTTCAACGTCAAGGTCCAGTCAGTCAACATGATGGTCTCAACCAAGAACCAGAAGAAGGCGTTCGTGAAGCTCCATCCAGACCATTCGGCAGCTGACATTGCCTCGAGGATGGGAATGTTATAGTAATCAGGTGAAAGGCTTATGGGAAAGAGGATAATTGCTCAGAGAAGGGGAAAGGGAAGCCACACCTACAGGACCCCCAATTACGCTTTCAAGCCAGACATAAGATACAATAACGCCGAGGGATTGGTGAGGGACCTGGTCAATGACAAGCTCAGGAACGCCCCGCTCGCTGAGGTAATGTATTCTGACAGGAGCATGGGTCATGTCATCGCACCCGAGGGGATGAGGGTCGGCGACAAAATCCAGAATTATGTGATGCCCATCTCAAAGGTCGATGAGGGGACAAAGGTCTTTGCTATAGAGACCTACCCCAACTCGGGGCCGAAGCTGTGCAGGACCTCAGGCTCCGCGGCCATGGTGGTCTCGAAGAGCGCAGGGGAGGTCATAATACAGCTGCCTTCCAAGAAGAAGAAGAGGCTCCACCCCACCTGCCGCGTGACCGTTGGTATACCAGCAGGTGAGGGGAGGGGAGAGAAACCATGGGTTAAGGCAGGAAAGAGATTTAAGGCAATGCATGCAAGAGGTAAGTTATACCCCAGGACCTCTGGCGTTGCGATGAATGCTTACGACCACCCGTTCGGGGCAGGTTATTCAGGCCTCGGGAAGCACAAGACCGTCTCGAGGAACGCTCCCCCCGGAAGGAAGGTCGGCTCGATATCGCCGAAGAGGACTGGCAAGAAGAGGTAAACATGGTAAGGGAATTTTACTTCAAGGGAAAGAAACTGGACGAGCTCAAGGGAATGTCTGTAGATGACTTTGCAAAGATATGCAGGGCAAGGGAGAGGAGAACCCTCCGAAGAGGATTGACAGAGGTCCAGAAGAAGTTCCTGAAGAGGCTTGAGAAGAACCCGAAGAAGTTCAACAAGACAAGGGAGAGGGAGATGATAATCATACCCCAGATGCTCGGCCACAAGATAGGGGTCCACAACGGGAAGGAATACGTCCAGCTTGAGATAAGGCCTGACATGCTGGGCCACAGGCTCGGGGAGTTCATGCTCACGAGGAGGCTGGTGAAGCACTCAGCACCAGGGTTCGGCGCCACCAGGTCCTCTAAGTACGTTCCGCTGAAGTAGGTGATATGATGAGGAAATACGCTTTCAACCCCGCAGGGAAGTCAGCAAGGGTATTCGGGAGAGGGTTAAGGATATCCCAGAAGTCCTCTGTAACCGTCTGCAGGAAGGTCACGGGAATGAGGTCTGACAAGGCAAAACAACTGCTCCAGAATCTGGTCAGCCAGAAGCAGAGCCTCGACGGGAGGTTCTACACCAACACCTCCAAGGAGATACTCGAATTGATAAGCAGCGCAGAGAAGAACGCGGACAGCAAGGGGCTTGACACAGAGAAGCTTTATGTTCATGCCTCGGCCCACAAGGGATTTTCATTCTTCAGGCCGAGGGGATGGAAAAGGAGAAGGGAACAGAGGAAGGTCACGAACCTCCAGGTCGTTCTCGTCCAGAGGTAATATGTTGAACGAGCATTTCATCAAGCAGGGAATCAAGGAAGCAGAGATAGAGGATTTCATAAAGAAGATATTCCCCCTCGGGGACTACTCCAAGACAGAGCTCCAGAGGACCCCCCTCGGCATAAAGATAATAATCTATACCAACAAGCCCGGAAGGATAATAGGGAAGGGTGGCAAGAACATCAACGAGATGACAGACGCCATAAAGGTCAGGTTCGGTCTCGAGAACCCTCAGCTGGACGTTAAGTCGATAAGGAACCCCAACCTTGACCCCAAGATAGTGGCGAGGCAGATAGCGTCTGCCCTGGAGAAGGGTTATAACTACAAGAAGATAGGGAACCTGACAATCAAGAGGATAATGGACGCAGGGGCGATAGGCGCACAGATCATAATTTCAGGAAAGCTCGGCGGAGGGAAGTCAATGACAGGGAAGTTTCAGGAGGGTCACCTTAAGCACTGCGGCCAGCCCGCTAAGGACATGGTTGACTATGCCTTTGAGACTGCTCTCGTGAAGCTCGGCAAGATAGGGATCAAGGTAAAGATAATGCGGGAGTTCATGGAGATCACGGGAGAGCGCCTGAACAAGGAGCAGATGAGGAAGATAAAGGACAAGATAGAGACCGCCGAGGAGATGATTGAAAGGGAGATGAAGGAGAAGGAGGAGCGCCTGAAGAAGGTCAGTGAGGAGAAGGAAAGGGCCGGGCAAAGGGGCCCTCAGAAGAAGGGCAAGGCGGCGACCCCCAAGAGGAGGGGGATAGGGAAGCCTGCGGAGAAGAAGGCCAAGGCCCCGAAGAAGGAATCGAAACCAAAGAAAGCGGCAGAGGGAAAGAAGAGCCCAGGAAAACAGGGCGAAAGGAAGGAAGCAAAGCCAAAGAAGGCAAAGTGATTTAAGTCATTTTAATAACTATAAGTGGATACATGGCAATGATGAGGAAGAAAGAGCTCAGGAAGATGGAAAAGAAGGACATCGACAAGAGGGTCGGCGAACTAAGGCTTGAGATGGCCAAGGAAAGGGCCAACATAAAGATAGGGGCTAATGTTACTTCTCCTGGAAGGATAAAGGAGATAAGAAAAACGATAGCCCGGGCCAACACGATAAAGAGAGAGAAAATCAAGGCGGAGGAAAATAATTAATGGATAAGACATGCGAGAAATGCGGACTCCCCAAAGAGCTCTGTGTTTGCGAGACCATTGCAAAGGAAAAGGAAAAGGTCAAGGTTTCTTCTGTAAAGAGGCGTTACGGCAAGCAGATAACCCTTGTAGAGGGCATAGGAAAGGGAATAAACATAAAGAAGGTCCTCAAGGAGCTTAAGCAGAGGCTTGCCTGCGGAGGGACCCTGAAGGGAAACGTCATAGAGCTGCAGGGCGGGCACATGGAAAAGGTAAAGGACATCCTGAAGAAGCTGGGCTTCACAGAGGACCAGATAGTGGTCGAATAGGCCCTGGTTAACCAATTAAGGGACTGCTGTTTATTAGTAATAGCGTCAACCTTTCATGATGACTCCTGAAAATCTGATAAAACACGAGCTGATTGGCCTCAAAGTAAAGGTTGTTTCTTCTGGTAACCAGAGCCAGATTGGCATGGAGGGTGAGGTTGCTGATGAGACCAGGAACACACTGGTCATAAAGACTGAGACAAAGAACAAGACCATCATCAAGGCTCAGGCAACCTTTGAGTTTACACTCCCCTCAGGAGAGGAAGTCAGGGTCGATGGGAAGCTCCTTGTTGCCCGCCCTGAAGACAGGGTGAAGAAGGCGCTTAAGAAGTGGTAGGTTTTTGGTTAAGCTTTTTGTAAACAATAGGGATTCGTTTCTTTTACCTGCCAAAGGGTTAATTGGCGATGTAATGACGGGTAAAAAGGTTACCTTTAAATATACATACCTGCATGATATATCATAACTTATGACGGACAGTGGTCCGGGCTGAGTTACCCACCCCCGCGCTCCGGTGCGGAGAAGGTAGAGAGGCTGATTTGTTTCTCTCTACTTAACGATACAATTCACGAGGATTGAGTTATGGCTGTAAAGAAGAAGGCAGCAAAGATTGCCAAATCCCATGAGAGGGCCCAGGTTCCAGTAAAGCGGACCGAAAAGGCCGGAAGGAAGGAGATTGGCCTAGGAGTCTCTCCGCCTGAGAATGTCTGCGAGGACGTCAACTGTGCATGGCATGGAAGCCTTCCGGTGAGGGGAAAGGTCTTCTGGGGCGTGGTCAAGTCAACGAAGATGAGCAAGACCGCTGTCGTGGAGTGGGGATACCACAGGTTCGTGCGGAAGTATGAGTCTTACGAGAGGAGGAAGTCAAGGGTAATAGTCCATAACCCGCCGTGCATGCACGCAAGGGACGGCGACCAGGTCGTCATAGCCGAGTGCAGGCCGCTCTCAAAGACAAAGAGCTTCGTCATTGTTGGAATAGATAAAAGGAAAGGAGAATTATAATTTTCATGACTTGTATGCACTACGGTGATTAACCATGAAAGCGATTCCGAGCAACATAACAAGGGGATTGCCCGTCGGGGCAAAGATGAATTGCGTTGATAACAGCGGGGCAAAGGTTGTCCAGATCATTTCAGTCAGGGGGTTCAAGGGCAAAAGGAGGACAAAGCCTGCTGCGGGCGTTGCAGGGATAGTCAACGTCAAGGTCATTCGGGGCGAGCAGAAGGTGAGGC
>CAYMDJ010000013.1:0-19378 GCA_964389315.1 uncultured archaeon
TTACAGGACACGCCTAACTCCCCGGTCTATCCTCTGCCCAGTATAACTATAGAAAAGGGGTATTTAAGGGTTGTGGTAAGGCGAAACCGGCAATTAAAGCAGCTTCCTTGCCAGGGGGATAAGCCTTGGCTTCTTCATCAAAAGCTTGGCGAGGATTGCGAAGCCCTTTGATTTTGAGAACTGGATTAATTCCTCACCCCTCAGGTGCTCCGCTAGCCAGTTGAGCTCGTCGTCAGACAACCTTTCCACGACTTCCCTGAGGATGCATATCTTCTGGAGGATTTTTCCCCTCTCTTCCCACCACCTCCGGTTGTATCTGCTGAGGAATTCCGCAGAGAAGTCACCTGCCTGCTTTGCCTCTGCCGCAACCTCCGCAGCTATCCTTCCCCCGACAAATGCCTCTGGTATCCCTCCTCCGTGTATGGGATTGACCTGGTGGGCGGCATCCCCCACGACGATGAATCCCTGGCTTACCATGTTCTTCAGCAACCCTCCGACGGGAACGGCGCCTGAGTTGACCTCTATGACCGAACCCCTGCGGAGGGACTCTCTGGACCCTATGAAATCATCAAGATACTCCTTCGCTGTCTTCTTTGCGAAGGGCTTCCTCACGCCAATCCCCACGTTGGCGGTCCTCTTCCCCTTTGGGAAAATCCAGACGTATCCTCCAGGGGCCATGCTGTCGTTGCCGAAATAGAGCTCAATCCTGTCAGGGTCTATCTCTATGTTGGACATCTCATACTGGTAGCCGCTCGCCACGTCAGAGAGCTTAAGGGTGGTGTCTATGCCCATCTCCCTCGCGACCTTCGATTCAACGCCGTCAGCAGCTATCACCAGTGGGGTCTTGACCTCCCATTCCTTCTCGTCGTTCCTCAGCCTGACGCCGGAAACGATGCCGTCCTTTTTGAGGACCTTCACGGCCTCTGTCCTTGCCATGACCCTCGCCCCTGCCTCCGCAGCCTTCTCGGCGAGCCACTTGTCAAACATCTTCCTCTCGAGAACCCAGCCCTCGCCGCCCTCGTAGTCAACGACGACGCGCCTGCCGTTCGGGGCAATTGCCGTGGCGCCCTTTATCTCCCTCCTTGCCCAGGAGGGGTCGAAATCAAAACCTATCCTCTTCAGGCCGCCCCTGCTGAGGCCCTCTCCGCACCTCTTCGGAGCGCCAATCTCCTGCCTCTTCTCTACCATAAGGACCCTCAGGCCCTTCCTGGCTGCGTGGTATGCAGCACCCGAACCTCCGGGCCCGGCGCCGACCACCACTATATCATAGCTCTCCATGTCAACCCTTCCTCTTCAGAGCGCCTGCGGGGCAGAAGCTCACGCAGATACCGCACTCCGTGCATTTGTCCAAATCGCAGACTATGCCGTGCTCTGTGAATGTCAGAGCCCCCTGCGGGCAGACAGAGACGCAGCCAGAGCACCTTATGCACTTCCCCCTGCTAACCTCAACCATAAAATCACTTAACCTTATTTGGTATTTAAATCTTTAAAGTTTGATTGCAGAAAAATCAGGAGCAGGCAAAAGGAACGAAGGATATTCCCGAACATGGCAAAAACTCCGGGGCCATTTATTCAGCTTCCTGTGCTCATCTTCTTCTCCATGCCTTCTTCATCACGTCTTCCGGGTTCCCGACAACCTCGTATCCGTATTCGTATGCCTCGTCCCCGATTGCCATGGCTGCGAACCCCAGCCTGTGGATTCTTCCTGGCCTGTGGAAGCCATCGGCGTAATACCACTCCCCGACAAGCTCGTGGGGCTCGTTCTCGTGCATGTGAATGACAACCTTTTCCATGAGGCTTCCCCTGTGGCTGTCGGGGTCGGCATTGGAAGCCCTCAGCCTCATCTCTCCCAGTTCTATCAGTCCACGCCTTTTCATATGACCAACTTCCTGTTTATTATTTAACAGTAAGAAATTTAAGCATATAATTCAGGACACTGAAGGCCAGGAAGAAAGGTGGATAAAGCAGTAGCTGGGTGTGGTAAAAAAAAGAAAGAAAAAGGAAACTGTGGTTACTAAGCAAACTGTTGTAAGCAGTTTCTAGTATTGTTAAACGCCATTAGGCAGGCTTTGCTGCGAGGTTGTAGATAGCCTTCAGTGATACGACCAGGGCTGCTGGAGCAACGAAGGCTGCGATGTACAAGACCATCGATGCGAGGTATCCCCCTATCCATGGTATTGTTACTAGGTTTGCAGCCCCAATCGCTATAAGAGCGATTGATGCTATAAGGAAGTCTGTAACCTCCTTTGCGCCGATGTTAAGGAACCCTACAATCAGTCCCAGGATTACCAGGACTATTGCAACGTATTGCATGTAACCGGCTAGTGCTCCGGCGGCTAGGCCTGATATTATTGCTATCACAACACCCAAGATAAAAGCCCAACTTCCTATACTTGAGTTGTCCATTTTGTAGCCACCTAATATATAATATTGACCGAGCCTGTTTATAAAGGGAGTTCGACGCACGACGTTCTGTCAGGAATAAATCAGTTTTTTGACGATTAAAAACTAGTCGCACTTTCCATACTTCCCCATGAATGCCCTGTAGATGACATAGGCGAAGATTGAGTAAAAAACGACGATGAACAGGGTCTGCCACAGGGTGCTCAGGGTCTCTATCCCGGCCCCCAGGAATATGAAGAATATGCCGAGTAGCAGGACCTGGAGGCTCTCCATAACAACCTTCTTGAAGACCTTCCTGTTCCTTCCCCTCAGAATGGCAGCGGATATCAAGCCTCCGGCGAGGCCGGCGCAGACGTATCCCGCTATCTCAGGTATCCCGTGGGGGAGGAATCCCATCGCGGTCTGTGGTATCTCTGACCAGTGCCTCGAGAGCTGGCCGACGAAGACCCCCAGGATTGACGCGTTCCACACGAGTATGAAGACAGCCCCTGCCCCGAAGAACAGGGAGAACATGAAGGAGAAGACCGTTACCTGGAGGTTGTTCACCAGGACGCGGTTGAAGATTCCTATGTTCCCCTCTGTCAGCTGGCCGGAGACCGTTCCCTGTATCTGTCCTATCTTGCTGGACTGGACCTGGAAGAAGTCTCCTGGCATTATGTAAGTCCATAGCGCGAACGCGAAGACCATGCCGAAGAAGAAGAAGAGCAGAATCATGATGTCCTTGCCATGCCTGTCCCAGAAGGCTGCCTCTGCCTTCATCCTGGCGTATTTCTCTGTCAGGATCTCCTCCTTCTTTATCAGGAGCGTCACGAAATAGACTGAGGGAATGATGGCGAACAGGACGGCGAACAGGCCGGAGAGGTTGAAGGAGAAGCCGCCCGCGCTGACCTGGTAGTTTATCTGCGCCGCTATCAGGACTGCTATGCTGCATATGATGAAGGCCCAGATGAACATCAGCCAGGGCTTCTCGTTGGCCTCCTCAAACCTTATTATGGATTCGAACATGCTGATTAATTATGGTCCCAGGGGGAATATATTGTTTCTTTCGGGTTTGGCTGACACGAAGCGAATTTAAAATTAACTGTCAATTTAAACCATGAGCGAAAAGATGCAGGAAATCCATATATATTTCAAGGATACTGACGTTGTTAGAATGGCGAGGTTCTTGGAGAGGACTGGAACGTTTGCGCGGTTTTGTGGTCATGGTTTTGATGAAAGGGGAACCTATATGAAGATGAGTGTAAATGACTGTCCGAAGACTGAGAATAAAAGTCTGGATATAGAATACGTTTTAAGGCACGAAATGGTTAAAATGGTTACTGTCGTATAACCTGAAACCGTTGCTGTCAATCTATATAAAACATTGCGACCATACTATATTAACATATGGTTCGGTTAGAGCGGATTGTGATACAGGGCTTCAAGTCCTTTAAGAGGAAGACCTCCATTCCTTTTCCAGAAGGGTTCTCTGTGATAACGGGTCCCAATGGCAGCGGTAAATGCGTAACAGGTGACACGCTTGTCCAGCTTGCGGACGGCTCGCTGACGAGGATAGACGAGCTTGTCAACAAGAAGATAGATGAAAATCCGACCACGGGGATGGATGATGGTGTGCTGGCGCTTGGTGATTCTACACAGATAATGTCACTGAACCCAAAGACAATGAAAGCATCACCAAAGAGGGTCGAAGCTTTCATAAAAAGGACATCGCCAAAGAGGCTGGTCAAGATAAGGACGCGCTCCGGAAGGGAAATCACGACCACTGAGTATCATCCGCTCTTCATTCTCAGGGATGGGAAAATCAAGAGCGTGAGAGCCGATGAACTATCTGAAGGGACAAGGGTAGCCGTGCCAAGGAGTATTGATATAGAATCGGTCGGCAATAATTTTTATGAACTTATAGAACTGATTAAGGAAGATGACAGGGTATACGTTCCATTCAGGGAAGAATACAGAGAATTGGTCCTGAAGGGAAAAAAAGCATCCGGTCTTACATGGAAGGGTATTGCCAAGAAGATAAGCGTTCCTCTGATGTCTCTTAACTGCTTAATGAACAGGCAGGCAATCAACTTTGCCCATCTTGTCAGGATATTGTCCTTTGCTGGCTTGGATAAAGAGGGTATTGCAAAGGCAATACCCTGCATAAAATCCAGGGTAACGGGAAAGAAATGCAGGATGATCTGGAAAAACTCGCCCGAATTCTCTCGTTTCCTGGGATACAATCTTGCTGAGGGAAGGCTATCAACAACATCTTCTCAGTTGTGGTTCACGAACGGAACACAGGAGATTGTTGAGGACTATGCCAATCTTGTGGAAAAACTATTCGATATAAAACCCTCTATAAATGAATACAAACCGGGCTGCTGGGATGTTATTACATATAGCCATCCCCTGATGAAACTGATGTCCAAGTTCGGAATGTCATATAAGGGAACCAGTGGAAAGACCGTATCAAACCTGTTTCTTTCCAACAGCTCGGAAGAGGAGTTATCAGAACTTCTCAACGGCCTTTACTGTGGCGATGGTTATGTTTCGAAGACCTCCATAGAAATCACGATGAAAAATAAAGGGCTTGCATTTGCTGCCCAGACAGTTCTTATGAGGATGGGAATCATGAGCCATGTTAAAAAGATAGTAAAGGTTGCTACAAACACCGGTTTCAGTGGGGAGTATTACAATGTCCTTGTTTATGGCTATGATAATTTCAAGGTATTTAATGACAAGATTTGGCTGGTGCATCCTGAAAAAATGAGAAGGGTCAACAAGCTCTGTGAGTATAAGGATTCAAACCCGAATGTGGACCTCCTGGACGCAAACCAGCTTGTCAAGAGAACAGCAAGAGAGCTTGGTATAAACGTGAAGAGGAGCAAGAAACATTTCCCAAGGATAGATGCTTATGTATATAATCAGTGCCTCCCGTCAAGGTATGGTATTGAACACCTGGTTGAGAATCTATTTGAGCCTGTCCGGACCTCTGGAAGGGAATCGCAATCACTTCTCATTCTCAAGAAAATATGCAAATCCCATATTCTCTGGGACGAGATAACAAGCATTGAGAACATAGAATCCAGAGAGAAGTGGGTTTATGACTTGACCGTTAAGGACAACCACAACTTCGTTGCCAACAACATCTTCGTCCACAACTCCAATATTGGAGATTCAATATCCTTCGTCCTGGGAAGGTCGTCTTCCAAGGCGCTGAGGGCGAGGAAGGCGCATGAGCTGGTTTTCCAGGGGAGCGCAAGGAAGAGCGCATCTGACGACGCCAAGGTCGCATTGTATTTCGACAACTCCAGGAAAATTCTTCCTCTCGAGGAGAAGAGCGTCTGCATCTCCAGGCGGCTCAACAAGAAGGGCATCTCTACATACCGCCTCAACGGGAAGGTGACCACCAGGCAGCAGATTGTTGACATGTTCGCCCTCGCTGACCTTTCGGCGGACGGGCATAACATAATCCAGCAGGGTGACGTGAACCACATCGTGGAGATGGATGCTGTCCAGAGGAGGAAGATAATAGACGAGATATCAGGGATAGGGGAATACGACGAGAAGAGGAACAAGGCCCAGAAGGAGCTGGAGAAGATAGATGGAAGGGTGAGGGAAGCAGAAATCCTGATTAACGAGAAGCAGTCGATAATGGAGAAGATAAAGGCAGAGAGGGACGCCGCCATAATGTATAAGGATTACGAGTCAGAGCTGGCCAGCGTGAGGGCGGCAGTCATATGGAAGGAATACTCGTCCTCGATGAAGGGCGTTGAGGAGAGCGAGAAGGAAATCACGGAGAAGGAGAAGGAGAGCGAGGACATCGAAAAGAAGATAGCGAAGCACGACGGAATGTTGGTTGAAGAGGAGAAGAAGCTGGAGGACCTGACGAGAAGCGTGCTCAAGGCATCCACCCAGATAGACATCACGAGGAAGATAGAGGAGCTGAGGGGCCACATAGAGAGGAAGAGGGACAGGATAGAATCTAATGAAAGAGAGATTGACAGGATAGAGGCGATGATATCGAGGGTGTCGAGCTTCGAGGCCAGGTCGAACCCGGCGCTGTCCGCTGTCAAGGGTATGGGCGGCGTCCGGGGGTCGCTATCTGAGCTGATAATGGTCCCGGGCCAGTATAGGATAGCTGCGGAGGTTGCGGCAGGGGGCCACATGAGCGACATAGTGGTAGACAGCACCTCGAACGCAGTGAGGTGTGTCAAGCACCTCAAGGCCAACAGGATAGGCCGCGCAAGATTCCTTCCGATGGACAAGATTAGGGGAAGGGAAACCGGCAACCTTCCTGTGGGAGCGGTTGGCTGGATGTCAGAGCTCATCCAGCACGACCCCGAATATTCAGGGATTGTTGATTACGTATTCTCAGGGACGGCGTGCGTCAAGGACATAGACAAGGCAAAGGCCATAGCCTCGAAGCAGAGAGTCCGTATGGTCACCATGGACGGTGACCTGATGGAGGCATCCGGAGCGATAACAGGCGGATTCTACAGGAAAGGCGGGCAAAGCACGCCTGATACAAAGAAGTATGACGAGGAGAGGAAGGCCCTCGGGAAGGAGAACGAAAAATTGAGGATAATCCTCCGGGATTTGAACGAGGAACTGGAGATACTCGCAGAGAAGGAGAAGAAGACAGCCAAGACCACCACCCTGGAGAGGGAGAGGGTCAAGGTCGATGAAACCCTGCGCAGGATAAGGGAGGACAGGAAGGAGCTTTACGAAAGGAAGCTGGTCCTCCAACAGGAAATCGGGAAGCTCAGCATCAACAGGGCAAAGGCAGAGGCGAGGTTCGATAACCTCAAGGTTCAGTGGAAGGAAAGGGCAGGCAACGGCGAGGAAACCACAGAGGAAGGATACCCGAAGGGGCTGGAAGATTACGTGAAGATGGGCCTCCAGAGGCTGAAGGACGTGGAAAGGGAGACTATCCAGAAGATACAGCAACTCGGCCCCGTGAACCTGAAGGCAGTGGAGGATTTTGAATCCCTGCGGACAGAGTTCGAGGACTTCAGGGAGAAGGTGGACAGGATAGTCAGCGAGAAGAACTCCATAATGGAGACCATCTCGCACATAGAGGCGAGGAGGATAGAGACATTCTCCAAGTCCATGGACAAGGTGGCGAAGAACTTCAAGCAGATCTACAAGGAGCTGACAGGCGGGGACGCTGACCTGACCCTGGAGAACCCGGAGGACCTGGAGTCCGGCCTGATGATAAAGGCGCAGCCCCCGGGCAAGAAGCTCCTGAGCCTTGACAGCATGTCAGGAGGGGAGAAGACCCTCACCGCGTTCACGTTCCTGTTCGCGATACAGAGGCACAAGCCCAGCCCGTTCTACATCCTGGACGAGGCCGATGCGGCTCTGGACAAGGCCAACACCAAGAAGATAGTGGAGCTAATCAGGAAACATGCCGGGCTTGCACAGTTCATAATAATATCCCACAACGATGCCCTGGTGAGGGAGGCTGACCAGGTCTACGGAATCTCCATGGAGGACGGGGAATCCAAGGTCATGGGCCTCGAGCTGGGAGACAAGAAGAACAACTGATTTAAAGTTTTCTTCCATATCCGTCACATGGCAGAACTAAATGAGTTGTTCTTCAGGCTGTATGAGATTACGTTCCTTGTAAACAGGGAAGACCCTGAAGTAGGAGAGGAGAAGGCGCTCGAACTGATGGCAAAATATTTCGAGACCGGGCTGAAAAGGGCGTATGACGACATGGGCTTCCGGAAGGGGGATGCCCGGGAGTTTGCCAGAATCGTCGGAGCAAGGGACAGGAGCGTCGGCCTGGATGTCAGATTCCCTGTCGTGACAAAGGATAAGATTGTCTATCAGTTCCACGACGACCCGTTCCCCGGCTTAAAGGGCGAGGTTGAGCCGGAGAAGCTGGACGCAACTTACATGGCGTTCAAGGTCAGGTATCTCCTTGGGGATGATTGGGGCTACACCACAACAAAGCACATATGGAAAGACGGCCACACAGAGCACGTGATTGAGAAGAAGGCCTAAACCTTTAAATACGGGCAATGACATCTAGTTATCAGCAGATTAAAGGTGACTACAGATGGAGGACATGAAGCCGCCACCTAGGAGGGATTGCAATGAGGTGGTCTGGTATAATACGGCAGGGAAGGATGAATTCTGTAGGCCATGCCATTTCTAGGAAGGTCAAGCCGGACAGGTACGGCTGGGATGACGTTGCCCAGCAAATCGTTGGTGCGTTCATACTTTCTGCTCCCATATCTGTCACGCAGGAGGTCTGGCAGCTCGCGCAGCACCTGACCCCTTTAAGGCTCTCGATAATCGTCCTGATGACCGTCGTCGTTACCACGCTAATCCTCTACTATACAAGGTTCCAGAAGGTCGCTATGGAAGAGGTCGGGGAGACCCCGATACCCAAGAGGCTGCTCTCCCTCTTCGTGATATCATACGGCGTGACCGCGAGCGTGCTCTGGATTCTCGGTGTAATCGGGATTGAGATAGTGGACCCGTACTGGAGCATAAAGCTGGTGATATTCGTCGGGTTCTTCTCTTCAATAGGGGCAGCGGCAGCGGACATCCTCAGGTAGGATGCTGGGTAAAGGCGGGCTTTAAATTATTTCACGACCATACATCTAGAGGTTGGAGGAATGTTTGAACCTATTTATAAGAAGAGCAGGCTTGTTGTTGGAAACCCGGAGAGCCCCATAGGGATAGTTTCCCTCTGGACGAAGAACAGGAAGCTGGCCGAGAGGCTCGACCCTAACAGGTACGCGGTCATCGGACAGATGTTCAGCGCAGAAAGAGGGTTGGACATACTCGTAAGGAACCTCCTCGCAAACCCCTCAATAAGGGCGCTCGTGATAACCGGCTCTGACATGTCAAAGTCAGGCATCATCCTTCGCGACTTCTTCAGGAACGGGTTCGGGAGGGGGAGGAAGGAAGTGACAGGAAAGGAGTGCTGGAGGGTTAGAAGCGAGTTCCCCGGCTACATAGAGATGGACGTCCCGGAGGAGGCGCTCAATGAACTTAGGGAAACCATATCCATCAATCTGATAGAGAACCTGACCAACGAGGAACTGGAGAGGATACCGGTCCCTGAGAAGGTCAGAGAGAAGAGGGTCATAATGAGGAAGGAGGAAGAGGTAAAGGATTATGACGGTAATTATGAGGGCTATGTGATAAGGCACGGCAAGGTTGCTGGTGTCTGGCTGCAGGCGGTTGAGACCATAATGAAGTTCGGTAAGCATTCAAGCACCCACTATGACGACAACCAGAAGGAAATCATTGACATGATTACGATAATAGAGGATGAGGACCCTGACAACCTCCACATCCCTGATTTCCTGCCCTGCTCGAGGGAGGAGATAGAAACCTACATGTCCAGGATAATCACGGACTTCAGGGAGGAGGGGACCAGCTATACCTATGGCTCGAGGATGAGGAGCTGGTTCGGGCACGACCAGGTGAAGGAAGCCGTTGCAAAGCTCGTGAGGGAGCTGAACTCCAGGGCCGTGGTGATAAGCCTCTGGGACAGCACCAAGGACCTCACGATAGGGGGGAGCCCCTGCCTCAACCACATCTGGCTGAGGGTGAGGGATGACAGGCTCTTCCTTACCGCAACGATAAGGAGCAATGACATGTTCGAGGCCTATCCTGAGAACGCATTCGGCCTGAGGGCGCTCCAGGAGGTGATAAGGAAGGATCTCAACGGGGAGTTGAGGAAGAAGGGAAAGCACAACGAGATAAGGCTGGGTTCCCTGATAATAAACTCCCAGTCAGCTCACGTTTATGACGACTGCTTCGAGAGCGTCCAGAAGATAGCGAAGGAGAACCTCCATAAATACCTGCCCGTTCCGAGCGAGACGTATGACAGGAAGGGGAGCTTCGTCATAGAGATATCAGGCGATGAGATTAAGGCCAGGCACCAGTCCATGTCAGGTGAGAGCCTCGGAGTCTACACAGGGAAGACTGCAAAGGAGCTCAGGGACATCCTTTCCAGGGAGAACCTTATAGGTAACGTGCAGCACGGGATGTATATGGGGCTGGAGCTCCAGAAGGCTGAGTTCGCGATTCAGAATGGCCTTCGATACACGCAGGACGAACCCCTTCCGAAGCCAGAACCCGTCGGAAGGCCTGAGGGTCACGTTCACCGCCTTTCAAGGATGGGGCCCATAACCACGGACGGAAGGGAGGGTGACATGCTTCCAACGCACGGTCGCCTCATCTCAAAGAAGCGCCTGCCCGAGACAGGGGAGGTCGTGCTCACCTACATAGTCAACGACAAGGAATTCCCAACAACCAGGATAAGGGCAGAGGACGAGGAGGAGTTCAGGGACTTCCTCAAGAAGAAGGGTCTGGGAAGGGTTTTTTAATCAGCTTACGAGAGCTCCGCTGCGATCCACTTCTTCAAGCCAATAAGCAACCAGAAAATGCTACTCCTACCCGGCTTTTTAACATAACAAAACAATTATATACAGCATGAAAAAACACGTTCTTCTCATAAACACCAAGGCCTACAGGGAGGGGGTTGGTCAGGGGGCTGTCAGCCTTGCCAGGATATGCAGGAGGCTTTCTTCCAATTCCGTAGAGATAGTGCTGGCGGTCCAGCCCTATGACATCCCGCTCGTCTCAAAGATAATAACGACGTTCGCGCAGCACATCGATGCCGTTGAACCAGGGGCGCACACGGGACGAATCCTTCCTGAGGCGGTGAAGGCCGCTGGGGCCAGCGGGACCCTGATAAACCATTCGGAATGCTGCCTTAACACCAGTGAAATCCGGCAGAGGGTTGAGAGGGCAAGGGAGTCAGGGTTGGTCTCTGTTGTCTGCGCGCCTTCCCCTCCAATGGTAAGGAAGATAGCAAAGCTGAAGCCTGATTACATAGCGATAGAGCCGCCAGAGCTCATAGGCACGGGGATATCGGTCTCCCAGGCAAAGCCATCCGTGATAACGAAATCCGTAAAGCTTGCCGGAAGGGTCAAGGTTCTCACCGGGGCAGGCATATCCACAAGCCAGGACGTCTCAAAGGCGCTGGAACTGGGCACGTCCGGTGTCCTCGTGGCATCGGGAATAGTCAAGTCAAAAAGCCCTGAAAAAGCAATAAAAGAACTCTTAAAGGGGTTTGGTTAGCAACAAATCAGGATTTCTTTATGGTGAACCTCTTCTCAAGCCTCTCCAGGATATCCACGATGCCGCCGTATTCCAGTTCGGTGTACGGCAGCATGGCAGCGCCTGAGAAGCCCTGCTTCCTTATGTCAGTGGCCTTCCTTGAGACCTGGTTCCTCACGTAATCCCAATAGGGATGGTCAAAGGCATCGGCCGGTTCTGTGAGCTTTCCTTTCTGGACGCAGAACGCCGCGCAGCTGACAATGGGCGGGCCGTCGAAATATGATATCGTTGAGTTGAGCTTCACTGGCATCAGGGGGCCAACATGAGAGCCTCTCATGAATCCTGCCACTAGATGACCTATGCTGTATGGGGAGAGTATCTCACCCGTTGCAGGGAACTCCTTCTGGGTCCTTATGAGCATGACAGGGTCGTCCTTTCCCGTATACTTCCCTGCGATGTTATGAAGCCTCGTGGTGCTTACTACAGCGGCCTGGTCTCCTTTTGCCCGTGACCAGACGGATTCCACGATGAACCTTTCATTATCCCTTATGAGGGCCGCGAGGTCGTAAATCTCCTCAGGGACCTTCAGGGATATGACCTTGTCCCCCTTGGTATAGTTAACATCCATGACCTTGAACGTGAAGCCCTTGTTTATGGATGGTGAGAGCAGCAGCCCTGCGCAGTGCATGGGGTCGGAAAAACCCAGGTAAAGGGGAAGGTTGTACGCTCCAGGGTCTGTCTTATCCGCTGCGAAGAAAAGGAACGGCTCGTTCGGCCTCTCTTCTATCTCCATCTCGCAGACAGCAGGCCCCATTCCCTTTACGTTTCCGGAAAAAGAGCTCTTGAGGAGGTCCTGACCTGCACCGTACAGGCCCTGCTCCTTCGCGACCTTCGTCCCCTCTATGAAGGCGTTCCATGCGAGCTTGTGGACGTCCTTGTTGCCCTTCCCGTTGAAGTGGGTCATGAGTATCGCTATGTCATCCCCTGTAGAACTCACGTAGAAATCCTCAATTAGACCTCCGTTCCGGCCCACGAAGCCCTTGACTGTTTCCATGAGCCTCTGGCTCGGCTTTATGTGTCCCCCCACTGAACCTATATCAGCCTTTATAACAGAAAGCGTTGTCTTGACCCCAGCCATGTTTTATAATTCACTTCCTGATATTTATAAGTTGGCTTCAGAAGAAATCAGAATCACACCATTAACTTATAAAATTTGGTTTCATAGATATTATATGAAAAAGCATTGCCTTGGTGATAATCCTCCATATGACATTGATACGAAGACGTTAGATGTAGGTTTTGTTGAATTCTTGATGGTTGAGAGCATGGAAGATCCGAGGGTTTGTCTTTTTCTTTTGCCATTTAGTCTTCCAGGAAAAATTTATAGGGCAGCAAAGAATGCTTATTTTCATGCCAAACAGATTCCGCACACCCATCTTACCATGAGCGATTACCGAGGAAGCTAAATATCACTAATTCTGTTCGCTCGCAACTATATGACCGAAAGTTATATTATGAACCTTAACAAAGTATTAACATGCCTGATATCTGGAAGCCCGTAAGGACTGGCGGCAGGCCCCCTGAATACAGGATGTTCATCAACGGAAGATGGGTTCCTTCTTCGAACAGGGGGACTTTCGAGGTAAGGGACCCGGCCAGAGGGAAACTGGTTGGAAGGGTTCCGGCTGCGCTGAAGAAAGACGCCGGAGCCGCGATAGAGGCTGCCTGGAATGCCAGGCCTTCAATATCGGGAATGGAAACGCACCAGAGGGTCGAGCTTCTTGACAGGATTTCCAGCCTCGTTAAAGAGCACGGCAAGGAGCTCGTGAATATCATATCCAAAGAGGCTGGCAAGCCCATCCACTATGCAGAGGGTGAAGTGAAGGCAACGGCAGAGCGCCTCCATCTCGCTGCAGAGGAGGCCAGGTCATTCACCTCGGAGTTCATCCCAGGGGATTTGGTTCCGGGGACGTCCAACAGGATGGCAATCGTCAGGAGGAAGCCCCTCGGAGTAGTCCTCGCAATATCACCCTTCAACTACCCGCTTTTCATAAGCATATCCAAGGTCGCTCCCGCGCTCGCGGCAGGTAATTCCGTTGTCCTGAAGGCTGCTTCAGATGACCCGATATGCATGCTCATGTTCGCCAGGCTTGCGGAGCTCGCGGGCGTTCCCAGGGGGGTCCTGAACGTGATAACTGGCTCAGGCTCTGAGATAGGCGATTTCATGGTATCGCACCCAAAGGTGAGCATGGTTTCCTTCACAGGAAGCTCGGGTGCAGGGAAGCACATAGCAAAGGTCGCGGGCATGAAGAGGCTTCACCTCGAGCTCGGAGGAAAGGGTCCCGCGCTCGTGTTTTCAGACGCTGACCTCGAGTTGGCTGCAAAGGAATGCCTTACAGGCGCGCTGAAGTATTCCGGCCAGAGGTGTGACGCGCTCTCGAGGATTATCGTGGAGGACAGGATAGCGGACAGGTTCACAAGGATGCTCGTCAGGGGCGCGAAATCCTGGAAGGTAGGCCCAACCTCAAGTCCAAATACGCTCATAGGCCCGCTCATAAACAAGGGAGCGTTAGAGAAGGTGGAATCCCTGGTGGAGGATGCCAGGGAGAAGGGCGCGAGAGTGCTTCTCGGCGGGAAGCGCCTGAAGGGACTTTACTATGCACCGACCGTCCTGGACAAGGTCACCACGAAGATGGACATCGCGTGGGAGGAGACGTTCGGGCCTGTCGTGACCGTCATGCGCGTCAGGGACGGGAAGGAAGCAATAGAGATAGCTAACCAGTCCAAGTATGGCCTGGACGCGAGCGTGTTCACGAGCGACATAGACAGGGCCATAAAGACGGCAAAGGCGCTCGAGGACGGGACGGTCACCATAAACGGCCACCCGGCCCACGGCCTTGGCAACTTCCCATTTGGCGGTGACAAGGATTCGGGCATCGGCAGGGAGGGCCTCCGCTACTCGATAGAGGAAATGACCAAGCTCGACACCATCGTCTTTTCCCTCAAGAAATAAAGACTGGTCGGTTATTTAAAACAGGTTTCCATATTCTTGAAAGTGATGTCATGATAATCCCTGACCATGAGATAAGGAAGCTCCTTAAGGAAGGGAAGATTTCCATAGAGCCTCTGGATGACCCGGATGACCAGATACAGGCATCCTGCGTTGACCTGAGGCTGGGCGACGAGTTCAAGGTATTCAAGCACACCCACGAACCCTTTATAGATTCCAGGAACCCCAAGGATTACACGGAGAAGCACGTGTGCGGGGACAAGCCATTCGTCCTTCATCCCGGAGAGTTCGTCCTTGGGATAACCAAGGAGAGGATAAGCATCCCCTCTGACCTCGCGGCTTACGTTGATGGCAGGTCATCACTGGGACGGTTGGGAGTGACAGCACACATAACCTCGGGGTGGGTTGACCCGGGATTCTCAGGGAAGCTGGTCCTGGAGATATCCAACCTCGGGAAGATGCCCGTGACCCTCTATCCGGGGATGAAGATGTGCAAGCTCCTTCTGATGAAGCTCACCTCCCCCGCAGAGCTCCCCTATGACAAGAGGAAGAACGCAAAGTATCAGGGACAGGACGAGATTCACCAGAGCAGGATACACCAGGATAAGTAGAACCCTTTTACTGCTACTCTCTTCGCCATTTAACCGTAAGGCAGGTAACAGCAACGAATCTTACTCGGTGACAAAAGCGTTCGCGGAAAAACACCCTTTTCTTTGCATAATGTGAAAGCATGTACGGAAAAAACGGGTGTAGATTCTTCCTATTGCTTATCGGCCTGCAGAAGTGGTAACTCTCGTAAGCCGATTAAAAGAATCTCAGCCCCTCTGCTATCTCCTCTTCCTTCTTCTGCTGGGCGGGTGACTGATATGATGGAGCCGGTTGGTAGTAGGATTGCTCCTGCGCCTGGACCTGGGGTTGTAGAACGCCAGGAGGTTGCGGAGGACCCATCTCAACCCTCCTGTGGTGTCCTAGGTCGTCCCAGACCAGCCTAGAGAACCTCTCGTTGCACGCCCTGCAGCTGAAGGTTGCCTTGAGCAGGAGCCTTGCGGGCTCCCCGTCCATCACCTGGACGAGCTCCTCCTCAGAAATGAATGACCCACCGTTGCACTTCGGACAGTTCATGGATAATAATTGGTTCCCAAAGGATTTAAACGAACCCTTTTTTTACACTCTTCCCAAAAGCGTTCACGGAAAAACTTACTTGAGTAAATGGGTTTCTCCCTCTGCCTGGCTCCCCCCTGTCTGTATTTCGAGCTTGGCCTTATGGTAGAATTCCCGCAGGTTACTGCATCCGGCTCCTGCTATCGCTCCCTTGACCGCGTAGATGTCGGTCGGGAGATGCTTCGAGATGCTCCCCTTGTGGAGAACGAATCCCTCTATCCCCTCTGCAAAGAAGGTTCTCGAATCAGCATGGTTATACCTCCTCATGGACTTGGCCCTTGCAGAGCCCTCCCCCCAGTAGGGCTTCACGTAAGCGCTTACCTCTGAGAGGTCAGAGCTGTCCTCGGACGATATCCTGAATCTCCTCTCCGTCAGGGGCATAGGGCTCTCTGTGAATCCTGCGAAGAACTTGCCCATCATTATCAGGTCAGCCCCCAGGGCGAACGCTATTGCCATGTCGCCTGTGGAGGTTATCCCCCCGTCAGAGCATATGGGAACGAACTTCCCTGTCTTTGAGAAGAACCTGTCCCTTGCCCTTGCAATCTCTGCGACCGCGGTTGCCTGGCCCCTTCCAGAGGACTTGACCCTTCTCGTTATGCAGGTCGAGCCAGAGCCCTGGCCTATCTTGACGCAGTCGGCACCGAGGCTTGCGAGGAAGTCGAAGCCCTCCCTGTCCACTATGTTCCCCGCTATTATCGGGACCCTGAACCTTTTGTAGTTCTCCATTGCCTCCTCTGTGTAGTCAGAGTGCGCGTCAGACGAGTCTATGCACAGGAAATCGGCGCCAGCCTTCACCAGATGCTCCGCCCTTGTGACGTCCTCCGGGTGTGTGGATACGGCACCAGCGACCCTCAGCCTCTTGTCCCTGTCAATGAAGGCCTCCGGGTAGAAGTGCTGCTTCTTGAGGTCGTCATAGAAAACAACGGACTTGAGGTTCATCCTGTCGTCAACTATCGGGAGGGCGCCTATGCCCGCGCCAATCATCATCTCGTTTGCCTCCCCGAGGGTTATGCCGTCCCTGCCCACGAGCAGCCTGTCAGCGGGTATCATCCTCTCCCTTATCTCCTTGTGGATGTCCTTGTCAGGGTGGTATCTCTTATCCGTTATCAGGCCGACGAGCCTCCCGTCATCAGTGACAGGGAAGGTCGAGTAGCCGTGCAGCTTACCTATCTCAAGGAGCTTGTTTATCCTGTCATTGGGAGAGACGGTCATCGCGTTGTAGACGAATCCTGCCCTGAACCTCTTGACCTTCCTGACCTCCTCTGACTGCTCCTCCACAGGAAGGCTGTATGGAAGGACTCCCAGGCCTCCGTGCTGGGCAAGCGCTATCGCCAACTCGTGCCCTGTGACGGACTGCATGGCAGCGCTGAGGAAAGGGAGCGGAATCTCTATCCCGTCGGTTATCCTGCTCCTCAGGGAAACCTTGCTTATGTCAGAAGCCCTGGTCGTCCGACCAGGGATTATCAGGAACTCAGAAAACGACCTCGAAACCTCGCTCGTGAATCTAGCCATATAATAATTTGGTAGAAAGAAATTTATTGCTTACGGCAGCCTCTTAGGAAAAACCTACACTTTCTGGACGAATCCCGGAGAGGGCTCGAACAAGAGGCCCTGGGACTTCAGCTTCTCTATGACCTCTTCCACGTCCTTCTCCTCCACACCCTGCCTCACTGCCTCGTTCCTTATGTCGTCGAGGGAGAGCTCCTTCTTGGTTTCTGACATCCTGTTTATCAGGTCGAGTATCACCCTTATCCTGCTCCTCTCGGACGAGGTGGTCGCACCCTCTGCCCTGTCAACGTCAATCTCCCCTGTCTCCGGGTCCATCCCGAGCTGCATCAGGGAGAACTTCATGAGCTTGATTGCCCTCTGTGCGTCCTCCTTCCTGACCTCCTTCTGGAGCTGCACCTTTGCCGAAGCCTCCGAGAGCCTTATGAGCGCCTCGAACTGCCTCATGGTTATCGGTATGGCATCGGTCTTCCCTTCCGTTTTCTTCCTCGTTTTAAGGTAGAAGTTCCTGAGATACCTCCCTGCCTCCCTCGTGAGTTTCGGGTGGCATTTGTCCTTGGCGTATGCTATGTATTTCCTCACGAAATCCCTGTCAAGCTTCGGCTTGGCAGCAGCGTAATCCTCCTCCCTCGTCATCAGGACGTGGTCAACTATGCTCTTGTCCATTGCCGCGTCAGGGGTGTCCCTCAGCGCGAACTTGAGGTCGAATCTTGAGAGGAGGGTATCGGGAATGATTATCTGCTTTGATATGGGCATGTAGGTGTCGAACCTGGAGAACTTCGGGTTCCCTCCGGCCAGGACCGCCGTCTTTGCAGGCAAAGTGGCTACAATCGATGCCTTTGCAATGGATATCGTCCCCTGCTCCAAAGCTTCGTGCATTGCCACCTGGTCTTCCACGCTCATCTTCTCGAACTCATCAATCGAGAGGAGACCCTTGTTGGAGAGGACAAGCGCCCCTGCCTCCAGGACCCATCCCCCCATGAACTGCTCGTCCTTTGTGACGGTTGCCGTCAATCCTGCGCCAGTTACCCCCTTTCCTGAGACATATCTCCCGCGGGGGACGATATCAGGGACCATCTTGAGCAGCTGCGATTTACCCGAAGCAGGGTCACCGATTACTAAAATGTGTATGTCACCCCTCAGCCGGTTCCCGTCCTTTAGCGTCTGCGGCACCCCGCCAAATAGCTGGAGTATTATGGATTCCTTTATCTCCCTCAGGCCATATAGGGTCGGGGCGAGGGAGTCAACGAACGTTTCGTATATCTTGTCGCTGGAAGCAAGCCTCTTTATCTCCTCCTCTTCCTCCTTGCTTATATCGAGGTTGTGCCAACCGATTTCGACGGCTTCCACGTGGTTGGCGTCGACGTAGAAATCCAGCTTTGCCGAGTAGCTCTTCCCCTTGGGTATCTCCATCAGCGCTCCTGTTATCCTTATCCTGTTTCCTGGGTCTGTTATTCTCCTTCCCTCTGTGGAGACCAGGTCGTCTGTAAGGAGGATTGTCATCTGCGAGGGGCGGTCGCCCTCTGTCAGTTCGAACGGCTCCTCTATGACTATCCACCTGGTATCAATCATCTTCTCCTCGAGCTTCTTGAAGTCCTTCCTGTTGCCGCAGTTGCACTGGAAGGGCTTTCCTATGAAGTTTCCTTTCCTCTCTATCACTATCTTGTCCCCGCAGTCCGGGCACTCGTATGATACTGAAAGAATCTCCGGCCTTATCTCAGAGGCCTTCCTCACTGTCCCCTCTATGCATATGAATTTCCTGAGGTTCCTGGAGCGGAGGTCCCTTATGTTTATCTGCGAGGGGTGGTTGAAGAACCTGACGTTTACCGGGCCCGGGAGGTCTATCGCCTCCACTGCCTCCCTGAAGCATCCCAGGGCGAAGACCGCGTTGTCCAGAAGCAGGTCCGCGAGCTCAGGGCTGAACCTGGACAGTAGCTTGAAGTCAATGTTCAGGGAAAGCTCCTCCAGCGCGGCCTTGTTTATCTCCTTCTTGTATCTCCTGTGGATGAACTCCTTGAACCTGGACACCATCTCTGCCCTCTTCTCATCTGTCTTATCCTTCTTATCCTTTTCCCCCATCCATGACACCAAGAAACCTTGACATAAGAATTATGGAAGAATGGCTTTTAAATGATGAGTGAACCCTTCAGGTTATTTGCCGGCTTTGTCCCTGAACTTCCTGTTGACTTCCTCATAGACCTCGAAGGAGCCGATGTCGTGCCA
>CAYMDJ010000014.1:0-19301 GCA_964389315.1 uncultured archaeon
TTCCTGTCGCGAGTGACGACAATATCTGCTTGGTAACGGCGTTAGCCTCTATTAGTCCCTGTATGGACGGAGATTTCCCTCTCTTCACGAGCTTCTGGTAGTTGTAGTTCATCTTTGCCAGGAGGCCCCACCTTCCAAGGAGTATGCTCCTGAACAGCTGTCCCAAAAGTTCCCCTGACATCAGCAGCCTCTTGTTGTTGTAGTGGTCGATGTCATCCTCTGGTATCATGTCAAGCGACAGCAGGATGGTCTTCCTTATTATCTTCGCGAGCACGTCTGCCTTTTCTTTCCTGTTCTCTGTCTTCTGCCCTATGTGCGGGAGCAGATACCTGTCAAGTATCTGGTTTACCCTCTCTTCCCTGTAATCTTCAGATACCCTGAGCTTCCTTCCTATGTTGTCTATGGCCTCCTCAGAGGTCGTCACCGTCGACTGATACAGGTTGATGTAGAGCTCGTTGAGGACCTTTGGTTCGTCTGATATGTGCTCGCATATCTCCCTGTCCGTCTCGAGCCCGAGAGCCTTGAGGAGGGTTATCACGGACAGCTTCCTGATGTTGGCGAATGATATGTTTATCTCACCGTCCGGCTTCCTCTCCACCATGTGCCTCTGCTTGAAACCGCTCTTCTCAGAGTTTATCCTTACTGATATCTCCTCCCCGTCCTTCTCGAATATGGGCTTGTTGGATGCAATCTCCTCTATCAGGACGAGCACCCTCTCGGTCCCGTTAACTATGAAGTAGCCGCCGGGGTCATACGGATCTTCCCCCCTTTCCTCCAGCTCCTTCTTGGAGAGGCCATACGTAGAACAGAGGCAGGATTTCACCATTATCGGGAGGTTCCCTATGTGGACCCTCTCTGTCTTCTCGTGCACGCCGTTCGTTATCGGCGTTATGTCAACGTAGACGGGCGCGGAATAGGTCAGGTTCCTTATCCTTGCCTCGTTAGGGTATATCTGCCTCGTTGCGCCGTCCGCCTCCTTTATTATGGGCTTTCCGACGTGAACCTTGCCGAACCTGAGCTTGAGGTCGCCCAGCTCGGGGTTGAGAGAAACAGTCTCTATCTCGTCTATTATCCTCTGGATGCCGCTGTCAATGAAGTGGTTGAAGGACTCGACCTGAAAACTAACCCACCCTATATCCTTCTCTATTATCCTGAACACGGGCATGAACGACATTCTTCAACTCCAACTACATAGGCACGCCTGGCTGATAAGCATGATTCTATTTGTCAACGACAACCCTGTAATAGGTTGACTTCCCTGATGTCTGCGACTTCCTCGTTATACTTATCACGTCGCCCGGCTTTATCTCGAGCTTGATGAGAGCAGGGTCTGACGCGAATATCTTCGGAAGGGAATCTTCCCCGACACCGAGCCTTTCCAGAAGGGAATCCTTTTCCTGCTTCGGCAGGACTTCATGAACAGGAACAAGCTTGTGCTGGAGGATGTCAATGGTCTTTATGAAATCACCCGTACGCCCTAACCACCAGGCCGTAGTACCCAATCGTACCTTTGTAGTATATGTATGTGATTGGATGTATTTATACTTTTGCCCATTAACCAATTAACGGTTAATAGGTTAATACATTATTATACGCTTGGAGAGGTTTCATGCCCGATGGGATGTTTTTGGGAACATCGGCCCTGGACACTCAAGAGCGCCCAATACCACAAGATATGTATTGCAAGCTTTTAAAGCTTTGCCCGCTTACGAGAGTTACCACTTCTGCAAGCGGGCGAGCAACAAGCAGGCTCTAGAGGTTATATTTATGCGAAGAAAAGGCTCAGTCGCAAGCTGAGGAGCAACCAGAAAATATTTTCCGGACGCGCTTTTTGCTTTAGAGCCCAGGATTGGATATATCGCTACTGGGTTCGAAAAGAAAAAGGGTGTTATGGGCCTGGCCGGACATCCAGAACCTTTCGTTCTTGCGGAAGCGGTCTTTCCGCGAACGCTTTTGCACGTTTACTGGGCAAAAGGGTTCTTTTGAACCGACGACACGCGGGTTTCCTCTCACAGACCTAACCCTTTACGGAAGCTCCCGCTTTCACAAAGCGTTAACGGAAATGCCCGAAAACTTCCAATGCAAGTTAGGTCTCGACGCTTTTAACGCGCGGCTAAAAGCCCGCTGCTCTACCAGACTGAGCTACAGGCCCATCACTGGAATGACGACCTGGTTCAATTGGTTAAAGTCGTCTGTCTATTTGTTGGAATGACGTCCTTATCCAATCGGTCAATGACGTCCATCTGATATTGGAATGACGACTTTTCATGCCCAGGGTTGTCTACATTGTTACTGGGATCGAAAGGTCGTCTGTCTAATAGTAACTTCTTGCAAAGTGGTTTATAAATCCTAATGCTTTTTATCCTTCTGACGCAATATATATTATAAGGAATCATGCCACAGACTCCTATAAGCTCTGGAATTATTGTTCTTAAATACCTCAATGCAATAACCTATGACACTAAAATGGTTCCGCTTGATGCTTTTGCCGAAGGAGTGAAAAGTATTGACGAATCCCTGATGGACATTCCCCTCTTCAACTTCGGCGAAGAAGAAGTCGTGAATAACCACGAACTTGGACGGGTGCTTAAGATGCTGGAGGCTTGCCGTTATCTGGATTTTGACTTTGAAAAAAATTACGTCAAGATGACAGAATCGGGTGAGCGTTTCGCAGAATTGCTTGAAGTCCCGACTAACTTCAGGAAACACATGGAAATGCAAACAAATACCCGGGAACCATACCCATCTTATCATGTCTCCCTGAGGTAGCCCCAGTTGTGGAGGCGGTCGCTGTCCTCGAACCACCTGTCTCCTATGTCCTTCCTGTAGTACATGTGGGGTATGTTTATGTTGCTTATCCTGTTGTACATCTGCGCCTGTGCCTGCTTCATCGTTGGGCCTGTCCCGCACACGACCAGAACGACTCCAGAGGTCCCTGTCACGACCCATTCCCCGTTCACGAGCTTGACGTCCTCTATGTGGACGCCTTCCCTGCTCGGCTTCCTGAAATATATGACAGAATCCTTTGACTGGACCTCGAAGGTCTTCCTGTCCCTGAACGGGAACGGAGGAACCACAATCCTGGCACCTATCTGGAAGCCGCTCTTTACCTTGAGCTTTATGTCATCCCCGCGAGACAAATGGTAGAAGAACTCGCTTATCGGGGTTATCATCCCCTCCTGCTGTATGAATACAATCGGGTAGCCGAAGCGTGAGGTGAACTCGAGCGGGTAGATTCCGTTGCTGTTCACTATGCAATTGAGGTCTATGCAGCCGACGTACCTCTCCTTCCTGAGGATGTTCTCCAGCTTCTTCAGGGTCATGTTGAAGAGCCTGTTGGGCTTGCTCCAGAAAGCGCTCGTCCCCATCTCCCCTGTGGATGGGCCGATGTTACCGGGAAAGAGCTTCTTGTGCTCGAAGTTGACGTTTATGGGATAGACGTATTCGTGCCCGTTGAAGAACGCGCTTACTGCAACCTCAACGCCCGGAATCCTCTTCTGGAGCTGGAACCTCTTTACCTTCTTTGACCATGCCTTGCTGTATGCGTCCAGGACCTGGAGCATGTCCTTGCCGTCGTCTTCCTCGCCGATGTAAAGGAACCTCTTGGGGGCGCTGTCCCCGACCGGCTTGAGGACATACCTCCCCGGGTTCTCCTGCACGAACGCTATGGCCTCGTCAAAGGACGTGAAGTCCATGTAGGGGATTATGTTTATGCCGTGCTTCTTCATCTCTTCCTGGCCGAAGGCACGGTCGTCCTCCAGCTTGTCCGTGTAGGGCGTCCCCCCTATAACATTATGTCCCTGCTCCATGAGCCTCTTTGCTCTCTTTCCCTGGCCCAGCGTGTCGTCGAAAACTATGACGTCCGCCCAGTCGACCTCCTTCCTCCAGTTGTCCACCTTTGGGACGAACCCGTCACCTACCTCCTTCTCTACGCTGTTCTCAGTAAAGAACTTGACGTCGTGCCCCTCCTTGACTATCTGCCAGGCGATGTCAGTGATGAGCGCATCGTATGTAACGAAAAGGAAATTCTTCTTTTCCATAATCGTTTAAAGAATTGTTTTCCTTTCTTAAATACTCCTCGGCCCCCCAAGGATTAATAAAAAAGATAAGCGCCCAGGCCGGGATTCCCAGAACCTTTCGTTCGGCGGAAGCTTTCTTTCCGCGAACGCTTTTGCACGTTTACTGGGCAAAAGGGTTCATTTGAACCCGGGTCATGAGAGTGACAGTCTCATATGCTTAGCCTTGCACCAAATCTCTTTGGCGCAATTAGGCCGCTACACTACCTGGGCACTTGGCGCGGTTATATTTTGTGCATTTATTTATATGCTTTATGTTTTTAAAGCCGATTTCATCTATAAATTTGTTAACATCGTTCTTTGAATAAAGACCATATCTACTAACGTTGCTGGAATTTGGGGTTGACCAGTTTTTATGAAAACCTACCCTTTTCATTGACTCATAAAACGTTTTCTGTAAACTTGGAATTCCTGATGCTAACTCGATTTTTAGGTTACCCCTTTGTTGGAATACTGTGCCGTCTGTATCAAACAATCCCCTTATGCACGCACTGGTGTATTTTTCATCATTCATTATCCATTCTGGTATTTTGGCACCCTTTTTCTTCTTATTACCAGAAACAAGTCCGTAATGCATAAGGTTGGTTGCAATGAACTTACTATATGCGTAGAGTATTAATTCATTTTGAGATTTAAGGTAATATTCTCTAGGTATTATACCAAAAACAGAATCAAATAATTTTTTTACATGTTCTATAAGATAAATCTTGTCTTCCTTTGCGTTTCCACAAACCCTTATTGCATACTGTTTTTTGTATATATTGCCATCTCCAAGCATAATGCCCATTATCTCAGCAAGTTCAACAGAAGGTTTGATTAAGCTGACGCTTTTGGGTTTTGTCCTGGGGCTCATTTTAGCACCCTTCATCCTTCCCCAGTTACCATCTAACATTTCCAATATGAATCCATCATATTCTGTTCTCACTATCTTGCTAAGTTTGTTATATAGGGGTTCTGGGAGTGTTCTTACTTCCCTTCTAAGATAATATCTTAAATATTGTTTGTTGGCACCAATAAGTTTTGATAGTTTTTCCCAATCGCCAACAATAGACTTTGCATTCTCTATCATTTCTTTCTGTTTACCCATTTTCATCCTAACTCTTTTGGGCATCATAAATTATTGTTTTCACTCCTTAAATATGATACATCACTACGCAAAGAAGTAATCCTAACCTATACCCTATTCTGCGGTTATCATGACCTTCAGGGATTCCTGCGCCCTGCCTGCTACGTCAAAACCCTTCTGTATCTGGCTGAGGGGGAACCTGTCGGTTACCATCCCCTTGACGTTGATTTTTCCCTCGCTTATCAGATCAAGGGATTCCTCCAGGTCAGCGGGGGCGGCACCGTAGCTGGAGACGAAGCTCAATTCGTTCCTCCAGAAATCCGTTGTGGGCATGGTTATGTCCCTGTCAGGGATGGCGAAGAACATCACTATTCCCTTCCTGTCAACGGATTTGAATGCTTGCCCGAATGCCTGCATGGCGCCCGTGCAGACCAGGACCCTGTCAGCCTTCATGTCAGGAAGATTCCTCGCGTCCACTGCCTCGTCTGCGCCGAATTCCTTGGCCTTCCCAAGCCGGTATCCGTTTATGTCGGTCGCGATTACCCTGGCGCCCTTGAGCTTGGCGACGGCTATGTTGAGGAGGCCCGAGACGCCTGAACCGAGGACAAGGACCGTCTGTCCCCCCTTCACCCCTATCACCCTCTGCGCTCTCACCGCGCAGGCCAGTGGCTCTATCATCACTCCCTCCTCATAGGACACGTTATCCGGGAGAAGATAAGTCCCGTTCTCCACGTTTATCCCAGGGACCCTAATGTATTCGCTGAACCCGCCTGGGTCATAGTTTCCTTCATGGAGGGTCTCGCACGCCGTGTGGTTGCCCTCCCTGCAGTACTTGCAGTCGTTGCACGGGACGTGGTGGCTGACAAAGACCCTGTGGCCAACAGAGAACTTCCCTGACCTGGACTCAACGATATCCCCGACCATCTCGTGGCCGAGGACCCTCGGGGCCTTCTTTATCCGATACCATTCCATCAGATCTGTTCCGCAGATGCCCGAGGCCTTCATTTTAACGAGAATCTCACCTTCATTCAGTCTGGGTTTCGGCCTCTCCTCTATCCTGACATCACTGTTCCTGTAATAGACAGCCACCTTCACTCAGCATCACGTCCCTTACTTGGCCTTCTTGCCCTGCTCATAAATATTGTAGGCCTCGTCCACGGAAATCTTGTCGTGGACTATCCCCCTAACGGCCTTTATCATGCTGACGGGCGAGTCGCTCTGGAAGATGTTCCTTCCCATGTCAACCCCTGACGCTCCCTTTGAGACCGCGTCGTAAGCCATCTGTAGGGCCTCCCTCTCGGGCATCTTCTTGCCTCCTGCTATCACGACGGGCGCGTTCCCGCATGCCTCCACAACATCCTCAAAGCCGTCGCAGTAATAGGTCTTTATCATGTGCGCTCCTGTCTCGATGCATATTCTCGAGGCCAGTCCCAGGTACCTGGCGTCCCTTGCCATTTCCTTTCCCACTGCGGTCACGGCAAGGACAGGAATTCCGTACTTCTCGGCCTCGTTCACGAGCTTCGCGAGGTTGTGTATGGTCTCCTTCTCATACTCCCCGCCGACGTAGACGGAGCACGTCACTGCAGAGGCATTCAGCCTAATCGCAGAATCTATGGACGTGGTTATCACCTCGTTGGAGAGCTCCTTTAGCACGCTCTGCCCCCCTGATACCCTCAATACAATCGGCTTGTCCATGTCATGGGTTATCCAGTTTCTCAAACCCCCTCTTGCTATCATCAGCGCGTCCGCATAGGGGAGCAGCGGGTCAACCGCCTTTGCCAGGTTCCTGAGCCCTGTCGTGGGGCCCTGGAAGTATCCGTGGTCGACCGCCAGCATCACGCAGCTCTTGGTCTTGGGGTTGATTATCCTCGACATCCTGTTCCTCATTCCCCAGTTCATTGTCATCCCTCCTCTTCACCCTGAGGGGCAGGCTTCGCCACCAGATATCCCCTGTCAGTGAGCCATTTGTGGAACTCGTGCGTTGTGTGGAGGCATGCCTCCTTGCATATCTTCCTGAGCTTCTCAAAGTCCTCAGAGCCCTCGCCCTTTGAATCCATTATCACCTGGACAGGGCACTGGACGTCCTTGCAGTACTCCCTCCTCCTGTATTCCACAAACCCCTCTATAGGCATAGTTATAGAGTCGGAATAAGCTATTTAAAAGTTGTTCTTTGTCTCACTTCTCAGGGAAGAGCCTTCTTATCTCCCCTTCCTCTGGCCTGCATATTCCCCTCTCTGTTATCAGGCCCGTAACCAATCTCGCTGGAGTGACGTCAAAGGCGTAGTTGGCTGCGGGGCTCTTCTCGGGCGTCAGGAGGACGCTCCGCAAGGAGCCTTCGCACAGGCCCTGCGCGAACCGGACTTCATCCGACTCTCGTTCCTCTATGGGAATCTCCCTCCCATCGCTGGTCTTCCAGTCAAGGGTTGATGAGGGGAGCGCAACGTAGAAGGGGACGCTGTTGTCCCTAGCGGCCAGCGCTTTCAGGTAGGTCCCTATCTTGTTCGCGACGTTTCCCGTAAAGGTGGTCCTGTCGCTTCCCACTATGACCATGTCCACCATGCCGTTCTGCATCAGGTGGCCTCCTGTATTGTCAGAAATCACCGTGTGGGGAACACCGTGCTGGCCGAGTTCCCAGGCTGTCAGCCTTGCTCCCTGGTTCCTGGGGCGGGTCTCATCCACCCAGACGTGGACTGGGATTCCCTTCTCGTGCGCTGCATAAATCGGGGCGGTAGCGGTCCCGTAGTCAACGAATGCCAGCCACCCTGCGTTGCAGTGGGTAAGTATGTTAACGGGCTTTCCTCCCTTTCTCTGGCTCAGACCCTCGATTATCCTGAGGCCGTGCTCGCCTATCCTCCTGCATGATTCAGCATCCTCGTCAGCTATCCCCTGCGCCACCCTCCCCGCTATCTCCCTCTTCTTCTCTGGTTTCCCTTTGGAGATTCCAGAGAGCTGCCTCTCAACAGCCCACTGGAGGTTGACAGCCGTGGGCCTGGTCGCCTTCAGCCTCTCGCCAGCCTCCTTCATATAATTATCAAAACCTTCCGCAGGGGCCTCCATTGCAGCCAGAAACATACCGTAGCCGGCTGCTGCACCTATGGCTCCGGCCCCCCTTATGTGCATCTCCTTTATCGCCCTGGCCACGTCCTCCACCGTTTCCAGATTCTCGATAACGAACTCGTGGGGGAGGTTCCTCTGGTCTATTATCATTAGCTTCCCGCCCTCCATCCATATGGTCCTGTAGCCTTTCCCGTCAACTTTCATGCAACCATAAATAGTGGAATCCGAGCAATTTATAAGGAACCCGGCTTCTTAAAGTCCAGCTTCATGCCGTCTATCTCGAACCGAAGGTTGGCGCCAGGGCCCTCACCAGGGTTGATGCAGAGGGTATCGCCTATGTAGCACGCTCCCTTTCCCTTGTGCATGTGCCCTCCGAGGCAAACCAGCGGCTGGTGCTTCTCTATCATCCTCCTTGCCAGGATCGAACCGAAATGCTTCCCGAACCTCGGTGAGTCCTTGTTCCTTATCCTGTCGAGGCTGGTGCCGTATGGGACGTTGTGCACAAGGAAAACAACCGGTTCCTCTGCCTTGCGGAACAGCCTGTCAAACCTGTCCTCCAGGTACTTCAGGTCCCTTTCCATTCCCCTGAGCTCCCTTGCGCTGTAGAGTCTCCTTTCCTCCTCAATGGGAATCTCAGGCCCGCTGGTCCCACCATAACCAATCACAGTGAAGAAAGGCGTCCTGACAGCCTTCATGTGCGCGTCCTTCACGTTCTTAAGTTCTTTGAGGAGGAAGCTCCTGTAGTAATTCCCGCTGCCCAGGACGCTGGAGCCCCTGCTGAAGAAGTCCGTGTTGCCAGGAACCGCTATCACTGGCTTTCCGTACGAGGCAACCCTCTCAAGGACCTTCCTGCCCCTCTCCATCTCTGCCCTGTTCCTCCTCCCGGCCTCTTTCTCCCCTATGGAGTCCCACCATTCGCCTTCGTATCCCGGCTCCTCCAGCCTCTTCCGCAGGTCCTGGAACATCAAGTCCCTGGAGAGGTTGGGGCAGAAGTCCCCCACTGACAGCATGTAGTCAAACTTCCTGGAGCTTATCCTGGGAAACCTTCCGTGCAAATCACCCAGGGCAACAATCCTTACGGCCATGATAACACCTTGCTTCAGTCCTCCAGCTTTCTTACAAGCATCTTCTCGAGCTTTCTTATTATCTCCTTTATCCGCCACTCGTCCCTTTCCAGATAATCCCTGTTTATGAAGAATCCCTTGTAGCTTATTTTGTGCCTCAGCTTCCTGATGTTGTCAATGAAGTATATGTCATCGTGCAACTCACTGTGGAATTCCCTGAGGTATCCTATAAGAACCTCGTGGCTGAGCGTCTTATATCCGTCAAGGGCCATCAGGGCGGTTATGATTTCCTTGATTATCTCGTAGTATGATTCCAGCTTAAGCGAAGCAAAATCATCGCCTTCCAGCCTTTCGTTTGCCCTTATCCTTACCCTGACCATCTTGAGGATTGACCTTGCCATTTCGCTGTCCCTCTTCACTTTGCTCACCTCGCTTTGCGAGTCTTTCCATTCCTTCATCCAATCACCTTCAGATACCCATACAAAACGATGCCGTTTATCACGTTGTTGAGCAGCTCTTTCGGCATGCCCTTTGAAGAATCCTCGAATATCATGTTAATCTTCCTTCCGAGCGCGCTTTCATACTTCTTGAGATTAACGTCCTTCTCCTTTGCAATGACAAGGAGGTCAATGTCGCTGTTTTCCGTGTCCTCGCCCCTGGAGGCTGAACCGAACAGGACAACAGCAGACGGAACGAATTCTTCCTCAAGGAATTCCATCAGGCCTGATTCTTGGATGTTCACAAGCATTGAGTTCCTTTTGTAGAGTTTGAATTTATCATTGATATCTGCCCTGTAATAAGGGTATATCTCACCCTTCTCCTTCCTTATGAACCCCTGCTCCTCGAGCCTGCTGACATGGAGCTTCACAGAGGGCATTCCCATGCCTATTAGCCTGCATATCTCCCTCAAGTGGAACCTCCTGGTAGGACTCCTGAAGAACAGACCCAGAACCCTGTCAGTGGTATAATTCTTTATCATATGGTATAATATTATATCACCTGATATATAAATATATCATCATGCCCATGGCCGCAGTCAAATCTGGATTCAGGGCATCACACGTAAAAAACGGCATAGTTTAATAGCCTGCCTGCACAATAATATAATAATGTTCGAGCTGGTATTTATCCTGGGTCTGGGATTCAACGTAATAATCGCCCTCCTGATCAGCTACTTCTCCTTCAGGACTGCCAGGATAGAGAAGAAGAACATAATAATGCTCATTCCCAAGAGCAGGAAGCTGCAGAACGACATGAAGGTCCTGCTCGCTGTCGTCCTGCTTGCCCTCATGGCTGGCGTCGCCAGGCTGATAATGATATATGTTTATGGGGAGGTCCCCTTCATAGTGGAGGCAATCTTCCCGACCATCATACTCCCCAGGATGATATCCCTGGTCGCGCTCCTTATTCTCATCTTCAGGTGGGAGGGCATAATGAGGTGGAAGAATGAATGACATCACCATGATAACGGCCATAGCGAGCGCATTAACAGTCCTCGGCTCTCTCATCGCCATAATCTTCATCTGCCGGCTCTGGTCTGCCTACCGCTCCAACCCGAGGGTGGCCATGGCAACGATATTCAACCAGGGGAGAGGGGCGTTCATGATAATAGGCGCGTCCCTCCTCATCTACGCGCTCGTCCATGCAGCGGGAATAATCGTCTTCTCCTTCTACGCCACAGACGACTCGGGGTGGGTATTCCAGACCACTGACATGTTCCACAGCATAGCGGCAAACTTCATATGGGGCATCGCAATAGCAATCCGCAAGTTCAGCAACGCCGTCAGGTCCACCTCAAAAGAACCCGTGAAACCGAAGGCCGTCAAGAAATAGATGCAGAATTTATCCCTTACCTTTCTTTCTCTCTTTTGGGTTGTCAGGACCAAGAACCGAAGCTCCCCTCTTGAGCAGAGAACAATACGGAGGTTCTTCTATTTTTCCTGTCGGATAAGGAAAGAGGGGGTCCTGGTCTGTGAATTGTTGTACATTAATTGCTATTGTATCAGGATTCGTCCTAAAAACTTTCGTCGGGTAAACCTTCTTCTTTGCCATATTTTCATTATGGCGCGAATCAATAAAAAACCAACATCAGCTTACAGACTTTGAACCCAGAATTGTTTATATTGTTCCTGGGCTCGAAAAGCTGATACCCCTCAGGGCACAAGTAAGCAACAAGCAGAATTTACACTCGTTTTTTCCGTACACGCTTTTTGCATTTATTGGAAAGAAAAAGGGTGTTAAGCAGCGATCTGGGCTTCCCCATCGAAATGAGTACAACCCAGACCGTAGGAGGGCTTGACTTCCGTGTTCGAAATGGGTACGGGTATACACCCCCACTTTGGCCGCTATTGGTATATAGTTGCGGGATAGGTATTTAAATCTTATTCTGTGTGTATACCTCTCGCTAACTTGACAATACAAAAAGAAGGGGATGCATTTTTAATAACATCCCCTAATGTAAGCTTTGCGCCGGGCCAAGCGCCTAGGTCGATGTCATCCACCTTTCGGGTTGTGGTATTCCCTTGCAGCAGAATCCAGCGTGCTTACCACCCGCCCCTACTATTGCTTTGAAGGCACAGGGAATCCCCCCTTGAATAAATTTATAACATACAAACCTCCTTTCTACTGTCCGATTTGGAAACGGTCTTTAACGGGACAACTGCTTGATGTCTTCTGGATCATCATCGAAGCAGCATTCGTTCTCCCAGCAGTGGCGATGGACATCAGTGATAGGACCGAATATCGGACCATCATCACTTATGAGAAGCTCCACCGCCTCATCGAAAGAACGCCCTCCACCTTGTCCTAAAACGCGCGGAATAGCATGCTCGCGCACACTAGGACCACCGAAGCCACCGGAATATCCGGTAACCAGGTAGAAGACCCCGTTGGCAAATGTGGCCCTCTTCTGAAGGGAAGCCTTTGGATTCCTCTCCTGAATCAGGCGCATTGCCCTGTTTAGGACATCGTCCGAAAGGTCTACGATGTGGCCGCCTTCTACCTCTTCCTTGATTCTGGCAACCAGCCGGTGGACGATGTCAGGGGAATCCTTCGGGAACTCGACATTGGCGTCGAGGCCCTCCGCCGGATTCCTCACCATTACGTGGCCCATATATCCGGGCGTCCCGAACAGCCACCTCCCCACCGTATTGATGGGAATCTCCTTGCCGGTGTCAGTCCGGCCGGAAATCCCGGTCTCAATGGGATGATGGTATTCGGGAATTCCCTTGGCCACGCTGCGCAGGAAAATCTTTGCGTCGTAGTCCATGGGCCTGGGCAGGCGGATGACCACGAGAGAAGAGTTCCCGGGTCGAACCAGCCTGACCGGAAACTTAATGGGTATTTTCATGGCACCCTCCTGTCCTTGTGCTCCTGCCATGCCAGAAGCATTGGTTTGTAATCCCCCCGCATGGAGGGAGAGGAGCGGATTCTGGCCAATGTATGGGCATTAGCCAACAACCCTTTCCATTTACCGGACTCTTGGCCGGTCATGCCAGGGCTTACCCGTTCAATACCAAGCGGGTTCTTGTGGCACCCTTTAACATGCTCCCTTATAAGCCCTATCGGAAGCAGAGGGCTTGCCTATCCCTGCGCTAACATCGGGCAGCAACTCTTCCAATACCAGAGATGCGCTCTTTTCCATGCAACACCCCAACTCAGTGGGCGGAAACACCTACTTCCTGTGCTGCAATCGGGAAAGGATTTGTCACTGCCTGCATAAAAGCATTCTCCAGAAAGCGCTCCGACCGCGTCGGGTGGGACCCGGCTGAAATGCGCCGCAGTCCGCATGCTCAGGCAGGACTGCGGAACGTCCCAGGACAAGTTGCCAGCCGCCTTGGGACAGAAGGCCTCGGGTGGGGGACTATAATGAGGCAACACTTGGAGTCGTGAGCATGCCAACGTTCCCCAACGATTGCCTCGCCCAGTCATTTGATTCCTCTTCCTACCGAATCATGGGTACTTTTCCTGTCCCACAACAGGCGTTTCACCAAGATTTCCCGGAAGATATCAGGGAGCCCATTGGCTTGGGCGCCACTGCCTGATTAACGATTTGTATACCGCCACTCAGGCCATGATGGTGGTTACACCAATACTCCTCCTTTCCCCGGATCACCTAATCGTCCTCAGCGCCCTTACGAAGTCGCGCGGGGTGTATATCCCGGGAACGTAGTTCTTCCTGGTAAACCCGTCAGGTATCCTACCTTCTTCACGTACACCCTCATTGGCAAACCAGAAGAACTTTACTTTGCGGAACTTCGGATTGCGGACAGCATCAGTGTACAGGTCAATACCGTCCCAGTCCCCGAAGATTATCACGGTCTTTGGCCGTACCTCCTCGAGGAACTCGCTGAAGCCCCATTCCCCGACCGCCTCCTGATTATCCCAGCCAGAGACGCGGTCTATCTCTGACTGAACCCAAGGTTTTGCCTTTGCATAGCTAGTAATCCGCCTTTTGGGCGGATTCATCGCCGATGCGCGGGCGCAGCCGTTATACCCGACGAACACCCTGACACCACTGCCGATGACTCCGGCGGCGATGGCCATGAACATCTCGGCCTGACTTTCACACGAGCCGGAGATGTCCAGAAGGATACATATGTCCGCCTCCTTTGGGCGTTCGCTTTTTGAGGATGGTATGTTCTGGTGCCGGTAAGCCACAACCGATTTCGCTATGGCCTTGGCATCCCAACGTGAACTGCCATCCTTTCTGGAGGCGAAATCCTCCTCAGCCGCGAACTTCCTGAGAAGCTCGCTGGACTTCCTGAAGGCCACCTCCAGCTCAACAGGGGATTCCTCCCCGAAATCATAGCGAGGAAGGGTCGTGCGATGGCCGGCCTCATCACGCACCTTCTCCTCCAGCTCCCTCATGGACTTCTCAAGGGCAGCAGAGGCAATGCACTGGTCAACCTTCACCTCCCATTCCTCAGCGGCAAGTTCGCCAGTACTTCCAGCATCGCTGCTGTCAGCATCAGCTCCCTCGCCTTCATCACCACCTTCGCCGTCATTATCACCCTCGGTTTCGGTGGTGTTTTCCTCCTTGGATTGGCCTTCGGATTCACAGTCACTATCTCCGTCAGCCTCTCCCCGGTCACCCTCGCCTTCGGTTCCCTCATTCGCAGAGTCCTGTTGGCCAGAGTGACTATCGCTTTCCCCATCTTCGCCGTCTTCTCCGGTTTCAGCCCCTTCATTCTCGGCTTCACCGTCATCGGCGGCGTTGGGGGAATCCTCGATGTCCTTGGTAGCCTCGTCACCGCCGTGGACATCCTCGGACGTCTTGGAGGTCGCTTCCGCCACCTCCTCAATATCCTCCGGTTCCCCCTGAATCGGTTCTTCCGCCCCTTCCTCACCGGTTTGTTCGGAATCCGGTTCAGGCGAGGAGGACAGAGTCCCCTCGTTTTCCTCAGAAGCAGCTGGTTCTTCACCGTCCTCCGAGGAAGGAGCAGATTCATGTTCCTGCGGCATCTGCTCCTCATCAATAGAGGAATCGGCTTTATCGAATTCCGTATCAGCCGGTTCCTCCTCCTGGGTTTCAGGAACCTGCGGAGGCGGGAACAATGCCTCAGCAAGTTCCTTGCTGATTTCCCACGTTTCCATGGGAATTCTTTGCTGAGACATGTCAGCCTCCTTTCCGGCCGTCCTTCCATGGCGGCCTTATGCAGCTTCCTCCTCCTGGGCGGCAGGGCCGTAACCGAGTTTCATGGTCGTCTTCACGGCGTCATCATGAAACCTATTGGTTAGGTCACTCTCGTACCTCATTCCACGGAACGAGGCCGTGAGCATGAAGCCGCCCCTTACCCGCTTGACATTGAAGGGGCGCAATTCAAGCCCCTTCAGACTGGGTGTCAACATTCTGAACACCCAGTTGTATTTATACGAACGGTCAGCCGTTTCCAGCCTCCCGTCCTCATTAATCAACAGGCTTAGCGGGTAAACGCCTGTCGAGCCAATAAATTCCTCTGCACCAGGCAGCTTGGCTGCCTCCTGGTGCAGATGATTCTCGCTTTCCCAGAGCTCTATACCAGCGTAGAACTCCGGGTATTCCGGCCGCCTGAATTCAGGGAGGGCCGGTTCTTCGACAGGAGGAGGAGTTTCTGGAGCATCATCAGAAACACTCTCCATATCCTCCTCCACCTGCTGTCGCCCATATTGCGGGTCCAGGCGGTGGAAGATTGACTTCCAGACCGCCTTGAGCCCTTGGGCGTTCTGGTGCCGGCATATGACCTGAATGCTGTCTTCCGCAGGCACCATTTTCACGGAGGCATGACCGGAATCGATGCTACGCCTCCGCAGTTTTAACACTCCGACGGTCTCGCCGGTCTGGCTGTCGAGCGAGACGACCTTATCGCACAGCAACCGGCGGACCTCCTCTGGGGTGCCGTACAGGCTGATTCTGTTGGCCCATTTCAGCTCCCACTCCGCAGCACCATTGTTGGCACCGCAGTCCAGTAAACTCTCCATGCGACGAGAGAACACCGCGATGGAGATGTTCTCCGAGACCTCGACCGAGGCTTCGGAGACGGCATCGTCCGAGGCGAACGATACCTTCATATCCGGCCAGCTGACTTCCAGCGTTGATACGCTGGCCGGTTCGTCCTCAACCCGCCTGACGCAGCGGGAGAGGAGCAAATCCCGTTGTATGGCGGGAAGTATTGCAACAATATAATTTTCCATAATAACCTCCTTTTTTCGCGCACGCCCCTTTGTGGCGTGAGCAGGGTTACCCGTTGTTTTTATGGCGACACACGAACGGGCACGTGCGGCACCAAAGCCCGGCACATTAACCATTAGCTGTGCCGAACTTAACAAAGCTGTCGTCGGCTGTCCCGATTTCCTGCCGGACAGTCCTAGCGGCCGACGACTTTATTGCCGACCTGAGGAGGTTTCCAAGCTCCTCCGGCGTGGTTATCTGCCGGAGGATTTCCCTGTCCTCCTCGTATCCGGCGAGCCACCCGAAGGCGACCTCTCCGGTCATTCCAAGAGCTCCCCACCTGGCCAGGCGGATGACATCGTGCCCGGCCATCTCGAGCTCCTGTGTGGCAGGGGCCTTGATAAGGTCCTCCTGCTTATCCCGGAGCCTATTGGCGATGGTTATCAATATCTTCGCCACCGCCTCGGGGATGGCGTCAACCGGCTCATGGGGAATCTCGACCGGCTGAGAGACCTGACCGCGCTTGACCCTGCCGGTCAGGATAGCCATCTCCAGTTTCTCCTCCGGGAACGGGAGATATTCCCGGCGGAGGCGCCTCATGAGCGGCTCGGAGATTTGCCGCTCATTGTTCTTGGTGAAGAATATCACCAAGTTGGCCAGATTGGCGCGAACCCGGCCAACGCCCTTCACAACAACCTCCCCTTCCTGAAGGGCGGCCAGGAAGAGGCCGTCAACCTTCGGGGAGCTCTTGTCAAGCTCGTCGACGAAGGCAACGACAGGTCCCTCCTGAGAGGCTTTGAAGACCTGCGGGAGGAACCCCAACTCGATGACATCCTCTGCCGACTTAACGGCTTCGGGGTCACCCGCTGCTCCCCTGAGTATGCTAACGATGTTAGCGTCGTAGAGGAAGTCCTCAGGGGAGGAACCGGGATGGGCCTGGATATATATATAATCCACCCCCAGAATCCTGGCCACTGATTTGGCCAGAAATGTCTTTCCTGCTCCCGGAGGCCCGTCCAGGAGCATTGCCTTGACGCTCCCTCCGTCACTGGCAAGGAGAAGCGCCACCTGAGTTGCAAGCTTTTCAGTTGCAACGTACCCGACCTCCCTGAGGGAGGTCCCGATTGTTTTTATAATATTCATATTTCCTCCTTTCGCGCACGCCCCCTTGCGGCGTGAGCAGGGTTTACCCGTTGTTTTTAAGGCGACACACGAACGGGTACGTGCGGCACCAAAACCAACAAAACTCCTTCGGAAGTCAACTCAAGACTGACGAAAGACAGCCAGAACTGACCTCCGTTATTTGTATAACTAACCACGGCTTCCAGGCGAACGCCGTGCTTTCCCACCCGCCTTTGTGGGTGAGAAGTGAACGCAAGACAGACGGAAGACTATATTAACTATATTGCGGCAGTCCTTCGGCTGTCATTTTCTTAGGCGCCGCGCCCTGCGAAAGACCCACGGAAGACAGATCTTCCTGGTCTTGGTCAGGGCTGACGCTGCCCGGATGTTTGCGCCCTTTTCATGGGGAGGGGTCTGTGAAGACATCCCCGCGGACGCGTTCAAGTGCAACTCCGATTTCGATGAGCGGTGCTCAATCCCTTGAGGTTTGAGCGAGTTGTAAATGTGTGTAGCATGATAACCGGGGCAGGATGTTATGGAAGGACACCTGCACCCAGCAGTGACATTATTGTCACTATACAATAGTTACAAACAGTATTTATAAAGCTTGTTTGAAGAGGGAATGGTTTGGCTTGTGCTCTTTTGTCGGGTGATGTCCCGTCAGATGGACAATTTAAGGTTAACTCGGGTTCATACCCATTAACCTTGGTTTACATGCAAACGATTAGCGCTTGAATCATTATTTCCCGAAAAGCCTCGCGAGCCGCTCTGTTTTGACGACCCTGACCCGGTCCTGCTTGTCGAAATCCCTGTCATCGCTCCATATGACCGGGTTCTCAAAGGAGAGCGCGGCAGCAATGAAAACAACGTCCTTGGGGTCGATATCGAGCATAATCTTCCTTGCCTCATCCAGGTGCTCTTCAATCACCTCTGTTGGAACCAGGACAACATAATCAAGAATCCTTGCCAGGAGAGTGTCCAGGTTATTCTTCGTAAGGCTTGATTTCTCCATTATCAGCCTTTCGTGCTTCCTTATTTCATGCAGCGAGATTTCAGGATAGACGAAATCCATTCCAGAGCCGATTAGAATGTCGCGCGTCAGGGAATCCTTTATAAGGGCCGAAATCAGGATATTGGTGTCAATCACTACTATCATGATAATCCCAGCTTCCTGGCAACTTCCTCATCAATCTCCTTGCTTATCTTCATTGCATCCTTTGCCGTGAGCCTGCTCTTGTCTGTCAGCATGTCCATCAGCTCCATGTCTTCAATCTTCTTCTGTATGGCCATCCTCACGATTTCGCTCCATCTTATTTCAGAGTGCTGCTTCATCTTCTCATGGAGCCTTTCAGGGACAGCCAGGGTCAGGTTTGCCATGATATCACCTCTATGTGAATATATGTATTTACACATATTTAAAGCCAACCCCATCCTGTTTCTCTCGGAAGCCCGCGTTTCAATAGTTTTCTAGTTGCCCCTCAGCTTGCGACTGAGCCAATTTAACCAAGCCGGTTAATTGCTGACCGTCAGGTCAGATGTCCAAGGAGGCGTCTGTAAGCTGAGTTATGGACGCATCCACTCCCAGCCTTTACAGGAGGACAAGTTCTTCCAAAAAGGCTGGAGCCAAATGTTAATAATTACAGGATAATTGGTTCTATGGTCTCATCCATTCAATCTCGTAGTATTCATAATCAGAGCCCGGGAGCTCCACCTTCTTCAGGATGTAGTAGGTGATAGAGGTCTCCCTGTCGGTGATGGAGAGAACGAGTTCCGTTCCAGTGGACTCTGCCTTCCTGAGGAGCGAGGCGAGCTCGACCCCACCAATATGCTCGTCCTCTGAGACAACGGAAACCAGGTACTTTGGAGGGTTGTCAGGAGTGTCCCTGACCCAGCCGCCCTTCTTCTTTATCCTGGTGTATCCGAAATATTCCGCTGGGTAGTCGACGTAATCCTCCTCATTCATCTCGGGTATGCACAGGAGGAAGGTCTTCTTCACGCCGTGCGCCACCCTCACTGCCCTGGCCCACTCTGAAATGAGCAGCTTCTGGTCCTTGGGGAATATGTGCAGGACGTGCCTCGAGTGCACCCATTTGCCCCCCTTGGCAGGAGACGCGCCGGGAAAGTATATCCTGAAGTGCGAGCCGAACTTGAACCCTGTCTTCACCACGAAGCCCTTCTTCCTCCAGTCCTCATACACCTCGTACAGCTGCTTCGTATACTCCCTCTCCTTCACCACGTGCTTCAGGATAGATGAGTGCGATACCTTC
>CAYMDJ010000015.1:0-18253 GCA_964389315.1 uncultured archaeon
GACGAGGGTATAACAACGGAGATAGGGAAGGGAAGGGGTGAGCTCTTCAAGGTATCCTCGAAGAAGAGGGCCCAGTATTACCGCCTGACGAAATGGCACAAGCGGCTGATAAAGTCAAAAGACCGAAATTTATCATTCGCATTCTCAGAGCTCCAGCGTCTTATCTCATATTTGCATCTTTCCCGCGCAATCCACGAGAAGGTGGCAAAGCTCTACCAGAGCGCTGTCAACAAGGGGCTTGTCAGGGGAAGGTCAACAGAGAGCATAATCGCAGCGCTGCTCTACACCACGTGCAGGGAGGAGGGCGCTCCAAGGACACTCGATGAGATATCAAAGGCTTCCGGCATAAACAGGAGGGACATAGGGAAGACCTACCGTTACATATCAAGGAAGCTCAGCATAAGGATTCTTCCTGCAAAGGCGCAGGATTACGTCCCCAGGTTCGGCTCCCTGCTCGGACTTTCAGAGAGGGTGCAGGTCAGAGCTGTTGACGTCCTGGACGATGCATCGAACTATGACGTCACCTCAGGGAAGGGACCCATCGGTGTCGCGGCCGCAGCCCTCTACATAGCGGCAGTCCTCGAGGGAGAGAAGAAGACCCAGAGGGAGGTCGCTGACGCAATCGGCGTGACAGAGGTGACCATCAGGAACAGATACAAGGAAATGGTCGAGACCCTCGGAATCAAGGACGAGGTAGAGGAAAGGGTAAAGGAAGAGGACGAGCTTCCGAACGAATAGATTCCTCTGGTTTTTAAACAGTGGAGTATAATAATTAACTGTTAGTGGTGTCCATGGCGAAGATTTCAGAGCTTAACAAGAAAGAGAGAGACCTGAGGAACACTCTGGAAAACCTGAAGAGAGACTATCGTAAGAACCAGATTTCCAAGAATGATTATGACAGGGCTGTCAATGACCACAAGAAGGGCCTGGACAAGATAAGCGAGGAGAAGAGCAAGCTGATAGGAAGGCCTCCCATACCGCCTGCCCCCAGCAGCAGGTCACCGCTTTCTGACATAAAGAGGGGAATTGTGGGAGACAAGCCCATGGAACCCGCTCCCAAGAAGCCTGCGGAGAAACCTGCCGCAATAAAGCCCGCCCCGAAGCCTGCTCCCAAACCCGTCCCCAAGCCCGCCGTTAGCAAACCCGCTCCGAAGCCATCTTTTAAACCCCCAGCAGAGAAACCGGCTGTTAAGCCCCCTGTCAAACCGGCTGCGGATAAAACCTTACCCACTCCCCCTGCCAGGGCGGCTGCCCCAAAGACAATCACCGTGAAGGAAACTGCACCCAAACCCCCGGAGAAAATCCCTTCTGTTGAGGATTCCCAGATCAGGATAAGCCGCGCCCTTAAGAGGATGAACGATAAGGACACGGAGACCATAAGGAACGTCTTTGAGGAGACCCAGAAGGAGTTCCTCACATTCCTGGTTGAGGTTAAGAAGAACAGGGAAAAGATTCAGAATCTGGAGAGCCTCTTCTCTGAGGTCAATGAGATAAGGAAGAAATTCAACGCCATGGATTTCAAGGGAATGACCGATGAGATATACAGGCAGTTCGAGAGGATGAACGGCGTCGTAAAGGAGAACGAATCCAAGATAGAGGAACTGGTCAGCAGGGACGAGTCCAGGATAGGCGCGCTGGAGAAGAGGGTTGACGAGGTATCCGCCTCGCTCACCAGAATACCGGCCGTTGAAGATGCGAAGAGGGAGCTTGAATCACTCAAACAGAAGGTCGAGTGGCTCGAGAAGAGCAGGCATGAGGTGGATGTCCAGCCTGTCATGGACATGGTAAAGGGGCTTCAGGAAAAGCTGGAGAGCCTGAAGATTAGATCCCCATACATAATAGAGTGATGATGATCAAGATAAAGACAATAAAGGACATCCCTGAGGAAGAGCTTGTTGTCGGCGGCGCTCCCCTCTGTGCCGGATGCCCTGCGGACATGGGCCTCAAGTTCGCCCTTAAGGCCCTGGGAAAGAACACGGTCGTGATAAACGCGTCCGGCTGCATGACGCTTTTCGTTACTTATCCCAACATGCCCACCAAGGTCCCCTGGATGCACATAGCGATAGAGAATGCTGCAGCTGCCGCGAGCGGACTGGACGCGGCACTCAGGCAGCTGAACAGGAGGAGGGGCGTGAACATCCTCTGCTATGCCGGTGACGGAGCGACGTATGATATCGGCTTCCAGGCCCTCTCAGGCGCGGTATCCCGCATGACCGATTTTATTTATGTCTGCTATAATAACAACTCCTTCTCGAACACGGGCGTCCAGATGTCATCTGCAACCCCCTTTGCCGCAGAGACCTCAACGACGCCGGTCGGTAATGCATCGATGGGGAACATGCTCAGGAGGAAGCCCCTGGCAAAGATAATAGCGGCGCACGGGGCGCCCTATGTCGCTACGGCATGCATCTCCAATCCCATAGACTTCATGAAAAAGCTCCAGAAGGCTGCATCAATCCCGGGCCCGAAGTTCATTGACCTCCTGGCGCCCTGCCCAACCGGTTGGGGTTTCGATGCATCAAAGACAGTGGAAGTCGGTAACCTCGCCATAAAGACAGGCGCCTGGCCGCTCTATGAGGTTGAGAAGGGAGAATTCAGGCTCACTTACAGGCCGGCGGTCCTGCTTCCGATAGAGAAATACCTCAATACACAGGCGAGGTTTTCTCACCTCAGGGACGCGCAGATAAAGATAGTCCAGAATTACGTGAACATGGAGTGGGACCACCTCACAAGGGGCGATTACTGGAACGCCGTGGAGTTCTAACCAACTAATGTTTTTAAGTCATGCACGACAGAGATTTACAGGAGCATTTGGCATGAAAAGGGTTCTTGTCGGCGGGGTTTTCAGCATAATCCATCCAGGCCATATATTCTTCCTCAGGAAGGCACGCTCCATGGGAGAGCACCTGACCGTCGTCCTCACCCATGACAGGAACATGAAGAAGAAAGGAGAGCTTCTGGTTCCTGCCACCGAGAGGAAGAAGGTCCTTGAGGCAATCAGGTTCGTTGACACCGTGGTCATAGGGGATGAGATGGATTTCTTCAGTCCCATAAAGAAGGCAAGGCCGGACATCATAGTTATCGGGTATGACCAGCAGTTCGACATGATTTGGTTAAGGAACACCCTGAAGGAGAATGGCATGAAGTGCCAGATAGTAAGGCTAAAGGAATCCCTCGGCTCGTTCAGCACTAGCAGGATCATGGAGAAGTTAAAAGCAGCCTCTGCGAATAATAAAGCATGAGGATAATGAAGCATGCTGTCTGGATTCTCGTCCTCGTTTTTCTTTCGATGGTCTTCCTTCCTCCCCCTCCGGGCCTGACCCCGCAGGGATGGAGCTCGATAGTGATATTCCTCGTTATTGCAACCCTCTGGGTCACCGAGGTCATCCCCATAGCGGCCGCAGCCATATTCGCCGTCATACTCCAGCCCGTCCTCTTCGTGTCAACCCCTGTGGAGGCACTGTCCGCATTCGGGAGCAGCGCGGTCTTCCTGATACTCGCAGGATTCATGCTGGGCATAGGCCTCATGAGGACAGGCCTTGACAAGAGGATTGCCTACATGGCCATACGAGCGTCAGACGACCCCAAGGTTACCCTGTTCGGCGTTATGGCAGTCACCGCAATCCTGTCCATGATAATGTCCAACACAGCCACTGTCCTTTTGATGCTTCCCATAATAATCACGCTCTGCGAGAAAGCAAAGCTCAGCAAGAAGCTCTTCCTCCTTGCCATTGCCTATGCTGCCAACGTTGGCGGCGTTGGCCTTCTCGTCGGGACCCCTCCGAACGTCATAGCAGCGGAGGCACTCGGGTGGGGTTTCTTTGAATGGATGCTGATTGGCCTTCCGTTCGCCATCATAACGATACCCCTCGTTTACCTGTCCCTCCTGATAATGTACAAGCCCCACAAGAAGGTCAGGAACGTTGTCCTCGGGCTAAAGGACCTTGGGCCGGTATCAAGGAAGGAGAAGATATGCGCAACGATAATCATAATAACGATGATTCTCTGGATAACCTCTCCCGTTCACGGGATATCCGCAGCAATCATAGGCCTGCTGGGAGGGTTCCTGATGTTCGTTTTTGTCTATGAATGGAGATTCTTCAGGAACCACATGAACTGGGCTGTCATATTCCTCATAGGAGGGGCAATATCACTTGCCAACGCGCTCACTGCAACAGGGGCATCCTCGTGGATGGCTCAGAACTTCCTCCTCATCACAGGCCTGACAGACCCTGTCATGATTGCGTTCGGGTTGGCTGTCCTCGCTGTCGGGTTCACCCAGTTCATACAGAACACCGCGACAGCGGGGATGCTGGTCCCGATACTCATGGGGATATCAGCAGGCCTCGGGGGTTCGCCAGGTCTCGTGGTCATACCCGTGATAGCGACCTCGATGACCTTCCTCCTCCCTCCGGGAACCGCACCCAATGCAATAGTCCACGGGGCAGGAGTATCATCAAGGGAAATGGCGAAAGCAGGAATCATACCCACAATTCTTGTTCTGTGCGTCCTGCTGGCTTATTCATACCTGATTGTTTAAGAACAGAATTAACAGAGAGATTTGCCTCTGACGGCTTGTCATGAACAGGCCTGAAGGTTAGAAGGACATCTCCTCTTCCTCGTCTTCCTCTGATTCCTCACCCTCGTCAGACCAGTCCTCATCATCCTCTAGCTTGGATATCTCCATGAGCATCCCCCACCATAATTTTTATTCTATAAAACAGCAAATATTTAAAACCAATGGTCACTGGTTCTTCCTGAATCAGAACCTGTGCGAGTTGTCAGGGTTCTGCCAGAACTCCTCTGGGTGACCCTCTTCAATGTCAACGTTGAACACCCCGCCACATACGCACTTGACCACGTTCCTGTCAAGGGGGATTCTCTGCTCCCTGTCGCACTTGGGACACACAACAATCCTCTTGTCCATGTTTATAATTCATGCCCTCCTTTAAAAGCTTTCCTTGGCGAGTCCGGGTTTTTATTATAGATGACAATAATATAATATTAGATGCCAAGCTCATTTAGCGTTTTTGCCTATTCTGTCGTGGGATTGTTTTTAGGGATTACCACGTTCTTTGTTGGGCTCCTGAACTTCAAAAGAAAACGTCTCACCGAAAACATACCCACATCAAAGATACGCTCACTGGCAATGGGGCTGGTGGAGATATGCGGAGAGGCAGTTCCGGTAAAAAACAGCAATATGATAAGCCCGTTTACCAGGAAGCGCTGCGTATATTACAGATACACCATTGAAAGGCTCGTTAACAGCGGAAAATATAGCCGGTGGGTCAAGGTAAAAGCAGGCCATGAAGGCGATTTTTTCTTTGTCAGGGACGATACGGGTACAGTTCTGGTATCAACAAAGGGGGCAATCATCGATGTAGGGAAGAAAGAATTCGATTCCTCTTTCGGTAAGAAGCCCAATGAGAACATAACCAAATTCCTCTCTAAACATGAAATAAAAACAAAGGACTTTTTTGGATTCGGGCACAGGATGCGTTTCAGGGAGTATATCATAGAGCCCGGCGATAAGGTTTATGTCATGGGAAGTGCAGGCGACAATCCATTCTTAGAGGACGCTACCAGTGTATACGGCGTCAATGACGTCATGATAAAGAAGGGAAAGAACGACAAAATATTCTACATATCCGATAAGTCAGAGAAGGATATCATAAAGACCCTTAGATCAGGGATATTTATAAAATTGTTTGGCGGCGGAGCCCTTTCGGTGGGGTGCCTCTGGGTAATATTAATTTATTTAGGGTTGTTCTAATAATATTATAGTGATTGAATGGCAATGGTATTGGACATCATAATAATAGTTATCATCGGCCTTTTCATTATAGCTATTGCCGTGTATGTGGTGTCCATCTTCAACGGCCTTATCAGGGTTAAGAACAACATCAAGAAATCCTGGTCGAACATAAACGTGCTCCTTAAACAGAGGTCTGATGAGCTCCCGAAGCTGGTCAGCTCAGTGAAGGGTTATATGAAATATGAGAAGGAAACCCTGAATGTCCTCACAAAGGCAAGGACAGAATTCCTGAATGCCAAGACAATGTCGGATAAGGCTGCTGCGGACAGCATGATATCAAGTGCCCTGAAAACAATATTTGCCGTTGCTGAGAACTATCCCAAGCTCCGTGCCAGTGAGAATTTCAGCCAGCTCCAGTCAAGAATAAGCGCAATTGAGAACGAGCTTGCTGACAGGAGGGAATTCTACAACGACAGCGTCAATACATACAACATCCGCATACAGTCCTTTCCTGACATGGTTGTTGCAAAGATGATGAAATACAGGGAAGAGGAAATGTTCAGGGTAGCGGAAAAGGACAAGAAAGACGTTGATATAAATTTCTAGCCACCCATCCCCATCAACTGGCTGATGTCCATGCAGCTGCAGAAGTCTGTGGTGGTTGCAACGCAGATATACTGGTCAGGGGACATGGCTATGACGTAATCCCTTCCCTCGTGCTCTATCAGGAGCATGGCCTCTATCTGATGGCCGGATTCGGTCTCTATCTCGCTCTCCAGGGTCGCGTCCATATACGGCTCGAAGTCACCACCCTGTATCTTCTCCATGTTCGCCATGAGCAGGCTTATCGGCGGGATGCATCCGGCAGCCTGCCCGCTTCCCGTGTCAGCAGGGGAGAATCCCAGGAACGAGCCTATCTCGTCAGCGATGCTCGGATATCCCCGGAAGTTCACCATCGAGAAGACAACCAGAACAATGAGTATTGCAACACCAATCAGCATGGTCGGTGCCTTTGAATTAACCGCCCTTCCGGTCTTCTTGAGGAGGCCCTCCGCGACCTTTAGCCTCTCCTGCAGGCGCTCTATCTCCTTATTGAGGCCGCCGACGTTGTAGATGTTAGTTGATATGAGGTAGATGCTTACCATGAGGATGAACGCGGATACCAGCCCGCCTATCATTATGTCCAGCTGGATTATGGAGAGTATCTCCGCAAGGGGGCCTGTGAAGAATCCGCTGACGAATCCCGAGAGTCCGATGCCGCATATGAGGGCAACGAATCCGAAGCCCAGCCTCAGAAAGAACTTGACAGCGCCCTTGGAGTAGGTCCTCCATCCCATCATTATAATCCAACCGAAGAACATGGCCAGGCTCAGGTGGACCGCAATCTGGATAAGATTTAGAAGTAGAAGGAACGACTCAGGACTGGAGAAGATGGCCTGCGCGATGCCTGACAATCCATCTGCCATGTTAATAATTGACAGAACCCGATTAAATAATTTATTCAGGACCAGTCAACTATTAACAGATGCATGAGAAATCCATAACGTGCTCGTCCTGCGGGATGGAGTATGGTTTCGGAAGTAAGATATTCAGGTGCGAGAGGTGCGGGGCCTCCCTGGAGGTTACCTATGATTATGCCAAACTCAGGAGGGACGTCTCCCTGGGAACCCTACATTCGAGGCCCTTCTCCCACGCGAGGTATCTCGAGTTCTATCCCGTTAAGAGCATCCTCTCGATAGGTGAGGGAGGGACTCCCTTAATCAGGGCAAGGAACGTCGAGAGGCTTTACAAACTGAAGTTCGAGGTGTGGTTCAAGCTGGAGATGCAGAACCCTACCGGCTCCTTCAAGGACAGGGGCTCATCTGTTGAGGTCGCCAGGGCGCTGGAGCAGAAGGCAAGGTCAGCCGTCTGCGCGTCCACAGGGAACATGGGCGCCTCCCTGTCAGCATACTCGGGGATATCAAACCTTCCCTGTTACATATTCACGCCAGAGGACGCCGCAGATACCAAGCTCAAGCAGATTCTCGCGCACGGCGCCAGGGTCTACCAGATTAAGGGAGACTACACAGCGGCAGCGAAGCTCGTTGAGAGGGCCTGGAAGGAGAACGGACACTACCTCCTCGGTGACTACCTCTTCCGCAGGGAGGGAACCAAGTCCGTAGGATTCGAGATAGCTGAGCAGCTCCCCTATGTTGATTACGTCTTCTGCCCTGTCGGCAACGGGACCCTCATCTCCGCGACGTGGAAGGCATTCAGGGAGTTCAGGGAGACCAGGATAATGAAGGCCTCACCCAGGATGGTGGGCATACAGGCAACGAAGTGCAGCCCTGTCACCAGGGCCTTCAAGACCAAGTCCTCCATAAAGCCAATGAGCGGGAGGACCATCGCCGTTGCCATGGAGTGCGGGGAACCGCTGGACGGAACCAGGGCACTGAATGCAATCTCAGAGTCAGGCGGCTTCTCAAACGACGTTACGGACAAGGAAATCCTGAAGGCAAGGGAGACCCTCGCTAGGAGGGAGGGAATCTTTGCAGAGCCCGCGGGTGCGGCAGCCTTCGCAGGCATCCTCAAGTCAAGGAACATTGTAGAGAAGGGAAGCAAGGTCGCCTGCATGGTCACGGGTCACGGCCTCAAGACCCCGAGGACCGACGTCCAGGGCAGCGTGAAGAAGCTTCCCGCGAACCCTGACCTGAAGAAGCTTCTCGGATAATCTTTTATTTCTTCCCTCCAACATATAATCATGAGGGAGAGCAGAAGGCTTCATCTGGGCGGAAACGATTATGACCATCAGCTGGTTAAAGACCAGATGGCAATGACAAGGCTAAAGGAGATGGGGCAGGTAATCACGATGGAGGAAACCATCGGCTATCCCACCAGCGGCGACCCCAGGGACGTTGAGAGATGGTATCTGAGATGGGACCCTCCGGAAACCGTTGCAGAAACCATGCAGAAGAAATTCCCTGAATATGTCCCGTTCTCAGGCTTTGGAAGCCTTGACAGACTGAATGAATACCTCTCAGGACTGAACTTCCTCAAGCCCGAAGAGGTCAGGGAACACGTGAAGTGGGTTTCAGAATCAGGATTCTTGTCCTAAGCTTCAGCACATCTTTTCAGTGCACCAACAACCCCAGGCCTCTGCTCGGCATGGTATGTGAACTCTGCGAACCGGATTCCCTCCTGGATTTCCCAGTCTTCGCCCACCTTTTTATAATAAGGGATATGAGCAGCCTCAGCACGGGTCAGGGGTTCAATTCCCAGCTTCTTGACAAAACGACCGGCATCAGAAACATCCTCCAAGGGAATGTCCATCAAACCCCTTGAGCAGGGTTCTGATTCCCTGGCCGATGTTCTGTCTCTATTGAAGGCAGGAACATCTTCCACCTTTATGATTGTCAGATAAAGACAATGCTCTGATGGTAGGTATTTGCCGTCCTCGACCTCATACAGATATGCAACCACTCTGTCCGAACCGAACGCTTCTTCTGGCATGATTCTGTATTCAAGCAAAGTTTTATAAAGCCACATACATTAATTAACCAACACGAATACCAAAAGGAAGGCAAAACAGCAAATGGCCGTGTCCGCAGGGTACGGCTCCGTAACAGACAGGAAGGCGAAACGATATGTCACGCATGTATTCCAGAAAGAAGGGACGCTCAGGCAGCCACAAGCCGCTCGACCCGAAAGTTGACTGGGTCAAGAAGAAGCCGGCAGAGATAGAGAAGCTGATAATGGAGCTTGCCAAGCAGGGTAAGCAGTCAGCAGAGATAGGCATGATTCTGAGGGACCAGTATGGCGTCCCCTCGACGAGGCTGCTCGCGAAGAGGAAGGTCGCAGATATCATGAAAGAGGGAAATGCCTACAACAAGAAGTTCCCTGAGGACATGTACAACCTCATCCTGAAGGCGGTCAACCTGAGGGCCCACATGGACAAGAACAAGAGGGACTACACCTCCTACAGGGGGCTCGAGCTGACCGAATCCAAGATAAGGCGCCTCGCCAATTTCTACAAGAAGAACAAGGCCCTTCCAGAGGACTGGAAGTGGGACATCGAGCAGGCCAAGCTGTGGGTCAAGTAATCAGCTTACAAGAGGCTGCCGCCTTCTGCAAGCTGATAAGCAACTTGTAAAACATTGAGGAGAAAATTCAACCATTTTATATAATAATTCTTTATTTCTATCTATGATAGAAGTCGAAGTCAGAGCCAGGGTTGATGATTTTAATCAAATCAAAAAGAAGCTCAAAGAAATTAAAGCGCTTCACACGAGTTCAGTTCGTCAAACTGACAAAATCTTTGGGCATCCAAAGTTTCTGGATTCGAAAAACATGATAATAGAAGGTGGGATTGTCCCGAGAATCAGGTCTGTAAATGACAAATGTTCGCTTGAATTCAAGGAAATTCACAGAACCAGTGGCGGGATAGAATTAAAATCAGAACTAAGCGATATTGGTTTGGGAATAATTTTTCTTAAAAAACTCGGCTTTAAAGAAACATTCACAGTAGACAAAAAAAGAGAATCCTACAAATACAGGGGGTTTGCCATCGAATTGGATGATGTCGATAAATTGGGTTGTTTCATTGAAATTGAAAAAAACGTAAGTTCGCCAGAAGAGCAAGAACTGGCCAGAAAAGAATGTATCGGTTTATTGGCTCTGATTTCTCCAAATAGTAAAATCGAAAACAGAAAATACGGAGATTTGATGCAGGAACTGATAAACAAAAACGCAGAGTAGCTGTTCAAACCCAGGATTGTTTGTGTTAATCCTGGGCCTGAAGGGGTTTTAAACCACAATCCTGATTTTCCCTGAGGCGATTCCCTGCATGAGCTTCCTTCCGAGTTCAGAGCGCTTCCTCACGCGGATTGTTCCCCTCTTGCCGACGTATGCTGAGAGTAGGTATTGCTCGCCTGAATAGACATCGACCTGGACGCCTGTCAGGCCTTCCTCAACGATTAGATTGACGTAGGCGCCGCTCTCCTCGTATTCCCAGGTTATCTCTCCCTTGAGCGTCCCTTCCTTGGGCTCGATGTTTATGGAGATTCCGAGTCTCTTCTCGAGCTTGTCTATGTTTTCCCCGCCCTTCCCTATAATCCTGGATATGACAGAGTTCCTAACCCTCGCGGTTATCCTGTCGTCTGATTCGAAGGCAATCTCCGCGTTCGGGTCATAGCGGGAGAACTCCTTCTGTATCTTCTCAATTGCCAGGGACTGGAGGGGGCTTGCTTTCTTCTCGGCCTTCTTGGTGACGTCCATTATCACGTTCTCCTCGCCGTAGGTGTATATCTCGTATTCTAGGACCTTGTCCTCGAACCTCCTGACCTCTACCACGGGCCTTGCCAGGTCCTGGTCCTTCATACCAAAGGGAACCTTCACGGTCATCCCTATTTCATACACCTTATCTATCCTTCCGGCGTTGATGTATATGATCGTGTCTATCACGTGGGGGATTGTCCCCAGCTCCATCCTTCCGATGAACCTCTGGATGGCTGATACGGGATTGGTGGCGTGCATGACGCCTATCATTCCCACGCCTGCGAGCCGCATGTCACCGAAGACCTTGAAGTCCTTGGTTTTCCTTATCTCGTCGAATATGGTGTAGTCAGGCCTCACCAGCAGGAGAAGCTCAGCTGTCTTCTCCCAGTCGCCCTCCAGTGGAGCGTATTGCGTGACCTCAGGGCCCACCTGCAGGTCCCTCGGCTGTTCGAAGGTCTTGACTATCCTGTTCTTCTCTGTGAGGAAGTCTGCTATGGATGCGGCGAACGTTGACTTTCCAGAGCCGGGCGGTCCGGCTATCAGGACGCCCTGGCTTCCCTGGACTATCCTCTTCTCGAGCTCCTTGTGGAGCTTGTAGTCCGCGAGGGACAGCTTGACTATCGGACGGACCGCAGTGAGCTCTATGGCATCCGAGAACGGAGGCCTCGTTATGGCTATCCTGTAGTTTCCCAGCTGGATGACCATGGCTCCGCGCTTTCCTATCTCTATGAAGGAATGCTCGTCCTTCCTGGTCTTGTTCAGTATCTCGCTTATGAAGGACTCCATCTCCTTCTCATTGAGCTTCTTGTCCCCCAGGCCCACCACTTCAACGCTTCCGGGCTTGCCCTTCTTTGCGTATGGGGCAACACCCTGCTTGAGGTGGACTGACTGCGTCTCATCATCAAAGAATGCCTCGAAGTCGAGCTTCTCCTTCGTTATGACGTCCTCGATATACTTCACAGGAACGCCCTCTGCCTCTGCAACGAGCGCCTGGACGAAGTCCGACGTAAGCAGAATCCCTCCGGCCTTTGCCGCGACGTCCTTTATTATGGCGTCTATCCTTCCCTTCTTGGCTAGCTGTATCTCCTCGAGCGTGGGCATGGTGCCCGTGAACTCTATGGATACGTTATTCTTCGCGCCAAGTTCCCTGAGCTTCTTTATCTCCTCAAGGCCTTCTATTCCTATCTCCCTTCCCCTGGATGACTGTGCCTGGAGCTCGTCCAGCACTGCCCTGGGGATTATTATCTTCACGTTCTTCAGCTCGCCCTTGCTGACGAGCTCTGAAAGCGTGCCCCTTATCAGAACTGATGTGTCGGGCACTATTATCTTCGCTTCTTTTAATTTCTTCATTTTTTCACCTTTTTCCCTTTAATGTGTCGAATAAATAGTAATCATAATCACTATCTTCAATCGCATTTTAATTTTTATATTTCTGTTTCTACGGAGAAGCAGTTAATAAGAATGGATAGAAAGCTTTATAAAGCTTTCTGTCCACTCTATCAGATAAACGGGCGATTTCATGTGCCCGGCTAATGCCGGTTATATTTAAACATTTAAAAGGGTGCAAACAAATATAAATGGTCCGTTAACTTGTCAAGGGGGTTATCATGTCAGAATTCGACATTAAAGTAGAAAACGTCGTTGCTTTCACTTCTCTCGGTAAGGACATATCACTAAGCAAGCTCGTGGAGAAGATAGAGAGCGTGGAATACGAGCCGGAACAGTTCCCAGGCCTGGTCTACAGAATACAGGACCCGAGGGCTGCGGCGCTGATATTCTCTTCAGGAAAGATTGTATGCACCGGCGCCAGGAGCATCGAGATGGCAAAGGAGGCTATGAGGAAGGTGGTTGACACCATCCGGGGCGTCGGCATAAGCCTGCCGAGGGAGTTCGATATCAAGGTGGAGAACATAGTCGCATCCTCAAAGGTCAACGCGAAGCTGAACCTCGAGGAGATTGCCTTCTCCCTGGAGAACGCGGAATACGAGCCAGAGCAGTTCCCGGGACTGGTCTACAGGATAAGGGAACCCAGGGTTGCCTTCCTGCTGTTCTCATCAGGGAAGATAATCTGCACGGGCGCACACACGATAAAGGACGTGCAGTCGGCGCTCAACAAGCTCAAGGAGAAGCTGGAAGAGATAGGCGTCGAGATGTCTGATAAGCCATTAGAAGATGACAAGTCATCAAAAACACCGGTTAAGAAACCAGCGCTGAAAAAGAAAGCCAGCAAGGAAGACGTTAAGGAGTTGCCCGCAAAAAAGGCTTCCTTGAAACCATCCAGGAGGCCAGAACCAAAGTCAAGGAAATCCTCAAAGAAGCCTCCAGCCAGAAAACCAGCGGCCAAAAAGGCAAAGCCTGCAAAGAAATCCAGAAAGAAGTAGAATTCTCCGAAGCTGTTTATTTCTTTTCTTCAACAATGACAGCGTTGACTATGCCGTCCTGACCAGGCCTTGAGGTCACCCTTGCGAGGCCTGCCTCTGTCTCGACCAGCGCGCCCTTTGTCAGGATGTTCCTCCTGATGTAGTGGACATTCGCCTGGTTGTCCTTGACGGAAATCAGCTTCGTCCTCGTAATCTTGCCTGTCCTGGGGTCGGCAACATTTATGCTCTCCACGACAAGGAGCCTTATCTTCCTGTTCCCCCCGCGGGACTTGACGTTCTTCGCCCGCCTTTCCCCTATCCTTGTCTCTGAGAAGGTCGTGCCTCTGACACGCTTCTTCTTCTTGATGTTGGGCATGAGCTTCCCGCCCGTCTTTGTCTTCCTTGACCTCAGGTGCCATTTCGTAGCCATCTTTTCGCCTTCCTGTTGGTTACGGAGCCGTCTTGACGCATACAGCCAATGACGGTCATTTAATGCTGTTATTATAAGCGGTATAGGTTTATAAATGTTGCTTGGTGCATTTTTAAGACAGGAGGGGAAATAGTATTAGATTGCCATGCCGAGATTCATCCATAAGATTTCGAAGAAGTCGGGTAAGCCTCCGGGAACGCTGGTTTTCGTAGGGAAGAGGAAGCAGGAAACCGTTAAGATGCACGTAACGGATTACACCCCCACCAAGATTACCGAAAGGGATGCAAAGAAGGTGGAGGAATGCTTCCCCTACATGAAGAAGCCCACCACGACCTGGATAAACGTGACAGGGGTCCATGACACGGAAATCATAGAGAGGCTCGGCAAATGCTTCGGTCTCCACCCCCTGACAATGGAGGACATACTCAATACCGGCCAGCGCCCCAAGGTGGAGGAATTCGACAAATACCTCTTCATCGTCCTCAAGATGATAAGGATGGAGAGTAGCGAGGTTGAGATAGAGCAGCTCAGCATAGTTCTAGGCAGGGGCTTCGTCATCTCCTTCCAGGAAAGGGAGGGCGATGTCTTCAATCAGATAAGGGAGCGCATAAATAAGAAGGGCAGCAGGTTCAGGAAGCTCGGGAATGACTACCTTGCCTATGCCCTCATGGACGCTGTGGTTGACAATTACTTCTCTGTCCTCGAGAACATAGGGGAGAGGATTGAGTCCATGGAGGAGAAGCTGATAGGGAATCCTGACCCAAAGACGCTTAACGAGATTCACAAGCTCAAGCGGGAGCTGATATTCCTAAGGAAGTCGGTCTGGCCTTTGAGGGAGGTCATATCAACCATCCAGAGGGGAGACTCGAGGCTATTCGGGAAAAAGACCCAGATGTACCTGAGGGACGTCTATGACCACACCATACAGGTCATCGATACCATAGAGACCTACAGGGACATGGTTTCTGGGATGCTGGACATCTACCTCTCCAGCGTGAGCAACCGGATGAACGAGGTCATGAAGGTCCTCACGATATTCGCCTCGATATTCATACCGCTTACTTTTGTTGCAGGACTCTACGGCATGAATTTCAAGTATATGCCCGAGCTGGATTGGGAATTTGGTTACCCGATGGTCTGGCTCGTCATAATACTGATGTCTTCCACGATGCTGATTTACTTCAGGAGGAAGGGCTGGCTATAAGGCCAGAAGCTTTTAAATAAGCCCTACAATATCATTACATGCTTTTTGAAGCTGTGGAGAGCCTGTTGCTCGGCCTGGCACCGGCATCGCTCGACGTCTACATGGAGTTCCTAGCAGTGCTTGTTATAGTCGGGCTCTTCGCTGTCATCGGAAGGCTGGTCAACAGAGTAATCAAGGCAGTCGCCCCGAGGCTGTTCGGTAAGACAAAAACCAAGCTTGACGACTTTCTTGTGGAGGCGATAAGGAGACCGATATTCGTCGGCTTCGTCCTGACAGGAACCTATCTCTCCCTACCGGGCCTTTCGTTCCTTGATGCTTTCGGCTACGGTGTCTATACGATATACAGCCTCGTCTATATCCTCTTCATAGGATGGACGGCGGTTAGGATAATAAACGCATTCATTGAATGGTACATGGGAGAGATTGCCGTAAAAACGAAGAGCAAGAAGGATGAGCAGTTCGTTCCCATAGTAAGGAAGGTCCTTTATGGCGTCGTTTTTCTGGCAGCGTTCTTCTGGATTCTCGGCCAGCTCGGTGTCGAGCCTACCGCCCTCGTGACCGTGCTTGGTGTTGGTGGCCTAGCGATTGCACTGGGACTCCAGGACACCCTGAAGGAGCTTTTTGCAGGCGCGTTCCTCATAGCAGACAGGCCCGTGAGGATAGGCGACCTAATTGAGCTGGAGGGTGGTGACAGAGGGACGGTCGCTGACATAGGGATGAGGACCACCAAGATAAGGAACTACCAGAACAACCTGATTATACTTCCCAACTCCAAGGTCGCTAACAGCAGGATACTGAATTTCGAGAGCCCCAACGAGAACTACCTGTTCTACATAGACAACGGCGTCGCTTATGATTCTGACCTCGACAAGGTGGAGAAGGTCACAATACAGGTCGCCAACAAGGTCCTCAAGAAGATGGGCACAGGAGTGAAGGGCTTCGAGCCATTCATGAGGTTCGGGGAGTTCGGGGACTCCAACATAAACTTCAAGGTCTTCTTCAAGGTGAACAAGTATGGTGACCAGTTCCCGATGAAGCACGAGTTCATCAAGGAACTGAAGAGGGAGTATGACAAACAGAAGATAGAGATATCATGGCCCGTCAGGAAGGTCTACAATTACAGGGCGAAGAAATGGTAGGCGCACTTTTTAAACACTAAAACAATAAGATTCTGGTCTGAATGATTACGAATCTTCTCGGGTTAGGGGGGATGTTCAACGAAACGATTACCCTAGTCATAGACATAGTCCTCGTCCTCGGTATCACCTTCATTATTGCAAGGATTATAGGAGCTGTCCTGAACCGCTCCTTCAGGAGAATGTCAGAGGACCTGAAAGTGGATGAGACCCAGTTCAGGGTGCTGAAGAGGTTGATAAGCCTCGTCGTATACATAGCCGGCATCGCAGCAGCAGCGAGCATGATACCAGGTTTCTCCGGGGTGGGGATATCCCTCCTTGCCTCTGCAGGGATACTTGCCGTCGTCGTCGGCTTTGCTGCCCAGCAGACTCTCTCCAACATAATAGCGGGCATATTCATAGCGATATTCAAGCCATTCAGCGTGGGCGACAAGGTGAGCATAAAGGACGATTACGGGACAGTTGAGGACATCACCCTGAGGCACACAGTAATAAGGACGTGGCAGGAGAAGAGGATAATAGTCCCGAATTCCGTGATAGGACAGGAATACGTCACGAATTATTCCATAGTCAACCCGTCCATCCTGGGGACCCTGGAGATAGGCATAAGCTATGACTCTGACATAGACAGGGCAAGGAAGATAATGGTGGAGGAGGGGCTGAAGCATCCCAGCCTCCTCAGGGAGGTAAAGGGTGTGGACAATGAGTTCCTTCCTACGGAAAAGCTCGTTAAGGCGAGGCTGGTAGAACTGAGCGACTTTGCCCAGGTAATGCGCCTGTATTACTGGGCACCCAACCAGTCGGCTGCCATAATCATGAAGTTTGACCTGACCGAATCAATAAAGAAGAGGTTTGACAGGGAGGGGATAGAGGTTCCGTTCCCATACAGGACCATCGTCTACAAGAAGGATATCGATGCAGCAGAGAAGCACAGGAAAACGAGAAAGAAAGCGAAAAGGTAGGCTCACCATCTTCTTGGCCGTCTTTGATACGTCTTCTGGTATGGTCTCCTTCCGGGACCGCCACCGTCGCGGGGATATCTCTCGAACATTGCCCTCCTGAAATGGGGCATCTCCATGGGCTGGATGTCCAGCTCCCCGTCCCTGAGGACTCTCCGGAAGTTGTCATGGTCCTTGTGCGTGAGCAGGGTTACGGCGTCTCCCTCCTCCCCTGCCCTGGCTGTCCTTCCAATCCTGTGGATATATTCCTTTGAGGTCTTCGGGACATCGTAATTGTATACGTGGGTGACGTTCTTTATGTCAATCCCCCTCGCTGCCACGTCTGTGGCAACCAGGATGTCTGTCCTTTCGTTTTTTAGAGAATCCATGGATTTCTCCCTGCTTTGCTGGCTCATGCCTCCATGAATCGTTGAGGCGTTCAGGCCGTTCCTCCTCAGGTTCCTTGCAACGATATCGGATTCGGTCCTGGTTGCACAGAAGACCAGCGTCAATCCTTGCGTGCTGTTCTTCAGGAGATGAACCAAAAGAGAGAATTTCAGGTTCTGGTTCCCAATCTCATAATACACCTGCCTCAGCTTGCTCTTGTCCACATGGGTCCTCGTGTATACGAAGACCGGCTTGTAGAGATGCCTGTCTATGATATGGTCCACAAGACCGTGCATGGTGGCACTGAACATCAGGGTCTGCCTCTTTCTTGGAACCTGGCTGATTATCCTTTCAACATCATCAATGAATCCCATGTCAAGCATGCGGTCTGTCTCATCCAGGACAAGGAACCTCACCCCTCCCAGGCTTATCGTCCCCCTGTTCATGTGGTCCAGTATCCTTCCAGGGGTCCCTATCACGATTTCTGTGCTGTGAAGCTTTCTTATCTGGTTGTCAATGCTCACCCCGCCATACACGCTCGTGACGTTTATTCCGAGCCCTCTTCCAAGGTCTTCGAAAACATCAGTTATCTGGACGCATAACTCCCTTGTTGGTGTCAGCACAAGCGCCTGGATGCCCCTGCGCGGTTCAGTCCTCTCCAGAATAGGAAGCGCGAATGCCACGGTCTTTCCTGAACCTGTTTCTGCCTGCCCGACAACATCCATTCCGTCAAGGATCTTGTTTATTGACCTCTCCTGGATTCTGGTCAGTTTCTCAAATCCCAGCCTTT
>CAYMDJ010000016.1:0-18224 GCA_964389315.1 uncultured archaeon
CATGAACTGCCTCATCTTCATCTCCTTTATCTCATCACTCAGGCTCTTGAGGTCACCGAGCCTCCTCCTTATATCATCGAGCTCGTTCTTGGTGGCGAAGGCCCTCTTGAGCTTCACCTTGCCCATCTTCTCGAGCATGCCCTTGACCCCGGCGTTCTTCAGGGCTTCAAGCAGCTCGTCAACAATCTTCTTCACGTCATAAATCTTGTCGTCCCACTCCATCCTCGCGGCCTCAATCTTCTTCGCGAAGTCGTCCTCAACCATCTTGACGTCATCCTTCTTGACCATCTGGTCGAGCTTTATGTCAATCATGTCAACTGTCTTCATCAGCTCGTGCATGGCGTCCTCGTTCAGGGTTATCTTGTCCTTGAACCTGTCAACCTCGCCAAGCTTACCGCTCATCTCTGCGAACATTGCCTCTATCTTCCCTGCAAGCCTTGAGGTGTATTTCCTGTCCTTCTCCACAACATCAATCTTCTTCTTCAGCCCCTCTATTATTTCAACGAGGTTCTGGACGTCCCTTATCTTGAACAGCGTTGTCTTTATGCTCTTGAGCTCCTTGGAGAACTCCTTTGTCCGTGCATCGAGCCCTTCAATCTTGACAGCGTTGACCTCTATTCCCTGGACCCCCCTCTCCAGGTTTGCAGCTATGCTCCTCGGCGATATCTCCTTGATGGCATCCTTCATCTCCTTGAACCCCGCCTGTATCTCATTGAACGTCCTGTCCCTTCCCAGGACAGACGACCTTATCTCACCTATCTCTTCGTTGAGGACAGACATCCTGTCAGAGAGGGCCTGCCTCTCCGCGGTCATGACATCGAACTTTCCCTCAAGCTTCTCTGTCTTCAGAACCAGCTTCTCTATGTCCGAGGCTCCCCCAACCCCTCTCTCTTTCTCTTCTGCTATTTTCGGGGGCTTCCTGCCCTCCTTCTTCTCAATGGCCTCGAACTCTTCAGGGCTTATCACGTTCTCCTCAGGCGATATGTCCTTGTCTTCACTCATTCTCCTCACCGCGTATACCTAAATGTTGTTGCAGAGACGTTATATAGATTTGCGCCATCCTGAACTGTCCCCTCTTCAGCTTGTCGCTCGCGAGCTTGAACTCCAGCTCCACGTCAAAGACGTCCTTGTTGGCTTTTTTCATATCCTCTATCATGTTCCCTATCACGTCGAGCTGCCTCTCGAACTTCTTGTAAGTTTCCATCTCCTCATCGCTTATCTTATGCGGGTTGTGCCACGTCGGCCTGAACTGGATGAAATACGGCTTCCCTTCATTGTATTTCGGGTTCTGTATCATGCCCACGCCGACACCCTGCCTCGATATCCTCTCGGCATACGCCTCACCATACTTGCTCTTTGTCTTGTTTATGTCAACTATGGACTTCGTGTTGAACTGTATGTCAGTGAGAACGTTCCCCGCTATCACCTCCTTGAAGTCAGCCAGCACCTGGGAGCACATTATCAAACCAATCCCCCACTTCCTGAATTCCCTGCATGCCTTCTCGAGGTAGACATACCCTCCTTTCCCGCCATACTTCTCAAGGAGCCTGTGGACCTCGTCAAAGACTATGATCATCTTCAGTGTCGTTGATTCCTCCCATGGGGCGGCGAATATGGAGTCCACTATGTTCTGGACGGCAACGTCATACTCCCCGGTCCTTAGCTTGTTCATCGTGAAGACAGTGACCTCGCCGGGAACCATGAACTTCCTGAGGTCCACCCTCATGTGCGGGTCGGTTATCTCGTAGATTAGTCCCTTGTATGCCTTCGCGTCCCTCTTGCTCATCCCGAACTCAGGATACCTGCTTATAAGTCGCTCATCATTGACCGCCTTGACGAAACCCGTCCACTGCGCGGTCGGGTCGAACACGATGACAGGAATCTTCCTCTCAAGGGCCTCCTCAACAAAGACAGACGCGCCCACGGACTTGCCCGCTCCTGTCGAGCCGGCCATTATGACGTGCGTCGTGAGGTCATCCGGGTTGAACCAGGCCTTCCTGTTGGTCTCCGCAACCTTGCCAATCCAGAACGAATCACCAATGTCCTGGGGTATCTTGCCGTAGTTTACAGGGAAGATGTACCTCGCCTTCTCTATCCTCCATTTCATATACCAGCGCCTTCCGAAGTAGCCGAACCCTATTATCGCTGACGCGACTATTATGGCGAGCAGGACCCGCCCTATCTCTGATTCCCAGAACGGGACAGTCACGGTAAAGACCTCTATTTCATTCACGGAATACATGTTCCCTTCGCCGAAGTATGCATAAACGTCCAGGTAGTAATCACCGAATTCCCAGAAAGTCCCCCGCATGTCAACTGCCTTCCTGAACCCGGCCGTGTCCTTAAGGAAGACGGTCTCGTTCATCTCCCTGACCGTCTTTCCCGTGTTCGCGTTCTTTATAGTATACAAGAGTGTCACGTTGAACTCCTTTGCAAAACCGGTGTTCCTGAGCTCAACAGAGAACCTGAGCGTCCCGTAGGGGTCGACGGTCTTGGTTATCATCTCGAGTATCATCGTAAGGAACCTGCTTCCCTCAAGACTCACGGTCATCGTTATCGGTACGTCGAGCTCACTCGTTCCTGACGTGGCCTTTATACCACCAGTATACGTTCCTGTCCCCATACCCTCTGGCACGGAGACAACCACATTTACGGTCTTTGTCTGGTTGGGCTCGAGATAGACGGTCCTTGTTTCCGGAACGACCAAATCCTCCAGGCCGTAGACCTCCAGCCCAACCGTCAGGTTGCTTGCCAACCTCTTGTTCCTTATGGTGAATGCATACGTCTTGTTCTCTCCAGGATGCATCCTAACGTTGCCTATATCCGTCGTGACGGTGAACGGGAACATATCGGTCACCGTTGTCGTTACCGTTGTCCCGCTGCTGCTCGTCCCTCCTCCAGGGCTCCCTCCAGGCGTATCGTCACCGGGCTCATAACCGCTGCAGTCAATCAGAGCACCCTGAGAATTCGTGCATGCCTGCGCAATCGCGTATGCAGAGAAGCCGGAGACAGGGAAAGAAAAGCTGGAAGCGCTTATGTTGGGGTTCAGGCTCCTGTCCAGGTAGGAAAAGTCAGTCGTTCCGGTCCCGCACACCCTTGAATCAAAGTCCCAGCCCGTGCAGTAAAGGACCTCGAACTTGCTCTCTGACGTATCGGTCGTTGTCTGCAGCCACGGCGCAAGCGCACTGTCATAGTCAACCACCACGTAAGCGCTTGAGTAAGTCAGGTTCCTCACGTCCACTGCAAAACCCAGGAGTATGTTCTTTGCCGTGTTGGGGAGGGTGAACTTCGATATCCCTTCAGACGTCTTGTTCGGGAACCAGTCGAACCCGAAGGGGTCTGTCCAGTTCTGCGGGTCTGAAACTCCGTGCTGCGTCCTCGCAGAATACCTCGCGCTCGCGTTGTAGAAGGTTATGTTCTCCTGCCCCACCAGGACCACCATGTCATACTCCCTGTCGTGGAGAGTCCAGTTGAAGAAATTGTTTGAGGAAGCGTTCGTGCTGAATTCGTGTATCTTCCATCCTGAACCGACCTTGAACAGGGAGAAGTTGGCAGCCATGGTATTGTTGTTCTTGTCTGTCAGGTAGCCGAGGAATTGTATGGTGGTATAGACGTCAAAATAACCGGTTGGCATTTCAGTGGAGTTCTGGTTTCCCGCGCTGTCGTTCGCATAAACGGTAACTACATAGTCTCCTATCTGATTGGGGTTGGTGAAATTGAACCTCCAGTCATCATCAGAGGTGTTGTACAGGTAATAGGTAAGCGTCGTCCCGTTGGGATACAAGACCCCCGCCCAGCCCGCGTTCACGAAATCGTTGTCCGTTATGTTAACCAGGAAAACCATCTCGCTGACGCTGCCGTCCAGGATATTCCCTTCGGAATCAGTGCCCGCAAGGGTGAAGGAGTTTAACCTCGGCGGGGTTATGTCATTATACCTCACAGCATTCGCCTGGACGTCGGATATGTTCAGCCCCCCTTCAGAATAGTGGCCGGTGACGTTGAGGTCAGCAAGGAGAGGATTGCCCGTAAGGTCCGGGGCGTTGCAGGACAAGGACCACAGCTCCGTGGTGTTGTTGTAGGATGACGCGAGGCCAGTGCAGTTCTGGCCGCCAACGCTCACGCTCCACGTTATGTTGCCCTCGAGGGCAGAGGTGTTCCCGCTCAGGGACGCATTAACTATCATGCTGATTGCCTGGCTGGCGTTGAGCGGGCCTGCGGGACTCGTGGTGTTGGGAGAGATTATGGTCACAGAGAGGTTTATGACGGTGAGAGTCACTGACACGTTCGTCTCGCTGGGAACCGCGTTGGGTGTCGTGCAGTTTATTGTTATGTTGAATTCATAAGGGCCCTCCTCATAACCGGTGCTCGTGTTGTGATAGATATATACTGTCTTGCTCCCGTATGAGGAGAGGGTGAAGCTCGTGTTGCTAAGGCTCGTATAAGTCAGGTTCCCTCCCCTCGTCAGGGCGAACGAGAACACTGAATCCTTGTTGTTGGTCACTATGAGATTCGGGTAGAAGCTCCCGTTAACAGGTGTTGGACCTATGCTCTTTGAGAAGTTCTCGTAATTGACCCTCCAGTCCTGGTCCGTCACGTTGACGTTGAGGGTCAGGTAGTCCCAGCACTCCGCTGCAGGCGAGCAGACGGAGTTGCTCGCGTTGGCATAGACGCTCGTCGTATAGACACCAAGTGTCGTGTCCTCAGGAACGCTCAGGGAGATTGTCATGTTCCCGTAGGCGCCCTTTGCCACCGATGTCAGGTTCTGCGGCTCATAGCTCCTCCACTGCGCTATGCTTGCCGCATCACCCCCGGATTCAGTGAATGTGACGTTAAGGAGCTGGGTGTTCCCTGCCGCATGCACGGTCAGGTTGCCGGCCTCGAACGAGCCTCCCCTCGCTATGGTATAGTTTATCTCGCCCTGGACAACGTCAAGAATCGTATTGCTCTCGACATACAGGGGCGTGCTGTTGGAGACGTTCCCTGGAGTGGCGTCCGCGTTCTGCCATGTAACGTTCACGTCAATGTCATAATTCCCCGGGTCCGCCAAGTATGTGACGTTGACCGTTATGTTCCTCTGGCAGGTTGCAGAAGGAAGCAGCGGGGAGCATGCTGGCGTGCTGTAGAAGACGCCAGATGTGGTGTTCACCGATATGGTTATGTTATACATGCTGCTCCCTCCCGTGTTCTGCAGGGTTATGTTTATGACGAAGCTGTGGTTGTTGCTCACGTTGACTCCAGTTGCGCTCTCTGTCGTTTGAGGCTGCTGATAAAGGGCACCGGTCGTGTTGCCGGTGGATATGTTGAAAGGCATCCAGAGATTGTTGTTTGCGGTGTCGTTATAGAACACGTTCCCGTCATCCGTTATGTTGCACGTCCAGTTGTGTTCTCCAGCAATGCCAGACGAATTCACCCACCTGAATATTGCAAGCCCGTCCGTTCCAGTGGTGTTGGAGCCTATGAACACGCCGTTCTCATCGAAGTATGACACGTTATGGCCGTACACCGGAAGTGATGTGTTGTAATCCGTAACGTTGCATACCAGGTCCATGGTAGCGTTCTTCATGCAGATGAAACCGGACTCATTGAATGTGCAGTGGTCCGAGGATATGTTTATGCCGGACAGGTTGCTCCACCCATAAATCAGAATGTCCCTGTTCTCCAGTCCTGTCACGTAGAACTCACCCGAGGCGTTGGCAACGACCGTCCTCAAACCAACATCCTCGTAATCACTGATGTTCCAGGTCCCGTTGGTCATGTTGTGTATCTCGGTCTGGGACCTTATATCACCACTAAGGCTCCCGTCATAATTTATGCAGTTCCCCGACGAATCCGAGAGACAGACGTAATCGATATATATGTGGGAGGCCTCCTGTCCGGAGCCGCCATCCCCATGGTCATGAATCGTTACGTTCATGAATTCTGCTCCATTGAATCCTGCGCTGTAGCAGGTTGTCGTGTTCCAGACGGCAGCGCCCTGGGACGCGTTCGGAGGAGCGAGAGTGCAGCTACCACCACCTGCGCTCACCTTCACGTATGAGCCGTCACCAAAGGTTCCCCATGCCTTGTATTTCATTGTTATGTAGTTAGCCGAGATGTTCCTGGCAACGCTTATGTTCGCCCCCATCACGTTCCCGTTGTCCAGTCCTGAACTCTCTGCAGACAGATAAAGAGAATACGTTCCGTTCTCCTCAGTCCCCTCTGAGAGGACCTGGCAGTTGCATGCCTTGGATGTGGGGTTGCAGTTATACTGGATGCACGTCCACGGCGACAGGCCACCCTCGAACCCGGAGTTCTCGATGAAGGAGATATTCTGGTCAGTTGCGCTCTCGTTGAACATGACCAGAAAGGTCCTGTTCGAATTGGAAGGAAGGTCAATCACGAAGACCAGCTCTGAAAGGTTGTTTACATAGACCTGGCTCTCGTTAAGGCTCGTCTTCCCGCTGTCGTTCCACGGAAGGACATCACTCGTCAGGAGTGTGCTTCCATAATAGACCCTGGTCTTCGATATCTCCCAGTGGCCGAACCGGATGTTGTTCTCCTGGAGCAGGGAGCCGTTTATGATGATGATCTCATCGTTCCTGTCAACGCCTTCTGTCTCATTGACGTCCACGTAGAACCAGTCCCTCCACTTCACGAACCAGGTAACGTTGTATCCTGACCCGCACTCCAGGCAGCTGTCATTGACCGTCGAATTGAGCGGAAGGCTGCTGCCCCTGTTGTAAAGCGCGAGAGATGGTGGGTTCCACAGCGTTACGTCAAGCTCGTCCTTCATCTTAACGGTTATCGTATCGCTCGAATTCTCTATGGAATAGTTGGAAACAGGCTCGCCAGAGAGGTTCACGTCCACGACGTGGTATCCGACCTGGAAGCTTGTGTTGCAGTCCGGCTCCCACGTGAAATTGCAGTAGCCAGAGGAATTGGTCAATGACTCATTGATAAAGATTCCTGAAACGAACAGCCTGCAGTTGTATCCTGACACCCCTACCTCCACTCCGTACTGGTCCAGAAGCCTGGCTTCTATGTAGTTGCTCCCGTTCCTGTATATCGTGTAATTGTCAAGAGGCGTGGTGAAACGTATGCTGACCAGGCCACCGACAGTCACGTTGAAATCGCTAGAGTTCGTGTCGTTATAAAGAGGGTCATTCAAAACGCTGGCCCTCCATGTCAGGTTTCCCACGGAATAGTTGCCGTCCGGCGTGAAGTCATAATGACATTGCCCTGAGGAATTCGTTAACGTCTGGTTCCCAGGCGCCCACGCGCTGTCATTGAACATCACCCAGAAGCTGCAGTTCACGCCCGAGCTCACGTTCGTCCCTGTTACGGTGTCATTAACCTGGACAATCAGCCGTATCGTAGAGCTCCTGTTCACGGGCTGGCCGTCCCCGTAAACGTGTATGACCACTGGATTCCTCTTACTGACTTCAGGACCCGAGTTCACGCTCGTGTTCCTCCATCCATGGAGCTGGTGACCGGACAAATTAAAGTCAGCGTACTGGAACTTGTATGAATTGCTTCCAATCCAGCCCTGGCCGGATGTCATGTTGAACCAGACCGTCCCGTTCTGAGTGACATTCTCCTCCCCACCGTAATACCACTCGCTTGTATTGGCGAGGTAATACCACATCCTCACGCTCACGTTGTCACCGTCCGTGTCATTTACGTGGACAGAGTAATTGAACCAGTCTCCCCAGTAGCTCCGGTTAGGCGTCACGTTCGCATCAGAGAGATTGGGAAGGGAGTCGGTCTCCCCACCGACCTGATAGACCCAGCTGGTTCCTGACGCGGTGTCTGGCTGGACCCACCTGAAGAAGTCCACCACACCGTCAGAATCAGTGTCCTCCTTGCACACGTAGAAAGTCCCTCCACCGCACGAGCTGGCCGTATAGGAAGGGCTCCCTGAATCGCACGTCCCTGTCACGCTTGCCGGGGTTATATTGCAGACGTATGCCCCCCAGGAGACGTTCAGGAATTCATTGCCTGTTACAGAAGGGTCGTCAACGCTGGCGTTCCCGCTCAGGTTGTAGAAGACATTCCCGCCAGAGAGGTCCCATATCGTGACGTTCTTCCGCCAGTAGAAGTTGTCAGTCTCGTTCGTGAAGCCCAGGTCTGTCTCATTGATTATGAAGGGGACGCTGGCGTCCATCGTGTCGTCCCAGAGGTCTGCGGTGGAGGGAAGGCTTCCTGACACCGGGACGGTGAAGTTGCTTATATCACACACGTTCAAGCCGTTGACCGTTGCCACGGTTCCCGCTGTCCCGTTGAAATCGCAGGATGTCGCCCCGTCATTAATCCTGATGTAGCTCACGTTCAGCGCATACTCCGGGTAAACCCCGGTGTAGCTTATCCTCGTGGTGTAATTCCCCACACTCTCGTTGGCAGACACTCCCAATGTCCTTGACCAGGCGCTGACGTTGCTAACCGAAACCACATGCGACGAGTTGTAGCTGAAGGAAATATTAAGGTCGGAGACGTTCAGCTTTCCCACATTATCCGAATTGAAGATGACGGTGATGTTGCAGGGACTCTCTGTGCATGTGTTCTGGAGATGGTAATTGAATGCAGAGGCAAGGTCCCCTGTTGTCATGGTAGTCCTCAACTTCCCTGAGACGTTCCAGTCATACGTCCCGTTGCCCCCAACATCTATGGAAAGGTTCGATGGGAAGTAATCGAAGTTGAACGCATGAATATAACCACTCTTTGATCCGGCGGCAACCTCATTCCCCGGGTCATTCGTCAGGTTTCCTATCGCTATACCCCTTATCTCTTCAGACGCAAGGTATGTCCACACAACCCCGCCAGAACCATTAAGGGTGTATATGTAGTTATTGCTTGAACCAGCAACCACTTCGTTGTCTATCTCGTCTGTAACGTCACCTATTGCAACATCAAAAATACTCCCTCCTACAGAGAAGTTCCATAGATGAGAACCACTGTTATTAAGGACGTACACATATCCGTTAGCTGTTCCCACAACAACCTCATTCCCAGGGTCATTGGTAAGGTTTCCGGCATAAACACTTAGTGCGCTGTCTGCGCCAAGACCATAGCTCCATTCAAGCCCGCCGCTGTTATTCAGCAAGTAAATGTTATCAGAACCCACGACAACTTCATTACCCCCGGTGTTCGTCACATTGGCTATGAAAACACCGTTTATGATATCCCCTGTGCTGTAATTCCATACCTCACTGCCCGATGAGTTTACTATGTATATCCTGCCATTGCTGGAGCCACCGGCTACTTCATTACCAGGGTCATCAGTAACGTTTCCTATAGCAACGCTCCTGATGTACGTTCCTGCAGAGAAGTTCCAGACCGACCCCCCGGAAATATTAATCACAGAGAATTTTCCAGAACCCGCCGCGACCACCTCATTCCCGGGGTCATTCGTGACGTTGCCTATAACCACGTCATAGACATCATTTAAACCATCAATAGTAAAGTTCCATATCCAGTATGATGTTGAGTTAAGAAGCATCATATAGTTTTCATCAGAACCAGTGGCTATCTCATTCCCAGGACTGTTCGTCACATTGTCTATATCCATTCCCTGCAGGCCGTCAGAGGTCACCTGCCTCGAATATATGGGGACTATCTTTCCCTGGACATTGAAATAAGCACCAGTAACGGTAGCGTTCCTCGACAGCCTCACGTAAAAGGTCAGGTTCCCCCCACCGATGGGATAGTCGCTCTCATTGAAGGAGGTGCTGTCATTGAACAGATTCTCCCTGAAGGGGAATTCCAGGACAAACGGGCTCAGCGTATAAGGAACGTTCTGGACAGCGGCAAGGGACTGGGAAGCAAGGAAAGCTATTGCAATTAATAAACCAACAGCTACAAGAAAGTGCTTCCCCCCTTTGTTCTGCATAGTTAATTAATTGACTCCATCACTGATAAACCTTACTGATTGGGTAGCTACCCAATCCCCGCAAACAAAACACTTGGGGGAACGAAAGATAAATAAAGTTTCCCTGGCATTATTAATCATGAGGAAGATCGACATAGTGATCGCACCACTGATATTCCTTCTGGTCACATTCGCATTCTATGTCTATTACGAGCTCCCTGACCGCGGGCAGGAAAACAGCAAGGAGCTCGTCCTCGCAATGAGCCAGTTCCAGGTCCGGATAAACGATGAGGGGGAGCAGGAATACGTTGCCAGGGATGCCCAGGTCCTTATCGTCCATCCGGATGAAGGATGGAGGACAGAGACCATATACAATCCCGATTCAAACGTCGCTCACAAGGCCCTGATAGCGGACATTGACAGGGACGGCCTCAACGAGCTCTACGTTGCAGGAGGCCAGAATGCCACGCTCAAGAGGTATGACAAAATCAACGGTTCATGGCAGGAAGAAATCATATGGGAACCCCCCTTCGTGAGGGTCAGGGACCTTGAGACAGCTGACGTCGATGGTGATGGAGAGAACGAGATTGTCGCACCGACCCACAGGGACGGCGTCGCCGCGGTGATAGAGCTGGAGAACGGCGAGTGGAGTGTAACGGAAGTAGACAGGAGGCCTAACACCTTCCTACACGAGATCGAGGTCGCGGACATAGACAATGACGGTATCTATGAATTCTTCTCTGACCCGACCGCCCCCAACCTGAGGCTCGGGATGAGGCAGCACGGCAATATCACCATGTATAAATGGAACGGCTCCACGTACGAAAGGATACTTGTTGAGGACCTCAACTACACCCACACCAAGGAGATAGCCACAGGCGACCTTGACAACGACGGCTATCCTGAACTAATTGCAGTTTTGTGGGGAATAGCAGAGGAGACCAACCTATCCGGCCAGGATATCCAGGACAAGAAGGTCACGGTCGGTCTTGAGATTCCCCTGAAACTGAAGATGTACGACTTTGACGGCGGAAAGATAACCGGCCATGTGATAGCAGAGATTCCTGAGATAAAGACCAGGAGCCTCAAAGTGGGAGACGCCGACAACGACGGCCTCAACGAGCTCGTTGTCGGGGCAGACACGACAGGGCTCCAGATAGTCTGGCAGGAGAACGGAGAATGGAAGAGAGATACAATAGACGAGAACCTCACGGGAAACATCCACGAGGTCATGGTGATAGATGTTGACGGGGACGGCCTCAACGAGATAATAGCCAACGCGGACCTCATGGGCGTGGTGAACATGTATGAATGGACCCGCCTAGGCTGGAGGAAGCAGACAGTCATCGAAAACATATCCGATTACTGGGTCTGGGCGATGGATTACGGGGATGTTGACAACGAGTAAACGGAACCCAAATGAAAAATGATTACTTCTTTGTGTTGTGTATGACATCCTTGAGGTTGGCGACTTCCTTCCTGAGCTCCCTCATCTCATTGCTCAGCTGGACCTCCTCCTGATCGAACTTCCTCGTTATGGTCCTCAGCTGCCTGAACTCGAATTCAAGGATTATCAGGTATATCACAACCACGATTGAAAAGATGACAAGCAGCTCCAGAATAGGGATGTCAATTCCGAATATATACATCTAAAACCCTCCTTCAAAACTCCCTGAATATGACTTCCTTGTCTCCCTCAGCCTCCTGAAGGAGAAAAACAGAAGGATACCTGACACCAACAGGACCATGAGTATCTCCAGTGCCTCCGGTAACCCTCCTCCCGCCCCAACAATGTAGAAGTTGCCTGTTGCCGATGCAAGGGTCACGAAATCCTCCCTGAATTTCGCAGATGCTATGTACATACCCGTTGGTGCGTTCATGGGAACGACGAACCTCTCGAAAAGTTCAGTCTTCTCCAGCGGCTCCAGCGTCTGGAGCTTCTCCATGTTCGTGAATATGACGTCCATTCCGGGCGTGTAAATCTCAAGCTCTATGTAAGGATATTCAACGGTCTCCCCGCCATTTATCACGAGTATCTCGAGCCCGACAGGGCTGTTCAGGTTGTAGCGGTCCCTGTCCGGCGTTATTATTATGGTCGGGTAGCTTTCCTTGTATATGACCGTCACGGTCTTTATATCACCTGCAGCGACATCGTTCACAAAGACGGTCGTGCTCTCTCCCCCGCCCGTGAACTCAAGCCTGTTGCCGAAACCGTCCCTCGCCTCAAGGACGTCCTCGTATGAGACAGGAAGGTTAAGAACGACATTGGAATAGTCTTCCTCTGCAAAGGACTTCAGGTAAACATCCATCTTGAGCTTGACCATCTTGTCAGGCAGCTTCTCCAGCACTTCAACGTCCCTGTCTATCTCCATTACAGGCGGCGTCAAAACTCTCAGCTCATAGCTCCTGGTTTCCAGCGAGTTTATCAAATCATTCCAGTAGACCGTCTTCTTCCCGTTGCTCACTGGCCCGAAAAGCATCTTCCTCTCAACCTTCTGCCCTGCCTCATCATAGTAGCTGACATATGCCTCCATTGCATCAACGAACACATCGGTTTCGAACCTTGACGCAACCTGCCTGGGGTTGGGGTTGAACACCTCGAATCCCTTCACCCAGAGGGCCGGATTACCAACGACAACCCTCTTCGCAATCGCAAGTTCGCCCTCTGTCACGTGGAGGGGCAGGTTAGGCTGGGGTATGTCTACCCTTATGAATCCGTACGCTACTGCCCTGAATTCCTGTCCTGTCTCGGGGTCGAACCCTGCCAGCTCAAGCGGAAGGATATATGTCCCTGGCACTGTCACGTTCATCTGGTAAGAAACCTTTATCTTCTCACCGTCGTTGAGCGTCCACGTCGAATTGCCTGTTGCATTAACGAACTCGAATGCATATACCTGCGTCCCGTCGTTCAGGCTCTGCGTCCCGTTATTTGTTATGTCATAATCAGTCCCGTACGTCCAAAGGTTCCAGGAACCATCATAGAACCAGACAGAGAAGTCACCGTTGCTGAAGTTGTTCACGAAGTTCGTGTAGTCTGTCACTGACGTGGGGACGTAATCCATGAACTTTATGCCCGATATTCCAACCCCGCCGCTCTCAACCTCAACAAGGAGGGTCGCGTTTATGAGCGTGGGATTCGCGGTACTGTAAACCTTGAGCTCCTTGTAACCGGTCAGCCTCTTCCCGCCTATATTGACATCCGTTGTGAAGTGTGCCTGGGTATAATTGGTTCCTGACATGGTGGCAACGCTGGTGTTCCCGGTGAACCTGTACGTATCTCCGGTTGTCATGCTGGAATGGCTGATGAGCTGGTACTTTATTGAGAAGCGGTCGCTTGCCTTCATGTCATCCCCTATTGTCCCGCCTCCATCAAGCGCGGCATTCCTCACATCCCAAATGGTTATGTTTATTGAACCGTTGTATGCACCGTTTGAGTCGGGGTCTATGACATCGACATCAAAGCTTGAATCGGTTATGTCCAGCAGGTGGGTTCCTGTCTCATTGACGTAATAAAGCAGAAGTGATGTGTCGCTTGTTGTTGTATGGTTGATGTCAAAGTCCCCGTGGAATTCATCGGCAGTCGTGTTCACGGGAATGACCGAATTTATCTGGAAGAACCTCACTGCTGCGTTGTCGTCGCCCGCAAAGGTCACGTTGTCCTCGAGCCATATGGACTCCCCACCAGTGTCAGGCGAAATGTAACCATCCGTATGGGTTTTGGTGTGCGCGAGGTCGACCTTGTAGAGGTCAGGAAGGTTCATGGTGATGTTAACGTAACTGGTGTACGTGTTAGAATAATCGGTGTCCCAAACAACGTGCCAGTCGAAGTATGAGCTGAAATAAGGCTTCGTCGTGGTGCTCGAATTCAACCACGACGTATTCGAGGACCTGGTTGCGTTGTTGGTGTAAATCCTCCCATCATCAGGATACAGCAAATCAGTAGTTCCAGGTGTCGCGTTGAACTCTCCCGATTGGTTCGCAGTGGAATAAGGAACACCAGTAGCCGGGTCAACCGAATAGATTCTCCACTCTGTGACGTTGTATACAATGCCCGTCTCGTCGCTCAGCTCGCTGTTCGTTGCAGCCATGTTCCTTATGAAACCCCTAACATCCCAGTATCCGCTGCCCCCTTGGGACATGTCAATCCCTGTCCTTATGGAAGACCTGGCGAACTTGTAATCGCTTGTTATCCCTGTGAGCGTTGAGCTGGAGCTGTAGTTTCCGTTCCCGCCCTTATCTCCTGTGGAATCCAGGTCTATTGTATCAGCCGTAGCATCAAAGCTGACCCCCTCCTCGATTATCGCATCAAAGGTTATGTAAACAGTAGTGGTTGTGCCCAGGTCGCCTGACCATATGATTGTGTCCCAGTCACCGTTGGTGTTTCCGTCAGCCAGCTCAGTTGTCCCTGCCGATGATGCATTCGTCCCGGCTGTTATGTTCAGGACATCGTTACTGCTGTAATAATCCTGAGCAAAGTATATCGTGACCTCTGAGCCCGTGAGTGACTTTGAAGCAGATGGGTTTGTGACAGTGATGTTGAATGTAATATTGTTCTGCGCAGTTCCAGCCAATCCTCCTGAAACCTCCAGGTTATCGTCAGGGAACAAATCATCACCATTCTGGCTGTTGTTCCACGACATGGAAAGGTTTATGGTCGGTCCCCAAGCCTCGGCTATTATGTATGTCGTGTCAGGGTCATTGTCTGTCGTATTGACATAAATCCCTGCTGTCTCGTTGGCATTTGGGGAATACTGGACGTTCCTGAATGCCGTGCTGTTCTGAAGGTGTGTCCTCGTGAATATATCAGTCCCCGTCAGGTTGGCCCTTATGTACTGGAGGACGTCGTTGTTGTTAGGGACCGATATCAGGACCTGCCCTGTCCTTGAAGCATCTGTTAAAACAGAGCCGTCCCAGTCATAATCACAGGTGACATGCTCCTCTATGTAAAGCCTGGGACCTGTCAATGCAAGCGCCCCCGCCGAAAAGAAGATTGAAAATACAATCAAAACCGCGAATACACCCACAAGCTTGGAAAAGGACACTTTACCCCCCGAACACATCTATGATATATATTAGGCAGGCAAACAATATAAATCATTGAAAGCCTATCCAAGGCTCCTCAGCTTCTTCTTGAGACTCTCTATTCCAGCCTCGTCCTTCTTCCTCCTCCTCGTCCTCAATACAAGATAGATTATTATAACAGCGGCCGCTCCAAGGAAGACGAACCAGCTCACTGACATTATGTCCCTTTCCGGACACTCTATAGTGAACTCTATCTGGTCGGCGAGGACGGTTTCAAAGTCCCTCTTGAACCTAGTGTATACGAAATACCTCCCGCTGGGAAGCTCTGATACGTCCATGGAGACGGGAATCCTTATCTCCTCCCAGCTCTCTATCCTCCCGACCTCCTTGAGCTGCGCATGGACCGTCTTGAAGTCCGGCTCCGGCCCGTCAATCTCAATCTCTATGTAAGAGCCGCTCTCGCTCTGCGAGGGGATGACTATGGCAGTTATGTTCACCCTGTTAACGCACCCATAGCTTATCGCGTCCATTGCCGTAATCAGTATGGGCGGCTTCTCCTCATAGACTATAGTGAGCCTTCTTCTGTCCCCGCTTTCCATGTCACCTACGAATATCTCGGACAAGCCCTCGTCATACAGGGAAAAGGGATACTCGTCCGGCCCGTCTATTATGGACAATATCTTTTCGGGACTTGCCCTGAATATGAACGAGACGTTGCTGTAAAACTCCTCGGCAAAGTTGTCGAGCGTGACGTTGACCATGAACCTTATTATCGTCTCGTTCGAGCTTATCACGTCGACATACCTGCTCGTTTCCATGACGGGCGGGGTGGTAACCTCCATCACGTAATCAACCGTCTCGCCCGGCCCTAACCCCATTATCCAGTCGGTGTAAGTGCGCTCTGACTTCTTGAGCTCCAGCCTGGTCTTGCCTGCCCCTGAACCCACCTCCATGACATTGATGCTTATGCTGTCCTGGAAAACCCCTGTCCTGTAAGCCTCCTTGACCGACACGTTGTTCGGATTGTGCGCACTGAACCATTTCGTCCAAACTACCGGCCTTCCAACAACCGGCTTGTCCATGACCCACTCCCCCTCTGTCACCTGCAGTTCCTCGAGGTATCCTTCCCTCCTCACTGGCTCGTAAGAATCCTCGAACACATACTTGTCATTATACCAGTTATATCCATACACCCTCGTGAGTATGAAGTTCGTCCCGAAGGGTATGGTGGTGTTGTAGGAAACCTCTATCTTGTCCCCGTTGAACAGCGTGAAGGAAACGTCAAATACATCAGCCCCAAGCAAGGGGATTATATCGTATTCAGTATATTCCACATCGCCCAGGACGGTCTTACCCTTGTCAACCAGGCTGTAATCACTTCCCCTTACCCATTCTTTCCAGGAACCCGTACCCGCATCATATATCCTTATCCCGAGCGATGACCCGTCAAGAACCCCTCCGGACGGTATGAAGATGCTCGATTTAAGGTCCCTTATCCCCTTGTCCCCATCATCGAATATCCTGTTCCTCACCGTTATCCCCACCAGGTTGTCTGCAAAGATATCCATGTTACTGAACTCCTTTATTATCTCTGCATGCCTCACCACCGCTCCCCCCGGAGCGACTCCGCCGCCTCCAGGGGTCGGTTCAGGACCGGGCCCCACCCCGGTGATGGTTACCGTGTCATTCTCCTCCCTTGTCATCGGCGTCCCTGACAGCGTGTATATGGTTGACGTCTGGGTAAGGTTGTAGGTCTCTGTATATGCCCTTGCCGGTCCGCTCAGGGTGTAAGAGACTACGATGTCCTGGTTCTGCATGAGAGGATTTCCTACGATGGATGAGAGGTTTGCTATCACTACATTGACATATCCATCAGAGGACGAAGATGCCTGTGTGCTTATCGAGGTCCCTGACGTTATGTCATGACTCCCTGTTTCATTGACATACCTGACGGAGACGCTGGACGGGGTCCAGGGCGTCATGGTCCCGTAAACAGACCTGGACGGGATGACTGAGTTTATCTCTATCCTGTCTGACATCAGGGAGGCGTGGCCGAGATGCCTGACCCTGTCCGTGACAGCCATGACAGAGCCTCCCCCACCGGACGATTGCAGGACAGCGCTTTTTGATGCCCACGAATCAATCTCGAACATGTCAGGGAGGTTCATTTCCGCCCTGGTGGTTCCGTTATAGAAAGATGATGAGCTCCAGACAACCTCCCAGTCGTAATAGGCCGAGAAATAATCCTGCTTCTCAAAGCTCCCGGAGGCACCGGTGTCATACCAGTCCGTCGTATGGGTTTCGCCAGGATACAGAATGCTATTAGGAGACCCACTCAGAGTGGATGTGCTTTCACCTATCCTATACAGCCTCCATTCATATATCATGTAATCCAGCCCCGCTGCGACGTTCGTCAGGAAGCCCCTCACGACCCACGTCCCTGGATATACCATCTCTATACCCTGCCTTACAGAGCTCCTGCTGAACCGGTTAGAGAAGGTTATGCCAGTGAAAGTGCTGGTCCCTGTGTATGAGGCGCGCGTCATGTCCCCGCCGTCAAAATCCACATACATGAAACTTTCGTCGAAGTTGTAGCCCGGTGTCACGTTACCCCTGAAGGTCAATGTAACGTTCTCTGTGGATGACAAATCCCCGCTCCAGTAAATCATGTCGTACATCAAATCACCGTCCGTGTCCAAGGCCTGTGCAGAGCCACTGGAAGCCGAGACGCTATAGAAAGACGTCACGTCCCTCGTTCCCACGGTGTTCCTTGCCGCGCGCAGATACATCACCGCCCCGGCAAGAGGAGACGAGGAGTTCATCCTCACGGTGAAATCAAAAACATTCGTTCCTCCTGCCGCTATGTCCCCGCCGCCCAGAACGTTTGATTTCGAGAATGACATCCATATCACAGGAGTCAGCGAGGGGCTCGTTATCCTGTATGAGATGTCCTGCGAGCTGTCGGTCGTGTTTACATACATCCTCGTCCTGTCACCCGGGTTGGGCGAGGCAGCAACGTTCTTGTATGCCCCCGTAGAAACCAGGTTCGTCCCCGAGGTGGTGGTCAGGTCGAGGCGTATGTACTGGAGCACGTCCACGGTGTTGGGCAGCCTCACCTCAACCATGCCCGTGGCTGAAACAGGAAACTGGAGCGTCCCGTTGGGATAGTAGCTTGCCTGGACGCTCTCTGTTATATATGGATACGGTGTGGCAGCCATGGCCGAGGGCTGGTTTAAAAGTGCTGACAACAATACTATTGTAAGAACTAGCAATTTCCCCAATCTCATATACAATAATTAAAGCCCGGATAATAAAAAGGGGGTTCTGATGAAGAGAAGAGTCGTGATAATGGGTGCTG
>CAYMDJ010000017.1:0-18060 GCA_964389315.1 uncultured archaeon
TGTTCATGGCTATGCCGCCCGCAAAGGGGTTGAAGGCAGGCATTATTATGAGCTCGGGCACGCTCTCCACCCTCCCGTACTTCTCCCTGATTGCCGCCTCGTCGAGGGAGGCGCGTATCCAGACCTGCTCGAGCCAGCGGTAACCGAGCTTGTCCCTGAACTCTATGAGTGGGTGCGTGTGCCCTATGACCATGTACTTGGCCTCGAGGAACTCCCATGAGGGCCAGGCATGGCCGTGGGTTATGAACGTGTCGCCAAGGAGAAGGCCCTCCGTGGGCTGGAGAGCGACCTTGTTGGGAAGGATTGAGGATATGCCTCCGTCATGGTTCCCTGGTATGAGCGCCACGTCCACCTTGTAGGTGAGGTGCTTGAGGAAGTCCGGGACCTCCCTGTTCTCCTGCTGGGTTATCCCAGGGACCTGGTGCTTCACGTCACCTGCTATAACCACCCTCCTTGCCTGGGTCTCCTCTATTATGTTGTCAATCCTGGTGACCATCTTCTGGGTCTGGGAGGGAAGCCTTATCCCGTTCCGGAAGTATTCGGTTTCTATCCCTATGTGCAGGTCTGCAATGACCACCGTATCCCTGAGTATGACGCAGGGCTCGCCCGTAACGAAGTCCATGCTTTAACTTGTCAGCCGGGCATTAAAATCCTTTCTCAGGGCAACGCACACGTCAGGTATAAAAAATTAACTTCCAAGTAATTATCAGATAATATGGGCAGCAAAGCAACTGATGCAGAAAGAGAAAGGGTGACTCGAGAGAAAAAGGAAAAGGCTATTAGTGAGCTGGTAACAAGATATTCGCTAGAAGAACTGCGTAAATACAGGCACCTTATGGAAGAGTTGGCCGGTAGCAGATTCGGCTCTTTTGATGCAGCAGACATGCCATTAGAAATTCCTTTTCCGAAACAAAAACTAGAGCTCATTGATGAGGCCATAAAGAGATACCAGACATTTGAATTCAGCGCGAGGGCCACCGAAATCGAGGCCAGCGGAATCGAGCCTTATATGGGTTTCCTGCACGGAACTTCTCACCATAGTCTTATAGACCATAGAAACTTGACAGCAGGCCAGCTTTATAGTGCGATATGTTATGTGCTGGAAAAGGGCGGATACAAGCCCGGAGACGAAATAATAATCGAGGGAACGGTAAGGCTTAATCCACAGCCAGATGATTAAAATCCTTTGTTTTCTTATTATTTTCCTCCCAATAACCTTTTTACCGCTAACAAGCTCGCCAGTTAACCACAAGGCAGGTAATAGGAACGAATCCCAATTTGCTCCAAAAACCTTAACCAAAAAGCGAACCCTTCTTAAAATTTCACTTCCAATAAATTGTATGCAGGAATTGGGGACTGTGGTGTCCAGCATTGAAGGCCCCTCAACAAGGAGGTTCTCCTTCGTCATAGGAAAGGAGAAACCCGTCCGAAGAGGGCAATTCGTTCAGGTGAAGACAGAGGAGGGTCTGCTCATAGGAAGGGTCGGTGACATCTACAAGACCAACCGCTACTTCCAGAGGCCCGAATCCGTCAAGGAGTATCAGTCCTCTGGGAAGCAGATGAATGACATCTTCCCGGTAAACGACTGGGAATATCTGGTTGCTGACGTCAACGCCGTCGGCGTGTACAGGGAGAGCGGGTTCGCTGATTCTTTGTTCCCACCGTCGCCGGGAAGCGGCGTCACAGAGCCCGAAGGAGAGATTCTGACGAGGTTCTTCGGCCTGGACAGGAAGGGCCTGTTCCTGGGTAAGGTCCCCCACCACGAGGTTGATGTCCTGCTGAACCCCACAAGATTTCTCCAGAAGCATCTCGCCATACTCGCCATATCAGGCGCTGGAAAGTCGTTCCTCACATCGATAATACTCGAGGAGGTCCTCAAGAGGAAGCCTGAGGAGGGCCAGATAGCGGTCATATTGATAGACACACACGGCGAATACACCACCTTTGCAGAGGACCCTGACTTCTCTGCCCAGACCAGAATCTTTCCAATAAAGGAGCTCCAGATTGGCCTTCCGAACCTCTCGCCCCACCAGCTGAACGAATTCCTGCCAAACCTCTCTGGCGTGCAGGTAAGGGAGCTGTTCAGGATAATAAGGGACATGAAGGGGAAGTATTCCCTGGGTGACATAATATCATACGTGGAGGGCAGCGAGACAGTGAAGTCATCAACCAAGGACGTCCTCACGTCCGTCCTCGAGGAGCTGAAATACACCCGCCTCTTCGGCAGCGAGGACTACCCGGACCTCGACACCCTGGCGAGGCAGGGCGGCCTGTCAGTGATAGACCTATCCGACACCACCAACCTCATCAAGAAGCAGATGGTCGTCTCCTACCTGGCGAGGAAGCTCTTCACCGCGAGGAGGAACGGGATAATACCGCCATTCCTTCTGGTAGTTGAGGAGGCCCACCAGTTCGCTCCCGAGACCATGAGGAAGGAAGCCGCAATCTCCCGCGGGATAATCACCACCATCGCCAGGGAGGGAAGGAAGTTCAACGCCTCTTTGTGCCTGATTTCCCAGCGTCCAATCCAGCTTTCCACCACTGCCCTGTCCCAGTGCAACACACACGTAATCCTCAGGGTCACCAACCCCTACGACCTCGACCACATAGGCAAGTCCTCTGAGGGAATCAATTCTTCTGTCCTGAAGCAAATCTCATCCCTCAGGGTCGGCTCGGGCCTTATAGTCGGGGAGGCAGTCAACTACCCGCTCTTCATAGACATCCGCCAGAGGAAGTCAAAGGAATCAGGAAAGGGCATGTCCCTCGAGAAAGCCGCGATAGAATACCACAAGGCTTTCAGGCAGAAGAAGAAGGACGCCAAAGCCTTTATGTAGAACGTTATCTATCTAGATAATCATCATTACTTATTCGTGTAATATATGTTACTTTTTTGTAACACACTGATATTTTGAAAGCCATTATTAGTAAGGGCGTTTCCGTAAGCGCTCTTGGGAAAGAAGGAGATAGATTTTATAAAGTCAGGATTCAACAGATAAGCGATATCATGTCAAGGGTCGTGCTTTTTAATCCGAATCAGCTGGAGCCTTCAGAAAACTATCTCTGTGACAGGGGGATTGAGGAGAGCATCGCACCTTCGTTAGGCACAGCCATGCTGGCCCAGGATTCCATCAACCACGGGCATGAAACTAGGATTGTGGACCACCTATCGCTCTTGCTGCAGAAGAAGAAAGGCTCAGTCAACATCAGCAGGGACGGGTTCAAGGCAATAGCCGGATACAGGCCGGACGTTGTCGGCGTCAACATAATGACAACGACACGGAAGATATCGATTGGGATGATAATTGAAATCAAGAGGAGAATACCCGGGGTCAGGATAGTAGCAGGAGGAGCGCACGCGACCCTGATGGCTGACCAAACATTGAAGCATTATCCCGTTGACGTCGTTGCCAAAGGGGAATCAGAAAAGGCATTCGGCAGGATTGTTGATGCCCTTACCTCTGCAAAAGTTCACGATGAATTATCAGGGATTAGAAACATAGCATACAGGGAAGGGGAAAGGATAATACACACCAAAAACGACCCTGGCCTATACAAGAACATAGAAGAACAACCAATTCCTGATTACATGAAGCTATACGGGAGCGGCATAAGGACCGCTTCTGTAATCACTACGATGGGATGTTACTACAACAAGTGCAGGTATTGCTCATCCAAGAATCTGGTCGGAAAGGGGTTGCGGGTCAAACCTGTAAGCAGGGTCCTGGAAGAGATTGACACCCTGAAGAAGATTGGCATAAAGAACATACAGTTCGAGGACAATACCTTTACCTATGACATTGAGAGGAGCAAGGAGATATTCAGGAGGCTGAAGGAATCCGGCCTGAAATTCAGCCTCATAACCAGGATTGACAACATTGACGAGGGGATTGCAAGGCTATGGTCCGAAACAGGCAACGTTTACGTTGAGATTGCGGTTGAGACGGGTTCGGATGAGCTGAGAGCCTTGATGGGCAAGAACCTGACCAATGAAAGCATAATCAGAGGTGCGGATATACTACACAAACACAACATACCCTTCGGTGTCTACATAATGCTCGGCTTTCCAGGAGAAACGAAGAAATACATGGAAGAGACAGACCGGCTTCTGGGAAGGATAAGACCTGCAGGAATTTCAGCAGCAACCTTCCAGATAAATCCGGGTTCTGACGTTTATTACGAAGCACTCAAGAGCGGAAGGATTAAGGAGGAAGACTTCCTGGACCTCAACAAGCGCGTGTATCATTGGTATAAGGGAAAGAAACACAAAGAGATGCTGGAATTCGCCAAATACCTGCAAAAGAAATATGACCACCTTCCTAGGTTCGAATCGAGCAACTGGTTTTTTGAAACGAAATGAGCGGATTCTTCCCGCTGAAATTATATCGGGTTCTCAACTTCCACGAGCTCCCTGGCCCACTGGGGCTTTGTTATGCCCTTCTCGGTGATTATGGAATCAATCAGCTCTGCCGGGGTGATGTCAAAGGCAGGGTTCAGGATGCTGGCCTTGGGGAGCCTCAGCGGGTTTATTATCTCGCTCGGCTTCCTGAACTCTATCGGCTCCGGTCTCTCCAGGATTGTGTTCTGGTCAAACTTGTAGGTCCCTCCTGCGACGATTACGGGGACGTTGAACCTCTTCGCGACCAGTGACATGGGGAAGGTCCCTGTCTTGTTCACCACAGAGCCGTCAGCGAGGATGGCGTCGCACCCCACCAGCATCTTGGTTGCCCTCTTCATGAAATACCCGCACGCGGAGTCCGTGCAGTAAGTCACCTTAATCCCCGCGTCAAGGAGCTCCTTCGCTGTCTTGATGCCCTGGTTCCTTGGCCTGCTTTCCGTGACTATGACCTCTATCCTCCTTCCTTTTCTCTTTGCCTTCTTGAGTATCTCCACCACGTGGCTGGAATGGCAGTGGGTGAAGACAACGTCACCGTCTTCAATCTCCCCGGAACCAATCTCAGCTATGCTCTCAATCATCCCGCAGAGCTCTTTCATGAATCTCCCGCACTCGGAAAGCGTGACCCTCCTTATCGCCTTCAAGTCCTCCTGCAGCTTGACCCTCAGGATTACTGTGGAGACGGCGTTCCTCAGGGTTGGTTCTGTGACCCTCGCGCTGACCAGCCTCTTCCCTACACCCTCCAGGTCGTTGAGGTATGCGTTCCTGGTCTTTGCTTTGCTCTTCCTGGCAGTCACCTCAAGGCACCTCATGGCAGCCCTGGCTACGTTGGTGGCACCCTGTATCTCCAGGTTCTTTATTTTGGATATTATCCTCGCGCATTCCGTCTCCATGGTTAATTATTGTCAAGCCGTTATTTAATCATTAAAGAATTCGCTTTCTCCTCGCTCATGGACTTTGCCTTCAATTCGCTCCTGGTCTTCCCGGCCCTCACGGTTACAGTGGCCTCTTTCCCTCCTGGGGCGTCAGAATACTTCACGGTCAGCGAGGCGCCAATCCCTATGAGCTCCTTCCCGGGCTTCCTCGTGCGCGGGAGAAGGATTGTCACAGGACTGCCAAAACCATCAACCTCCATCCAGGTGAGGTTCTTCTTCCCCGCAACTCTTTCCAATTTTTTGTTCTCCTCCTCGTTCCTTCCTACCACTATCTTCTCACCGCCTGCCCTGAAATGCCTTCCGATCTTCAGAAGCTCTGCGTCCACCCACTCCAGATGCTCCTTGTGCTCGAGCAGCTCCGCGAGCCTCCTGGCGTAGTTGGGGTCAGTGAGCAAACATCCTCCGCTGGGCTGGGGGAAGTCCTTCAGGCCGAACCTCTCAGCAAGAAGGAATTGTTTATCCCTTCCCCTTCCGCTGATGTCCAGAAACCATTCCCTCTTCACCATTCCCTTCTCCTCTGCCTCTGTCGGAGGAAGAATCCTTCCCGAGAGGGGCCTCACAATCCTTGCGGAGAGGACTGCCTCCTTCTCTATCTGCATGAGCCTCTCCTTCATCTGTGAGAAGGGCCTCTCGCCGACCACCTCCCCGGTCGCTATGAAACCGAAGCCATTCCTGTCAGCATGCTCCTGCGCCCTCTTCATCATGTATATCTTGCAGTCTATGCAGGGGTTCATGTTGGAGCCATACCCGTGCTTCGGCTCCCTGACCATCCGGAAGAACCTGTCATCGACCTCCTTCTTAATCAGCTTCATCCCTATCTTTTTTGCCCATTCCTCTGCGTGCTCCCACGTGGAGAAAGGATGGACGAAGGTTATCCCGGTGACATCAATCCCCCTCTCCTTTAGGAGCATGGCTGCGAGAATCGAGTCCAGCCCTCCTGAAAACAGCACAAGACACCTAATCTTCATGACACGCACCCCTTGCGACTATCCAATGTCTCACCCCTTCGGGATAAGACCAACTGACTTTGGTTTTCATGGTTAACAATTCCCATGTCCTGGATAATATATATACCGGTTTATATAATTATTATATATGAAAACGAGGGGGGTTTTTATAGCCTTTTCTGTATCCCTAGCACTATCCCTTTTATTGATTGTTTCTCCTGCAATGGCAGCGGAAAAGACCTGCACGAGCTGCGCAACGTGCAACAACCAGCTGCAGATTGCGGCATCAGGAGACACCGTTATCATACTCAACGACATCAGTGCCGGCGTGGATGGTAACTGCATAATACACGACGGGAATGACAGCGTCATACTCGACTGCAACAACAAGGTAATTACAGGCCAGGGTTCCGGCCTGGGATATGGGTCTGGAATAGCCGCGAACAAGGTCCTTGATATAAGGAAATGTGTGGTCACTGCCTTCTGGAGGGGCATCCACCTAAACAAGAGTTCGGGCAATCTGGTCACGGACTCCAACGTGTCCTATAACTATAATGGCATAAGATTGCGGAACGGGAGCAATGAGATAAGGAACACGATCATCACCCACAACACCAATGGGATAAGCATCGCAACCACCTCCACCGGAAACCTCATATACAACAACTACATCGACAACACCAACAACACGGTCTTCGGCTACCCGCCCCAGCTCAGCCAATGGAGCGTCACAAAGACCCCAGGAACCAACATAATCGGAGGGAATTACATGGGCGGTAACTACTGGTCTGACTACACGCTTACAAATGACGACAACGATGACGGGATAGGTGACACCCCCCACACGCTGAACGTCTCCGGAACGACGACAAACCAGGATTCTCTGCCCCTGGTCTATGACACCTTCCCCCCGATAGTGTCCTACGTTTCCCCGACCCCGCCTGACGGGGGGAATGTTTATTCCAGCACCATAACGCTAAACGTCTCGGCAAACGAGAACATCGGCCAGTGCACGTTCAGGATTGAGAACGTGGACTATCCAGGAACGATATCAGGGAAGTCCTGCACCAGGCAGTTCACCGCATCGGCCTCAGGCCTGTATCATTATAACGCAACAATCAGGGACACTGACGGGAACCTGAACCAGAGCCTTGTTGACACCGTGAGGGAGGTGACCTTTGACCTGAATCCGCTGAGCCTGTCATTCGTCAGTCCTACCCCCCAGAACAACAACTTTACTAAGACCGCTTCCTACACCATAAACGCCTCAGCGGGCGTAACCCTCGCTTCCTGCATCCTCAGCTGGAACGGCTCCAATGAGAGCGTCACACCAACGGGCTCCTACTGCACGAGGACGAAGTCCGGCCTCACGGACGGGCCTTACGTGTTCAGGATGTATGCAACAGACTATAATGAAAGGAACGCCTCGACGGCGAGCAGGACGGCGACAGTTGACACAATCCTCAACATTGCCTATGACCCTGCAACCCCTGTGAACGATTCTGTGACAGGCAATGACTGGGTATACGTGAAGGTAAACTCTGACATACCCCTCTCCAAGTGCAACCTCTCCCTTGACGGGGTCAACCAGAGCATGACTATTTCAGGGACATCATGCTTCATGAACAGGACCGGTCTAGAGGACAATACTCCCTACGCCTTCAAGGTTTACGTCACTGACCTGATAGGCAAGCAGAACTCCACCAAGACCAGGACTTTGAGGGTTGACACCACAGGGCCTTTCATCAGCGTCCACACCGTGACGCCCGTGCAGGTGGCTGTGGGGGGCAACATAACCATGAACATCAGCGCCTCCGATGACGACGGTATGGATTCTGTGTGGGTCATAGTGACAAGGCCCGACGACTCCACAGAGAGAGTGGGTATGGTGAACGGTGTAGCGAAGAATTACACGGTTGCTTCAGCAGGCGACTACACCATAACCTTCTATGCGAACGACACAGCGGGCTCAATGAGCAGCGTGAGCCACGCGATAAAGGCGAACCCCATCGTCCATTTCTCCTCGACCATAGGATTCGGCAACGAGACCTCTTCCGTGAGCATGAGGTTCTACCTCCCGGGCACCTCGACCCTCACAAATTCATACACCGCATCCAACGGAATCTTTACCGATAAGGACATCGTTGACGGTGTCTATGACATCCAGTTCCAGACCTTCGGTGACACCCTCCTGATAAAGCTCAACGGGGTTGACATAGGCTCCAACAACGGCAAGACGATGAAGCTCGACCACGTCACGCCCGCTGCATCCGGCTTTGCATACACCTATGCCGTTGAGAACCCGTACACCATATCGTCCGCGGCGATAAGGATATACTATGACGAGGATGACGACCTCTTTGTCAGCGAGGAAGGCCTTGAAACATTCAAGTGCGCCCAGTGGAACTTCACGGGAAGGGCATGCTCAGGCTCATGGAGCAAGATAAACTACACCCTGTCAACGTCCGGTGATTACATAGAGGCAGTTGTCAGCTCATTCTCCGGCTTCTCTGTCAAGCAGGGCCCGTTCTGCGGAGACGGGGTTTGCGATTCTGACGAGACGCCAACGAGCTGTTCAAACGACTGCACCTGCACCCCAGGAGATACGAGACTCTGCAGGGTTTCTCACTCAGGGATATGCGCAGAGGGGACAGAGGTCTGCACCTCAAACGGCGATTGGTCAGGGTGCCCCTCGCCAGGGACAGAGACCTGCAACGGGATTGATGATAACTGCGACGGCATCACTGACAACGTGGGAGGAAAGACCTCCATCCTTGCCACCAAGTGTGGCTGCTACGGAGGGGAATACGCGACCCCTGAGACCTGCAACGGGATTGATGATGACTGCGACGGAAAGATTGACGACGGCGCTGACTGCTGCACCTCCGGGGACAAGAAGCAGTGTGGCACGTCATCCACGCTTGGCATCTGCGAGCCGGGAACGGCGACCTGCGTGAACGGCATCTGGGGGACTTGTGTCGGGGCAGTCACCCCCATGTCAGAGACCTGCGGAAACAACCTGGACGACGACTGCGACGGAGAGATTGACAACGGCTGTGCCGCCTACTCCTCGTGCGCCGAGGGACGCGTCTCCTCCACCTGCATATGCGGAGGGGACGTAACGGATTCCGGATACTGCTGCGGAGGGGAGACATACGTTGACGGCTGCCCCTCATCCGGATGGTGGGTCCTGGTGATGATAGGGGTGGCGGTCCTAATCATCCTCTACGTGCTCGTCACCTATTTCAAGTCCCATGGCAGGGAGCTCACCTGGGGCTCCCTGATGGGCAAATACGGAACCGAGGAAAAGAAGGAGCCTGAATACGGCGACAAGCTCTCATCCGAGGAGGAGATGGAGAAATTCAAGCCAGGAAAAGAGGACCTGAAAGAGCAACCCGACGTCTTCGATGAGCTGAAGAAGAAAAAGAAATAACCTTTTTACTGCTAAACGCTTCGCCGATTAACAATAAGGCAGTTAACAGGAACGAATCCTACTCGTTTACAAAAAGCTCAACCAAAAAAATCACGTCCATAGAAATAAATCATTTAGAACAAACTCTGCACTTCCTGTCCGGCCTTATCACGGATTTGGTTATCCTGCCGTTCTTCATGTCCAGGTGGAACAGCTTCCCATAATTTGGCCTTCCGGTCAGGATTCTTATCCCCTCTGCCACCTGCCACGCCCCAACAAAGGAGGGTAGGTAGTTCATCACAGGGGGGAAGCCAGTCCTCACCGGAGGGTCCCTGGGATAGAGGCACCTGAAGCATGGCCTCCCATTGAAGGATGCCGAGAAACCCTGGTTCCCCTCAACCGCGCCGTAAACCCAGGGGATTTTGTTCTCATGGCAAATCCTGTTTATAAGGAACCTTGAAGCCATGCTGTCCGTGCAGTCCATGACCAGGTCAAAACCAATGAGCATCTCCTTGTTCCCTTCCCTCAGCTCCTGATACTGGGCGTCTGTCTCCCCGCCAATCCTTGCCTTGAGGGTTATCGCCTTCGACCTTCCCACGTCCCTGTCCTCGAAGAACATTGTCCTCGGAAGGTTCGAGACCTCTATCGCATCGCCATCTATCAGCCTCACGAACCCGATGCCTGCCCTCACCAGCAGGGGAGCCACAGCATTCCCCAGCGCGCCGCACCCGACCACCGCGACCTTTGCCCTCTCGAGCCTCTCCTGCCCTGCCACCCCTATCAGGGGAATCTGCCTCGAGAACCTCTCCTGGCTGACCATGAGAATAATGGACCGGATGAAATAAAAGCCTGCCGCTAACCCAGGTAAAAATAAGAAGGGTTGGGATACCTGGACAAAGGAGCCAAACGATATCCATTCATGCAAACCATTTTAGCAGGAGCCGCTAGATGCTGCTGTCCCGCCCTCGAGTGTCTCTCCGCATGCCTCGGGCGGTGTGTTGAAAGCCGAGCATATCTCGCTCTTGAACGACTCCGGAGACCTTGCACCTGCATACTTCACGTCATTGACGAATATGCTCGGTGAGCCTCTCACGCCATACTGCGCATCAAGCGCGTATTCGGAAGCCAGTATCTGGAACTTGTCTGACTCGAACTTTGCCTCGATGTCAGCAACATTCAGTCCCGCTGCCTCTGCAGCGCCCTTCCAGCACGTCTCCACGTTGCTGCTTGAACAGTCTGCATTCACCTTGTTGACGTAAGCCCACCACTTGTCAGGGTAATAGTTCCATACAACCGCCTGTCGGATGTCCTCTCTCAGCTCGTTTATGCCGTGCATCGAGCAGTAGGTTCCGCTGTCATCCTCCATGCAGTAATTCGGACCATTGTCCCCGTATGATTCGTAAATCACGAAGTGTGGCTCGAAGTCAACGAACTCTCCAATGGCTTCCATGGCCGGACCAAGCCCGTTCTCTGCCTGCTCCCCGTAGGGGCAGAAAGACATAACGAACATCTTCACGTTCGGTTCGTCCGACTTCGGATACTCACCGGCTGGTGTCTCTTCCTGTGTATCCTGCTGTTCAGGAGGGCTCTCCATGTCAGCAGGCGCGCTCAGGAACAGATACTTCCCGTCGCTCGTTGCGAAGAAGGTCACGTCCTGCGACTGGTCGCCTGACGATATCTTCACGTCAACCATCACCATGCCGCTGGTCTGCTCTGCAGATATCACCTCTGCATCGTAGCCGTCCATCAGCAGGTATGAGTTGAGTTGTTCAACGACCTTGTCGCTAACGTCCTGCGCTGAAAGCGCGTTTCCTGCCACTGCGCTGCCTGTTATTGAAGGCGTCACCATGGCAGAAAGCAGGAAGCCTATGACAAAGAACGCCCCGGCAACTGCTGCCAGTTGGTTTTTCGTCTTCTTGAAGAATTCCTTTTGCTCCTTTTCCTGTATCTTCGTGTTCTCCAGGACGCTGTCATCATCGATTTCAGCATCCCTCATTTTAGGTCTTTTCCTTGACATAATACCACATATTAAATGTCTCTATTTAAAAGATTATGTTTTTGCGAGGGTTCTCCCCACAAAACATAAGATGTTACTATCTACTAGTGGAAACTTATTTATAAAGTTAACTGTTGATTCTGCCATTTTCCCGGACGCGCTTTTTGCAATGCGTGACTAGAAAAAGGGTGTTTTTCCGCTAACGCTTTTATCAACAAGTAATATTCGTTCCAGTTACCTGCCATGTTTTTATCTGGCGAAGATCTTAACCGTAAAAGGGTTATTAATATTTTCACAACTAATTGTATATACAGTTAACCAATAGTTGGAAGGAAGTTGGTTCTCAGGAAGGCGTTATGCACCGGCAATACCGGTGCTTAGAGGGTGTGGAATGAAGAGGAAGTTTGAGACCCTGATACAGGAATCCCTTAGGGCAGCCGAGTTCATAGAATCCGCGAAGCAAATCAGGGTCATCTCTCACTACGACGCTGACGGAATCACATCCGCTGCCATCGTTGTCAGGGCCCTGGAGAGGGAGGGGAAGCCCTTCCACCTCACCGTGGTGAAGCAGCTCAGCGAGGAGATAGTCAGGCAACTGTCTTCAGAGAGGGGCGACCTCGTCCTGCTCACGGACACCGGAGCAGGCTTCCTCAATGAGATACAGGCCAATCTCCTTGCATCAGGAAAGAGGGTGGTCATCCTCGACCACCACCAGACCCAGGGGGAGATATCAGAGGAGAACGCAGGAAGAATCGTCCACGTGAATCCCGTGATATTCGGCATAGAGGAGGATATCTCCGGCTCGGGAGTCACATACCTATGCATGAGGGCGCTGAACCCGGAGAACAGGGACCTCAGCGAGCTCGCGATAATAGGCGCCATCGGGGATTCACAGACCGGCTCCATAGGGCCGCACTGGGGCCTCATGGGGCTCAACAGGGAGATACTCAAGGACGCTGAGATAACGAAGAAGATAAAGGTCATGAAGGGCCTCCGCCTCTGGGGAAGATACACCCGTCCCATACACAAGGCCCTGCAGTTCTCTGTTGACCCGTTCATACCCGAGGTCTCGGGCTCTGAGACAGGTGCCATCCACTTCCTTCAGGAAGCCGGAATCGAGACAAAAAGGCCTGACGGCTCATGGAGGACGCTCTCGGAGCTGAGCCATGACGAGACGAGAAAGCTCTCCAGCGGGATAATAAAGGAGAGGATAATGAGCGGCTCTGACAACCCTGACTGGATATTCGGCGACGTCTACGAGCTGATTGACAAGGACGAGGATTTCAGGGATGCGAACGAGTTCGCCACCATGCTGAACGGCTGCGGGAAGATGGACCAGTCTTATGCCGGGATAGCGATATGCCTCAACAACATCGGTTATTATCCTGATGTGAGGAAAATCCTCGAGTCGTACAGGAGGGAGATTGGCAGGGGCGTTGACTGGATAAGGAAAAACAGGGACATCATAAGGGCAACCGAACACGCTGATTACATCCTGGCAGGAAGCCGGATTTCTGAGCACATAATATCCAACGTCGTTTCCATAATCAACAAGTCGTGCCTCCTCCCCGATGACTGCCACAAGCCCGTCTTTGCCTTTGCTGACACGGATGATGGGAGGATAAAGGTCTCGGCGAGAATGGATGACTCCCTTGCAGAGAAGGGCCTGAACCTCAAGGAGATACTGGAAACCGTAACCAGAACCACTGGCGGTGAGGGCGGGGGTCACATCGCTGCAGGAGGTGCAACCATACCAAAGGAAGGACTCGAGAGATTCATTGAGATGTCTGGCACGATGATAAGGGAAGCCCTCGGGAAACATGAAAGCCAGAAGAGGACAAGGCTAATGGAAACCCTCATGGATGATATCGACGAGGAACCAGAAGCAGGCACCCAAAACAATTTAAATAGCACCGAACATAAGATAGAAGAAAAACAAGGAGATGATTATGGCATCAGAGAGATCAAGGGACCTCGAGAGGAAAGAGAAAGAGCAGGTGGAGAGGTCACAGAAGAAAAGAGAAGAGAGGAGCAAGGGAAAGTCCAGGGACCAGTCAGCAAAGAAGTGGAAAGGGAAGGACTGGTTCGTTATCTTGGCTCCTAGGATGTTCAACCAGAGGGTCATTGCAGAGACACCCACCACGAACCCCAAGACGCTCATAGGAAGGAACATCGAGGTGAGCCTCGGTGACCTCACCGGGCAGTATGGACGTGATTATTACAGGCTCGTTTTCAGGGTGGACGGAGTGGAAGGCAAGAGCGCGACCACCAGGTTCAACGGATACTCGACACTCAAGGAGCACATAATGAGGGTGGTCAGGAAGAGGAGCCAGAAGATAGAAGTGGTTTCAGACGTCCAGACCAAGGACAGCTGGAAGCTCCAGGCAACGTCGGTCGCGGTCCTCAACAGGAACACGGAAAGCGCTGTCCAGACAAAGGTCAGGCTCTTCATAGCAGACGAGATGAAGAAGATTGCGGAGGGCTCCACCATAGACGGACTCGTGAGGCAGATAACCAGCGGGGGGTTGCAGAGGGACATGAAGAAGAGGGGCTGCAAAATCTATCCGGTCAGGTTCTTCGAGATTGCGAAGATTGAGGTAGTGAAGGCGCCGGCATCCTAGATTCTTAAGAAAGCTTATAAGCACTACTTATAAGTAATAATCATGCCAAGAAGTGAATACTTATCCGGGACAGACAGGCTGTATACTAAGATAAGCGGCAGCCTACTTATTGAAGGCGGCAAGATAGATTATAACCAGTTCAGGGACCTTTCTGAGGAGCTGGTCCAAATATACAATGATGGAGTTGATATCTTCCATGTTTCTTCAGGAGCCATAAACTGCGGCAAGTACGTTCTAGGAATCCCAATGGATCAGGTGCTCAGCGAATCTGAAAGAAGGGCAGTGGCTTCGGTTGGACAGAACATGCTCATGACACTGTATACAAATCATCTGAGTCCGGTTAAGCCGGGCCAGATTCTAATCTCGTCCGATGATTTGTCTGAATCAGGGCGAAGGAATGAAATATTGGTGGTTTATGACAAAATGAAGGGGTTCGGGATAATCCCGATAATAAACAACAACGACACCGTGAATTCGGGCGAGGTCAGGTACAGCGAGAACGATAAGCTATTCGCCGACCTTGTCATAAGCATTGAGGATTCGAGACCCCTGAAGAAACCCCTTTGCGTGATTATGTCAGAGAATGCCCTGCGCGAGGGTCCCCACCCCGAAGCCACTGAAATAGATTATGTTGAGAAGGTAGATAATGATATAATGGGGCTTGCGTGGGACCACGATGGTAACCATACGTTTGGCGGGATGAAACCCAAGCTCGAGTCAATAAAGATAATCACAGAAGCAGGATATCCTGTTGTCCTTGCAGACGGCAAACATTCCAGAGCAGGGCCGGACATACTGAAGCGCATCCTTGAAGGCGAGAATATAGGGACGTTTTTCGAACCCCAGAAAGGTTTATAAATACGTACCCTCATATTACTAAATCAGCGCAAACCCCTTTCTGGGTTGTAAACGCTTACCGAGAGGATTTTTACATGCCGGCTTGCATTGGATTAAAAAAGCCGGCTCCGTTTAAGATTGCAAGGCGAAACTTAAAGGCGGGCTAACGCTGCATCAACAAAGCCCGCTCCGTAACCAATAGGAAGGCGAAACGTATGGCAAAGGATTTGACGTCGAGCGTCAAGACGCTCATGAGGAAGCCGGAGCAGATAAGGAACATAGGGATAGTGGCACACATATAGATTTAGCTGGAGCTATTTCTGGTGGAATGACCACGGAAAAACCACCTTATCTGACAACCTCCTGGCGGGAGCAGGGATGATTTCTGAGGAGCATGCGGGACAGCAGCTCTTCATGGACACCGACGACCAGGAGCAGGAGAGGGGTATAACCATATTCTCAGCCAACGTCTCCATGGTCCACGAGTGGGAAGGCAAGGAATATCTCATAAACATGATTGACACACCCGGCCACGTCGATTTCGGCGGGGACGTCACGAGGGCAATGAGAGCAGTGGACGGTGTTGTGGCTGTCGCGTGCGCCGTGGAGGGATGCATGCCCCAGACAGAGACCGTCATCCGCCAGGCCCTCAAGGAAAGGGTCCGTCCCGTCCTCTTCATCAACAAGGTCGACAGGCTCATCAAGGAGCTCAAGCTTACGCCAGAGCAGATGTCAGAGAGGTTCATGAAGATAATCAGGGAGGTCAACAAGCTCATCCAGAAGTTCGCAGAGGACCAGTACAAGGAAAAGTGGCTGGTTAATGTAAATAATGGTTCTGTCGCCTTCGGTTCTGCGGTGAGGAACTGGGCGATATCAATCCCCGTGATGCAGAAGATAGGGGTCTCGTTCAAGGACATAATAGAGATGACGGAGAATGACCAGGAGGCAGAACTCGCCAAGAAGGCCCCCCTGCACAGGGTGGTTCTCGACATGGCCATACAGCACCTTCCCAACCCGCTGAGGGCGCAGGAATACAGGATACCCAAGCTGTGGCCGGGCGACAAGGAGCTTCCCGTAGCAAAGGACATGATGACGGTGAATCCTGACGGAAAGCTTGCGGCGATAGTCACGAAGATATACCCCGACCCCCACGCGGGATACGTTGCGACAGTGAGGATATTCTCCGGAAAAATCGTCAAGGGCCAGGAGGTCTATCTCGTCGGGCAGCAGAAGACAGAGAGGGTCCAGCAGGTCTCTGTATACAAGGGCCAGCAGAGGATAGCCATGGACGAGGTGGATGCAGGAAACATAGTCGGGATAGTGGGCCTCAGGGACGCCGGCTCAGGAGAGACGCTCTCAGACCCTGACAATCCCATAGAGGGGTTCGAGGCAATAACCCATATGTTCGAGCCCGTTGTCGTCAAGGCCATAGAGCCCAAGAGCCCGAAGCAATTGTCAAAGCTAATCACGTTCCTGAAGAAGCTCTCGAGGGAGGACCCCACCCTGAAGATTACGATTAACGAGGACACCGGCGAGTATCTCGTCGCAGGCCTCGGGGAGCTCCACATCAACGCCAAGGTGGAGATACCCCTCCAGAAGGAGGGCATAGAGGCGACGATTTCTCCGCCGATAGTGATATACAAGGAGGGGATAAGAGAAAGAAGTCCTCAGGCGATAGAGGGGAAGTCACCGAACAAGCACAACAGGTTCTACATAGTCACTGAACCCGTCCCTGACAAGGTCATGACAGCAATGCTCCACGGGGAGGTTCCTGACCAGGAGGTCAAGAAGAAGGACCAGGAGCTAATCGACAAGCTCGTCGAGCTTGGCATGAACAGGGACGAGGTCAAGAAGATAAAGGAGATATACAAGAGGAACATGCTCCTTGACAACACGACGGGCGTGACCGCAATCCTGGAGATAATGGACATGCTGAAACAATCCTTCAGGGAGGCATGCGACGGAGGGCCTCTCGCAAAGGAGCCTGTCTCAGGGATGATGGTCAGGCTCGTTGATGCAAAGCTCCACGAGGATTCCATACACAGGGGACCTGCGCAGGTAATCCCTGCCGTCAGGAGGGCAACCAGGGAGGCTATGATGAGCTCAAAGCCCTTCATCTATGAACCGAAGCAGATAATAAGGATAGACGTCCCTTCAGAGCACATGGGCGGAGCTACGAAGGAGATAAACAACAAGAGAGGACAAATCCTCGAGATGACAGAGGAAGAGGGCACGACCCAGATAAAGACCAAGATACCGGTCGCAGAGATGTTCGGCTTCAACTCAGACCTCAAGTCAGCGACAGGAGGAACAGGTTTCTACTGGCTGATAGACGTCATCTACGAGCCACTCCCGAAGGAGCTGGAGCAGAAGATAATAGGACAGATAAAGCAGAGGAAGGGAATAACAGACTCCGTGGAAGAGGAAACCGAAGAATAATCAGCTTTTTACGAGAGTTTTCACTTCTTCAAAAAGCTGATAAGCAAAAACAAGCAAATTCACGTTTCATGAACTTTTCGTTCACGTAATATGAACAGAACTACCTATGCGTAAACATAAAGACCGGCCTTCTTCCAGACCTTTCCAGAAGGCAGAAGCCAATCCTCAGGAACTGGACCCGGTCCCCTGCCTTCAGAAGCCTGACTGATTTCTCCGCGATTATCTCTTTCCTTCCCTCCGGGAAGACCAGCTCCGCCTTAACGCCTGGTGATGAGACCCACTGGATTTTCTGGATGTCGGTGTGGGACTGCCCGTAGAGCAGGGTTGGCTTCCTGCTGAGCTTAACGTTGAAGAGGTCAATCAGGCGGACTTCCTTGCCCCTGAACTTCCTGTAGTCAGCTCTCGATACCAGTATCCTGTCCTTTACCTCTATCTCCCTCATGTCCGGCTTGTCAGGATGGACTGGGACCTTTATCCTCC
>CAYMDJ010000018.1:0-16875 GCA_964389315.1 uncultured archaeon
TAACCTTAGTCCTGGTTTTCCTGGCGTGGATTGCATTAACCATGTCCCTCTCACCCGCAGAGCTGGTTGCCGGTTTGATGGTTTCTTTGATAGTGACAGCGATATCCCACAAGCTCCTCCACCCGGACAGGCCCGCCATGATATTCAACCCCATGAGGTGGGGAGGGATGCTCGTTTACATGGCAGTGTTCCTTTACGTGGAGGTTCTCTCCCACGTCGATGTGGTGAAGAGGGTATTCACCGGGAGGGTCAAGCCCGCAATAGTCGAGATAAGGACCGGGATAAGGTCTGATTCAGGGAAGACCGTTCTCGGGAACTCGATAACGCTGACGCCGGGGACTCTGACCCTCAGGGTGGGGGGAAACAGCATGTTCATCCATACGATAGGGTATGACAGCAAGAAGAGGATTGGAGAGATATTCGAGAGGTTCTGGAGGAGGGCAAGCAATGATTGAGTTCCTGTTCATGGCTGCGGGACTGATTGCCCTTGTCAGGGCAGTCCTCGGGAGGACGTTCGCGGACAGGGTTATAGCCATAGGGGCATTCGTGAACATGGTCGTTATCCTCATGGTAATCTATGCGGTGAACACAGAAGAGGTGATGATCATTGACATAGCGCTCCTGCTCATCCTGCTGTCCTTCGTGGGAACGCTTTCGATTGCAAAGTTCCTGACACCGAAGGAGGAGATATGATAGACCTGATATGGACAGCCCTGCTGGGAATAAGCGGCATCCTGGCAGTGATAGGCTCTGTCGGGCTGGTTAGGTTCCCTGACTTCTATACGAGGACCCACGCGGCAACCGTCATTGGGGTCGGCTCCTTCTCGCTTGCCCTGATAGCAATCTTCATAGGAAGCTTCTGGAGCGAATTCTCGGTCAAGATACTCGCCATCCTCTTTATCAACCTCTTCACGAACCCCACGGCAACACATGCGATAGCTGATGCCGCATACAGGATGGGGATAAAGCCGGAGGGGCTCGTACTGAACGAGCTTGAAAAGGCAGGGAGGAAGCGCAAATGATTATTGAAATCGGACTCTTGGTGTTCATCTTCCTTACCGCCGCGGTCATAGAGAGCAGGGACCTGCTCTGGTCCGTGATATTCATGGCAGGCGCGGACGTCATCCTCGCCATGCTGTTCTTCATGATGTCCGCCCCGGACGTCGCAATAACCCAGGTATCTGTCGTCGGGGGCCTGAGCACGCTAATATTCATGATAGTGATAAGGAAGACTGGGAGGGAGAGGCATGGAAACTAGGTATGTAGGACTTGTTTCCCTTGTCATCGTGGCTGCGTTCATGATGCTCGCTGTTGCAGGGCTCCCTGGGTTCGGGAGCTTCCAGCAAAAGGAGATAGCAACATACTATCTCGAGAACTCACTCGAGGACACGGGCTCTGCCAACGCAGTCAACTCCATAGTCTGGGACTACAGGGGCTATGACACCCTGGGGGAGGAGACCGTCCTCTTCTGCGCAGCCCTCGGCGTCTTCACGATAATAAGGAGGAGATTCAGTGGACCTCATCATAAAGACGATCTCTAGGGTCCTGTTCCCCTTCGTGCTGCTGATGGGGATTTATGTAGCCATATACGGGCACATAAGCCCCGGCGGAGGGTTCTCAGGAGGGGCGATAATAGCGACCAGCTTCGCCCTCCTGGTCATAGCTTACACCGAGGGTGACGTGGAGCACAGGTTCACCAAGGAGGAGCTGGTTGACATAAAGGCCGTGTCAGGGCTAATCCTCGTGATACTGATAATAAGCATGGGATTTGCATGGAGGCTCGAGCTCCTGAAGACCCAGACGCCTCTTGTGCTGTGGAGCGGGGGTTTCACCCCAATACTCAACGTGGCAGGGGCACTCATGGTGATAACTGCGATTGTCACGATTATATACGCACTGGTGAAGGAATGATTGAATACCTGATTGCGATGCTGGCAGTGCTGCTGGGGATATACGCAGTGGCATTCAAGGACAACCTGATAAAGAAGGTCATGGGCCTGTCAATAATGTCCAACGGCATCCATTTGTTTTTGATATCTATCGGTTACAGGACAGGAGGAACCATTCCTATACTGAAGGACATGGACATTGCCTCATTTGCGCAGCTTGCCGTTGACCCGCTGCCCCAGGCATTCGTTCTGACCTCTATCGTCATCAACCTTTCAATCACAGCAGTTGCTCTTTCGATAATAATACTCGTTTACAGGCAATTCGGCACGCTTGATGCCAGCAAGATAAGGGAGTTGAGGGGATGATATACGGTTTCTATGCAGTTGGGGTGTTCCTTGCGTCCGCGTTCCTTACCGGGCTGGTCAGCATAAAGAGCGACAAATACGTTCCTCACATACCGATTGCGGCATCCCTCGTGGCCGTCCTACTTACCGCCATAACCCTCCCCCGGGTCTTCTTCTGGGGAGCGGTAAGGATGCAGATGGAGGAGTGGGTTGCCCCCATAGGGATAAGCATAGTGGCTGACACCCTGTCAGTGACACTGGCGCTGATTACCACCATCATTGCTTTCCTCGTCCTTTTGTTCTCTTACAGGTATATCAGCAGGAACAGCGCCAAATACTATTCCCTGCTCTCCCTGATGTTCGCCGGGGTCCTGGGAATCCTTTACACTGGTGACATATTCAACATGTTCGTGTTCTTCGAGGTGCTGAGCGTTTCCTCTTACGGGCTCGTTGCATTCTACAGGAACAGGGTCTCGCTCGAGGCAGGCATCAAATACCTGATAATGGGCTCTGTGGCGACGTCAATGCTCCTGCTCGGGGTTGCAATGCTCTACGGGGTGGCTGGAACGGTCAACATGGCAGACCTCGCGCTGAAGCTGCCCTCCATAGGGGGGATAGTCCCTGCGGTTGCGCTCGCGCTGATAATGGCAGGGATTGCCCTCAAGGCAGGGATTTTTCCGTTCCACGCGTGGATTGCCGATGCGTATGAGGGCGCGCCCTCCCCTGTGAGCGCCGCTCTCTCTGGCATAGGTATAAAGGCAGGGGTGTATGCGATGCTGAGGGTGGTCTTCATCGTGTTCAATGCCCCCGCGGTCGTGCTGGACATTCTGCTCGTCTTCGGGGTAGCGTCAATGCTGATAGGCGCGCTGCTCGCCCTGGGCCAGGACAACCTGAAGAGGATGCTGGCATACTCCTCGGTCAGCCAGATTGGATACATATTCATGGCAATCGGTCTGGGGACAGCCCTCGGGACAGCCGCGGGCCTCCTCCACATAGTGAACCACATGATAATAAAGTCTCTGCTCTTCCTCTCGGCAGGGACGGTCCTCTGGAAGGCAAAGTCAACAAACATGAAGGAGATAGCCAACACCGTGAGGACCACACCCCTGATGACGTATTCCTTCCTCTTCGGCGTGCTGGCGCTCGCGGGAATCCCACTCTTCAACGGATTCGTCAGCAAGTGGCTGATATACGTGGCGTCCTTCGAGAAGATGCCACTGCTTACGGTTATAGCGCTCGTTACGTCAGCCATAACCCTCGCATACGGACTGAAGGCATTCTATGCGGTTTTCCTCAGTAACGAGAAGGCAGGGACAAAGGTCGTGATGCCACTTTCGATGAAAATCCCTCTGGTCGTCCTGATCGTCCTCGTTATAGTGCTCGGAGTCGTTCCCCAGATAGGGATATGGCTTGCAGAGATGATGTCAGGGAGCCTTGACCTCTCCCTGTATACGGGGGTGGTGCTGGGATGATATACGACGCCAACATGCTGCAGCAGATGATTCTTCTGTTCGCGCTTTTCTTCGCCGTGTCCCTTGCCATATACATGGCGGTGAGGAAGGAGGTAACGGGAAAGAAGGCGGGAAGAATCTATGTCGGCGGGGAGGACCTCAGGCCAGATGACGTCAACATATCCCCGCTGGATTTCTATGCGAGCATCGAGAGGACGCTGAGGGTGAAGAGGGTCGTCAGCCTCCATAACGGTGACCTGAGCAGATACCTTATGTGGATGATAATTGGTATGGCGGTCTTCATGATAATATTGGTGTGGGGGATGGTATGAGAATCTCTCGTTTCAGGCTGGTGGACAGGCTGGTTTCACATGCCAGGAGGAAGTCGCCATGGGTTTTGCACCTGGACATGGCAGGCTGCAATGGCTGCTCCATAGAGATATTCGCCGCGATGAATCCCAGGTTTGACATAGAGAGGTTCGGGGGGATAGTGAAATCCAACCCGAGGCATACGGACATCCTCCTCCTCGACGGGGCGGTCTCGAGGAAGATTGCACCGGCTGTCAGGAGGATATACGAGCAGACACCCGAACCCAAGGTCGTCGTCGCGGTGGGCGTGTGCGCGACTAGCAAGGGAATCTTCCATGATGCATACAACATCGTTGGCCCTCTGGACAGGATAATCCCTGTTGACGTTTACGTCCCCGGATGCCCGCCCAGGCCGGAGGCCATACTGCAGGGCATGCTGCTCGCAATGGAGAAATGGAAGGAGAAGTGGATGTTATGACAGAGCGGTGGATAACGGGATTGGGAAAGGTCTACCACAAATGGAAGAACACTATATTCATTGACGTTCCCAGGAAGGAAATCATTAAGGCTCTCGGCAAGGCAAATGAAAAGGGCGCCATTCTGAATGACGTTGCCGGGTATGACAACGGGAAGGAATACGAGGTTTCCTATACGTTCACCACCGGAGGGGAAGTCTTTACACTGAGGACAAGGATTTCTCGGGTGAAGCCGGAGATTGAGTCCGCCACCAAGCTCTTCCCTGGGGCAGAGCTGATGGAGAGGGAATGCTTCGAGTCCCTGGGTATTGACTTCCCGGGAAACCCGTTCCTGAAGAACGTCCTTCATGACAAGACCACGCCAAAGACGCCGCTGAGGAGGAAGGAGGCAAAGGATGCCAGAGAAAAGACCTGATAAGACGAGGGAAGAGAGGAAAAAGGCGTGCTACCATGTGCCCATAGGGCCGCAGCACCCGATGTACGTGGAGTCAGAGAACATAATGGTCCACCTTGACGGGGAGACCATAGTGGACGTTGACGTGAACATAGGATACATGCACAGGGGAATAGAGGAACTGATGCAGAGGAGAAATTACATACAGAACATCTTCCTTGCTGAAAGGATATGCGGGATATGCTCTGGCATCCATTCCATGACGTATACCCAATGCGTCGAGAACATGGCGGGGATTGGGGAGATACCCGAGAGGGCGAAGCTTATAAGGATGATAATCCTGGAGCTGGAGAGGCTCCATTCTCATCTCCTGTTCTTCGGGGTCGCGGGTTATGAGATTGGCCTGGACACGCTGTTCATGTACACGTGGAGGGACAGGGAGCACGTCCTTGACATGCTGGAGATGATATCAGGCAACCGGATTAACTATGCGATGCCAACCCCGGGAGGCGTGAGGAGAAACCTTCCTGAGGAGAAGATACCTGAGATGCTGAAGAAGCTGGATTACCTGGAGAAGCAGTGCAGATACTATGCAAAGGTCTTCCAGCATGACAAGCTGTTCAGCGAGAGGTCAGTAGGGCTTGGAATCCTGAAGAGGGACGACGTGCAGAGGTTCCATATAGTGGGACCTGTCGCGAGGGCCTCTGGGGTAAGGGACGACGTCAGGAAGAACATCCCTTATCTGGTTTATGACGAGCTGGACTGGTCGATGATAACCCAGACCGGGAAGGACGTCAGGGCGAGGGTGATGGTCAAGGCACTTGAGATGTTCCAGTCAATAAGCATCCTGAGGCAGTGCCTCAAGAGGATTGTCAAGACCCCCAAGGAATTGAAGGTCAGGTTCCCGCTGGTTATCCCTCCATCTGAGGGGATTGCCGTCATGGAGGCGCCGAGGGGAGAGCTGGTCTACCACGGGAGGTCCAACGGGACAGACAGACCGGAGAGGATGAGGATAAGGACACCCAGCTTCGTGAACATACCATATTCACTCCCCCTGATGCTCAGGGACCAGCAGCTTGCAGACCTTCCCATAATAGTTGCTTCCATAGACCCGTGCTTCTCGTGCTGCGACAGGGTGACCCTCCTTGACACAAGGACCGGAGAAAAAAAGAAGGTCGATGAGACCTTCCTGAGGAGGCTGAGGGATGTTTGAGATTCTGGTCTATCCCGGGGTCGCTTTCATCATTATAGCCAGCATGCTCTATTCGGGCATCCTGAGGAAGCTGGCGGCAAGGATGCAGAACAGGAAGGGACCACCTGTATGGCAGCCATTCTGGGACTTCATAAAGCTCTTGTCAAAGGATACAATACAGCCCGAGCAGGCAAGGCCCGGATACAATGTGTGGCCCACGCTGGGGTTCGTTTCGGTCCTCGTTGCTGCCCTGGCAATACCCATAGGGGGGATGGCAGCGCTGAGCATCCCGGGTGACCTGATAATCGTTGTTTACTTCCTTTCCTTCGGGAGCATGTGCCTTTACATGGCAGGCCTCTCGTCCGCGAACCCCTTCGGTGTGATAGGCGCGATGAGGGGGATAACCCAGATGGTCGGTTATGAGTTCCCGTTCCTTGCCTCTTTAATCACGGTTGCCGTTGCAAGGGGGACATTATCACTCTGGAACATAAACTTCTTCCAGGTGAATTACGGGTTCCTTGCGTTCCTGTATCCCTTTGCGTTCATCGCCTTCTTCATAGCCATAGTGGCAAAGGCTGAAATCCCTCCTTTCCACACCCCGACCGCGCACCAGGAGATTGTTTCAGGCTATTACACAGAATACTCAGGGACCAACCTGGCCATGATAGAGCTGACGCATTACATAAAGCTCTTTGCGCTGCTCGCCCTTGGCGTTGCGGTCTTCTTCGGGGGCTCTGCCACCATATGGGGATTCCTCGCAAAGACCCTGGTTCTACTGTTTGTAGTGGTGGTGTTCAGGGTGGTCCTCGCCAGGCTGAGGATAGACCAGGCCTTCCGCCTTACGTGGTTCTTCGGGATTGTTGCTCTTGTAGACTTGGTGAGGGTGCTGCTATGAGGATGCTTCCGAGGTCCATGTTAACGCTGTTCAGGAGGGTTGCCACGGAGAGGTATCCCAAGGTCAAGCCCGTCCTTCCGCAGGGTTTCAGGGGAAGGCCTGTCCACGACCCTGAGAAGTGCATATACTGCGGGCTATGCGAGAAATATTGCCCCTCAGGGGCGATAGTGGTTGACAAGGTTAAGAAGACATGGACCCATGACGCCGGAAAATGCCTGTTCTGCGCCCAGTGCGAGGAGACCTGCCACGAGATGCCCAGGAGGGACGCAATCCACATGAGCCAGGAATTCGAGCTCGCCTCGAGGAGCAGGAAGCGTCTAGTAAAAATCAGCGGGAAGTAATTTTTTGGGTGAAGCGTCTTGGGAGGAAGTAAGATTCGTTCCTGTTAACTGCCTTGTGGTTACCCGGCGAGTTGGTTAACAATAAAGGGTTCTATTCTGCGATATGGCTGTTGACGAGGTTCACGATGTCAGGGATTGAGCGCTTGACAGAGTCGCTCATCCTCCTGTTGAATCCGATTGTCTTGGGCTGAACGCCAAAGAACAAAAGCCTGAACTTCATCTTCCTCTGGAGGAAGTCGATGAACAGGGTCAGGGGAAGCTTGTGGGTTGAGAGCGCCTGCTTCCTTATGGTGTGGTAGTCTATCTGCCTCACCTCTCCTGGGAAGCCCTCCATCTCAACGGAATCGATGATTATCATCTTGTCCGGGCGGAAGGATTCTATGTCCCTCATGAAGCTCTCGGGGCTTGCCTGGACGTTTAGGAGGAGGACGTCCTTCTCGTCAGAATAGGTCTTCTCCAGCTCGTCTATTACTGCGGGCCCTACCCCGTCGTCACCCCTTATCCTGTTCCCCACGCCAAGAACGCAGACCTTCATGCGTAAGAATTGTCCGGATGATATAAAAAGATTGGATAAAGGCAAACACTTATATACTTATAGGTACATATATATGTATAGGTATATATTATAGGAGGAAAAGTGAATAACGACAATGAAACAAGCGGTTCTTCACTACCCAAGACTGGATACGGTGATTATGGTAGAGGAAGCCATAAAGAAGTACGGTCCCTGCACAAAGACAGAACTCTCAAGGAGACTGAAGAAGAAAGTAATGTGGCCAACCCTTACCCTGATACTGGACTATTTCGAGACAATGGGCTTCACCATAAAGGACAGGGAAGGGAAGATAGTGTGGATATACAACCCGGACCTGGTAAAGAAGTACGCCTCAAGGAGGGACCTTGAATGGAAACCAGAGTAGTGTTTGAGAGTGAGAAAGTACAAAAACAGTATGAATCACTCAAGAACAGAAAGGAATTCAAGAGTCTTTATAATTCGCTGAATAAGGCATTCAAGGAAATATCAAAGGATCCGTCCTCGGGAATTTCTCTTGAGAAATATAGAATCCCAAAAGACATTTCCAAGAGATTCGATAATCTCTGGAAGTATGACCTTCCAATGGGCTGGAGGTTATTATACTCAACAGAAGCCGATAGAATAATAATCATGGCTATAATTCTTGAATGGTGCGATCACAAGACGTATCAGAGGAAGTATTCGGGAAGGAAATAACTATTTAAGAAATCATTCCAACTATCAGCATGAAAGCAAAAATCGGGGAGGATTTCAGGCCCGCGCCGGAGTTCAGGAAGCTGTATTACATATACTTCACTCCTGCCTTCATAGCACTGTTCTTAATGTGGACAATCCCAATGTTCCTGCTGAGGATACCGGTCCTGATATTCATGAGTTTCATGATATCAGCCTCCGCCCTAGTGATTTTCTTCTTCATACTCTACTGGATACCCAAATACTACCACTCGATGAGATACAAGCTCACCAGGGACGAGATGACCTGGAGGAGGGGGGTCTGGTTCAGGAACACCGGAATCGTTCCATACAACAGGATAACCAACGTGGACATAACCCAGGGCCCGATATCCAGGTCCCTGGGGATAGCCGCTCTCAAGATACAGACAGCCGGATACTCGGGACAGACCACGAGGACCTCTGAGATAAAGATAGAGGGTGTGAGGGAGTTCGAGGAGATGAGGGAGTTCATCATGGAACTCGTGAGGGGCAGGAAGCCCGTCGCCGTGGAGACCTACGAATCCTCGGATCCTGTCCTGGGGGAACTGGTGAAGATAAGAAGGCTTCTTGAGAAGAAGAGGTAGTCTATTTTTTAATCTTCACTACCAATATCTAAGCATGTGCATGGCATGCCCCCAGAAGGTCGTGGCCTACGAGGAAGGGGAAGCCCTGGTTGAGTTCGGGGGAAAGCAGAACAAAGTGAAGTCTCCAATCCCGCTGGCAAAGGGGGAGTTCGTTCTCTGCCAGGCAGGGTTCGTCGTGAAGAAGGTCCCGCCCGAAACGGCAGAGGACATGCTCAAGGAATTCTCAGAGCTCAATGACTGGACAGGACAGTAATCATTTCAGCGCGTCGCTGACCTTTCCCTGCATCTCTTTCTTTTCAAGGCCTCTCTGCTCAAGCGCTCCTGACATATTGGGACCGAAACTTCCTGCCACCACCCTTTCAACATTCTTGTCCGCGAGCATCTTCGCTACGGCAAAACCTGCCCCTCCCCCGCCGACCGCAAACGGATTCTCTAATGTCTCTGAAAGTTTTCCGTCCTCAAATATCAGGTAATAGGGAGCGCGCCCTGCCTGCTGGCTTATCTCCGATGACTCTTCCTTTCCCGTTGAAGCAACTGCAATCCTCATTCTTTCACCTCCGTTAATTTTCCTACTATCAATCCGTTGATTATTGAAAAGAGAATCATATAAAAGGCCAGGACGAGCGTGAAAGCCCATCCGAAATAGTATATCATCAAGGGCATCAGGGGAATCTTCACCGCCCTGTTGTAGAGGAAAGCCGCTATCAGGGAGGGTTTCATCCCCTTCTCCCTGAGGTCAGAGAGCAGGGGATACCACATGTATATGGGACCTGAGGAGAGAATCCCTCCTGCCATGGCTATGAGCCATCCCTTAATGCCTGAACCCTTCCCCATGTAACGGACTATCCTCTGTGGTGTGAGGATTATGTTAGAGACGAAGATGAGAGCGAAAACCATGAGGATGACAGGAAGAACGGTCCAGAGGAGGTCTGCCGTGTAGGAGAGCGCGGAAAACACCAGACCAGTGTCAGCAAGCGCAGCTGCCAGGTAGGAGATAAAGACAACCAGGAAGAACATCCATTTGCTGAGGAGCCTCTGTTTCATCATGCGAGCACCCCCAGGGTCAGGACGACGAGGATTGCGGCGATTATCGCGGTCAGGAAGCTTACCATGTTCCTCGTGACAGAGAACCTCTTTCCCAACATCAGCGACTCTGCAGGCAGCTGGACTATACCGACCGTCACCCAGCTAAGGATGAAGGCGGTTATCGCAACCAGGCCAACGCCCTGTGCGAGAAGCTCTCCCCCTATTATGTAGGAATTGAGCGGGTTGCCTGTTGCAAGGCTGCCGAACACCGCCCCCAGCAAGGGGTCTAAAACGAGGTTGCCTGTGAAGAAGGACGAGTAGAGCGACTTAGGAACCGCTGTTATGAAGAGGCTTATAAGGAGGAGCATTCCCAGAAGGATTGGCGCATTCTGCATGAAGCTGCTCCATGTCTTCAGGGCAGATTCCCTGTATATCGGGCTGACCATAGAAATATAATGCCTAACTGACTATTATAATTTGTTATGTCAAACTATCCCGGAGACTTTGACGGCTTCCATCTCTTCCTGAGGTTTGCTGACGGGTGCAGGCACTACCTTGCTGACAGGGGGGTCATCTCCGCAGAGGACAGCGAGGACATTGCCCGGTATCTGAGGAACAGGCATGAGATTCCCTCCGAAGATTTGGTCAGGAAGATTTACTACATGGCCTATCCTGAACTGGTCAGGATAATGGAAGAGGAGGGAAGACGCTCTCCCTTCGAGAGGGATGCGGTCCGGAGGTTCTGCCTGATAGAGCACAACACCCGGAAGTTCAGGGAAGGGAACCTGGTATGCATCGCCTATCCCGGAAGGGTCCTGGAGGCAAGGAAGAGGGCAAGGCCCGCGGGACGCGATAAGGGTGTCCTGGAGCAGGTGTATGAGGCCAGGGTCTCTCTGGAGCCAATAACAGGGATAATTACACTGGAGCCGGACATCCCCCTGAAGGAAGGCGACTTTGTGATGGTGCACAGGCTGAAGGTGATAGAGAAGCTTCCCAAGGCCTGGTATGACCGTGCCATCGGACACCTCACGGAGCTGGGCCTCAGCAAGGAATTTAAGTTCCCGAGGGCAGCAATAAAGTACCTCGAAAGGCTGGACGGGAAAGGGGATGTGCTATAGTTTATTGTTCAAATATTTCTGAGAGGACTCCTTGAATCTCGTCCAGGTCTTCTTGCTCATGCTCTGGTTTTTCCAACGGACCATAATTTATCTGAACCTGTTGATAAGGGAATAGTGTTATGTGGTAAACATTACCAAAGTTGCTGATACTGATTCTTGCGGAATTTCCATGGCTCCTTTCGAGGGGCGATATGACAACAAAGGTCTCATAGAATCTCTTTTCCATCTCAGTGTACAGAGCGTCTAAATCAAAGCGCTTTGGAACCAGCTTGCGCTCCCTGATAGTGTTGTCGAATACCACCATGGTTTTTAGTCGTATTTCAGTTTTAAATACAGATAGCTGCATTAAAGCAATCGGGTAAATGCAGCCAACTGATATATGTAGCCTGCAATAATTATAATGGTGATGTGATGCACGAGCTGACAGCTGTCATGAAGATAATTGAAGAGATAAGGGGGATGGAGCCAAAACCCGGGAAGGTAAGGATTACCCTGGGGAAGATGCTCGGTTCTGCAAAGGGCTTCGAGGGCATGTTCAGGGAATACACGCACGGTACGCCCCTCCAGGGGATTGGGGTAGAGATTGTCCAGAAGGACGTCAACGTAAAATGCCCCCACTGCGGGTTCGAGGGCATGTTCAGGGTGGTGGAGCACATCCATTTCGTGAGGTGCCCCATCTGCGGCAAGGTCGCTGACATAATCACGGGCAACGAGCTGAAGGTTGAAAGGGTGGGTTAAGTTTTAAAGCGGCCCTTGACAACTATATAATGTGGTGTCCTGGATGAAGAAGGAGAGTTTGGGGACGGTTCTTGCGTTCATTACCGCGATAATAAGCGGTTTTGCCATTCCCGTGAACAAGATTTTCGTCGTTGACATTGACCCCATAGTCTTCACGGCCGTGAGGGCAATTATAATAGGTGTTATATTCTTCTTCCTGGCCGGGATGCAGTGCAGGTTCAAATTATCTGGCTTCAAGAAGACGAAATGGTCGTGGCTCCTCCTGATAGGTATCATAGGCGGTGGGATTGCGTTCGCCCTGTATTTCTCCGGCCTTGCGCTGACCACCTCAGGAAGGGCAGCCTTCCTTCACAAGACCCTTCCCGTATACGTTGCTGTGTTCGCTTACCTCTTCCTCAAGGAGAAGGTGACCAAGAGGCAGAACATCGCCCTCCTCCTGATGCTCATAGGGACGTTCTCCATCCTTGCCGGTGGGGTCAACCCCGCGCAGTTGTGGACAGACCCCTCCACGGGCGACCTTCTGGTTTTGGTGGGAACGATACTCTGGGGTGTCGAGAGCACCATAGCGAAGAAGGCGATGCTCAAGGAGGAATCCAACTTCACCGTGACATTCGCGAGGATGTTCTTCGGGGGGGTCTTCCTGTTCGGAATCGTTCTCCTCATGGGGAACCTCGACGTTATAATGAGCCTGAGCGCTCAGCAGGTAACTAATCTTTTGGTCTCAACGACCTTCCTCTTCGGCTACGTCCTGTTCTGGTATGCCTCCCTGAAATATATCAACGTCTCCAAGGCAGCTGTCATCCTCCTCTTCGCGCCGGTGATAAGCCTCTCCCTGGGGGCCTTGTGGTATGGTGAGCCTGTCTCAATGCTGCAGGGCATCGGCTCCTTCATCATCCTGATAGGCGCGTATCTGGTTTCGGGTGTCAAGAGCGGGTTCTCTTCGGGTGTATAACTAGGGATTCATCGCTTGTGTGTAGAGGCCTGTTATGGCGTCGCCGCCCGAGCAGACGCATGAGCAGTCGCCTTCGCATTCTATGAACAATGGGTCATCGCAGTGGATTTCTATCCCTCCGCACCAGCAGTGAGTGGACGGGTCGCACTCCGGATCACCACATGAAGGGAGGTCTGGATTGAATATGCACTCGTCCGGGTGGGCGGGGTCGCATGTTCCAAAGGTTGCGAGGTTGTAGACCCCGTAAGCCGTGTAGAAGAGGGAAACGAACAGCGCTATGGTGAATACCCACGATATTGCCTCGAAGTGTTTGTGAACGCTCCTTGCGAGGCCCCTGTGCCTCTTCATGAGGGCGGAGGTTACCTTGCTCTTGACCTTCTGGTCAAAGCCTGTGTCGCAGGGCCTCAGGGTTATCCTTCTTCCCACACAGAAGAAGGCCTCCTTTGCCCAGTAACGATACCTAGCAGAGAATATGCTGAGTATCCCCAGGATGACCATTGCAACGAGACAAGCACTCATGTTATCACTACGCCTTTGATTAATTGTCTTTAGTGGGATAAAAAGATTTTAAAGCTTTATGTTTTTGTTAGTTTATTTCTGTAATTATCAGTCCTATCTCAGCTCAGCAATCTTCTTCAGTTCCTCTGTGAATGTCCTGGCCTCCTCCTGGGTGTTGTAGAGGTAGAGGCTGGCCCGAGCAGAGCCCTTTATCCTGTTTGCGGTGAACCAGGAGTGGACGCAGTGCTGGCCCGAACGAATCATGATGTTGGCATTGTTGTCCAGCATCAGGGAAATCTGGTGATAGTCAATCCCTTCTATGGTTATTGGGATGACGCCTCCTCTCCTCTCAGGCTCCTTCGGGCCCAGTATCCTGAGGCCGCGGATTCCCTCCACGCCCTCTGTGATTAGTTTGTTGAGCCCGGTCTCGTGCTTTGCTATGCTGTCCCTTCCTATCTTCATGATATACCGGGCAGCGGCTCCCATTCCAATCATCCCTGCATAATCCTGGAGCCCTGCCTCGAACTTGTGCGGTGGTGGGAGGGTCTTGAAAGAATCATAAGTTGAGAATTCAACGGTCTCTCCGCCCAGGATGAACGGTTCCATCTTTTCAAGAAGCTCAATCCTGCCGTAAAGGACGCCTGTCCCTGTGGGGCCGAGCATCTTGTGACCGGATATGGCATAGAAATCAGCGCCAAGCTTCCTTACGTCAACCTCCTTGTGCGGCGCGGCCTGCGCTCCGTCAATCATGAACAAAGCCCCATGGTCATGGGCTATCTTGCCTATCTCCTTAACAGGGAGCGTATATCCGTCGAGGTTCGAGGAGTGGACCATCGAGACCAGCTTGACCTCCGTTGACATCATCTCAGAGAACCTCTCCAGGTCGAAGGTCGTATCGTCCATCGGGGGGACGTACCTGTGACTTATCCCAATGCTCTTCTCCCTGAACAGCCAGGGGATGAGGTTGGAATTGTGCTCCCTGTCGCTCGTCATCACATTATCCCCTTTCTTCAGGCCTATGGAATTCGCGACCAGGTTTATCCCTTCTGTGGTGTTCCTGGTGAACACAATCTCCTCCTTCCTCTTGGCGCCCAGGTATTCCCTCATTGCCTTGCGCGCGTTATCATAGTCCTGCTCTGTCATGTTGCTGAACCTGTGATTGCTCCTTCCTGCGCAGGAGGGGTGCTTCTCGTAATAATCCATCATCGCGTCAAGGACAGGCCTGGGCTTCATGGTCATGCATGCGTTGTCAAAGTAGATCGGAGGCCTTCCGTGAATCTTCTGCTGGAGGGCAGGGAAATCCTGCCTTATCTTCTCTATGTTCATGAGTAACAAATAGAAGGGGAGGGTTTAAAAGGGTTGTGCAAAACCCAAACCGCCAAAAACCTTATATATATAAACCCATAGTGATAATATTTATCAGATTCGGCAGCGCCGGGTTTTGGAGTGCGCCCATGTATAAGATTCTTACCGTGTCAGACAAGGTCCGCGTCCCCCCGTCCAAGTTCAGGATGAGGAAGGAAGAGGCAATAAAATCGAGCCTCGAGGACAGGCTCGAGGGGATAATAGACAGGAGGCTCGGGGTAATCCTCTCTGTGGTTGATGTCGGAGAGGTTGGAGAGGGCCAGATATTCCCGGGGGACGGTGCGATACACTACCCGGTTGACTTCAGCCTGCTCGTTTACTTCCCTGAGATGCACGAGATGATAAAGGGCTACGTGATAGACGTGACCGAGTTCGGGGTCTTCATAAGGATGGGCCCGCTTGACGGCATGGTCCACGTGTCCCAGATAATGGATGATTTCGTTTCGTATGATGACAAGAACGTCACCTTCCACGGAAGGGAGAGCAAGAAAACGATGAGGGAAGGTGACTCGGCAAGGGCAAGGATAATATCGGTCTCAATGGGCACGAACCAGTACAAGATAGGCCTCACAACGAGGCAGTTCGGCCTTGGCGTTCTCGACTGGTATGACAGGGACAGGAAAGAGAAGGCCAAAAGGGTTGCTGAGAAGGCAGTAAAGGCCAAGTAATTTAAATACCAACAGGATTCTGATATCATGATAAGGAGTGAACATGACCCAGAAAGACAAGGTATGCAGGACCTGCAAGCGGTTCGTTGAGGACAGCAAGTGCCCGGTGTGCAGCCAGTCCAACTTCTCAAGGAGCTGGAAGGGCATCGTGGTCATAAACGACCCCAAGGAGAGCGAGATAGCCCAGACCCTGGGGATAAGCGTCCCAGGCAAATACTGCCTGTGGGTCAAATAATCAATCGCGCTGTTCTAATCATAATCCCAGGGCAGGGGTTCCATGGCCTCATTCTTATGGGATTCTGTCAGCTTGGCCTTGTTCAGGAACCTGACAATCTTGTTTTCAGCTTCTGCAACGTTGTTTTCCTCTGCCGCGATGCATTCATCAATCTGTCTCTTGTGTTCCTCGTAATTTGCAACAGATCTCTGGAACATAGTCTTGTAGCTCACGAGAATCCTCAGTATGTCCTGATTGAGCCCCACATCATCGGGCAGTTCAGTGTGCAACAGCGTCTCCTCAAGCCTCTCAAACATTTCATACATGCCGGTCCCTTCAAAAGCAGTGGTTTCTCCGGGCTCTGATGTCACGGTATTAAATCCATATGAGTGCTTCTTTATCTCCTCTACAAGGCCGGGCAGCCCCTCCTCAAGCTCCCTGAGGTGGGAGCTCCAGTATGTTCTCATTATTCCCTTTATCCTGCTCATTGGTATCTTGTGAGATATCTTCTTTCCCCAGCGAAGCGCAAGCTCCAGGTCGTCTCTGTATGATTTGGCTTCTGTGGCATGCTTAAGCGCCATTTCCACCCGGGTTTCAACGTCCTCTGTTGTCGGTATTTTGTAATCACCGGTCTCATCAAACCTTATGAATTTGGGATTTATGCCCTTAGGGGACTTTATATGTACATGGTTTATAAATTCTTTGCATTCTGTACATGTGTAAACCACAGCCGTGCTCAGTTGGTCTCCGGCCATCTGGCTAATAACAACCTCTATTTTCGGAGGCTTATCTATATCCTCTCCGCATTTATTGCAGTAGTATGAAGGAATCCTCTTAGGATGAATAAAACCTATATCCCATTGTGTTGAATTGTTTTCTAAGAAACCGGGATCTCTAGCCTGCTTATTTGTCAATAAGACATTAAAATAAGAGAATCCGCCTTCCGATTCTCGATACCCTCTCAAGACCCGCTCACGTAATTTTGACATGACATTAATTAGCCTTAAACTTTTTATTCGTGGTGTGTCCTGAACCCAATTTCCTGCGTTAGGCACAAGGCAAAAACTTTTAAAGGCAAGCGTGTATATAGGATACATGAAATTTGAAATGCTTAAAGAGAAGAAGAACCCCGCGATGAAGAGGGACGAGCACTTGATCAGCCTGGAGCACA
>CAYMDJ010000019.1:0-15167 GCA_964389315.1 uncultured archaeon
AGCATAAGGAAGCCTGACAGGATGTTTCACAACAAGGCATCCTGACACGAAAGTGCGGTCTAGCGACCCCCTGTGCCTCATTAATTGGGGGCCAGGTTTGTCAGAAAAGCTACCCTGGGGATAATGGAGTTGTGGCGGGCGAGAGTCCATACCACGCTTCTCGTCTGGAGACAACATACCGTGAACTACATCAAGTAGTTCTGGAAGAAAATCGAGAAGTTTGGGACGATTTTATGAGCATCTTCGGATGCTATGAATTCCCATTCGTGGGTGCAAATCGACCCCGTTCATTGCTTCTCCGCCGTCGGCTCGGCTCTTCCTGGGCGTGCAGCAAAACCCTTTTTACGGGAGCTAACACTTCCGCAAAAAGCGTTTGCGGAAAAACTTGCAACCGCGTAAAAACGGTTCTGTAAGCGCCCAAGGGTGGGGGTGTTCACCCATCAAAGAGCCACGTTAGCTGGGTTAAGTACGGTGCGAGCCAGTACGGTCTATATCTACTGGAGGTGTCGATTACCTGAGGGGAAGGAATCTTTAGTACGAAAGGAACAGGATTCCGTGGCCTCTGGTGTATCGGTTGTGAGTGCACGCCGAGTAGCTACGCCATTACGGATAAGCGCTGAATTTCTGGAAAATCTTTCCCAGAACAGCATGGCATAAAGCTCTAGGGAGCTTTATATATCCGTAAACCCAATAAGGTATATGGAGATAAAAATAGATAGCATATTAAAACAAAAATACAGCAACAAGAAACCACAAGAACTGCCTAATGAAATACAACTCAATAAAGAGGTTTCTTGGATGATTGGATTTTGGATTGGTGACAACTGGAGCAATCGAGAAGGCTCTGTTATCAAAAATAATAAGAGATCTTCTGGAAAATTCGGAATAAACAACAACGATAAAGAAAATATCGTTCGATTCAAAAAAGGCTTAAGAAATCAATTCAAGATAAAGAATATTAAAATCGATGTTCAGATTCCAAGAAACTTAGAACTAAAAAAAGAGATTCATAAAAAAAGGGCATCTAGGAGTTTCGGAGTACGAGAAAAGAATATCAATGTATATTTCGGAAGTCCGTGGAGAAAAAAAATTGGATACGCAATTTATACAAACAATACAGTTCTTCTACGGGTTGTTACAAATGAAATATACAGAAAACTCCCGAAACTTATAGAAAAACCCGTTTTTGAAATTGGTAGTTTGATGCAAGGAATTGCTGATAGTGAAGGAACCGTTGATAAAGCAAATAAACTGATAGGCATTTCGAACAAAGATGTTTTTGTCTTAAATCTTATTTCAAAGTCCCTGAGAAGACTAAAAATAGATTATTTAGAGAGAACCGATAGGGACAAAAAAAGAATTGAGATAAAAGAACTAGAGAAGTTTCAAGAAAAAATCGGACTTAGCACAAAAAGAAAACAAAAAGAACTTTCAGAAATGATATCCGGCAACTTTACAAGAGAAAAAGATATGCTATATCTTAGAATGTTCAAGAATGAACTGAAAAAAGGAACTACAGCAAAAGACGTTTCTAAGAAACTTCATATACCACTCTCTACAGTCAAGCTTGCGTTAAAAAATCTTTTCTCTGGAAAACACATTGAGAGAAAAAGAGTTTCGAAACATTATGTTTATATGTTTCCTAGAGCTTGTCTAACTAAGCGCGAAGCCGTCCCTGAAAAGAGGTAATCATTCTCCGACCTGGTAGGCAACTACCGGATAGGAGAGGAGGGTCCCGTAGACGACGGGCTTATAGAACCGGGGTGTAAGTATCGAGCTTCGGCGAGATATTCAGCTCACGGTTACTAATCCCCGACCGGTTCCGGTTAAAAGGATAACTCACCATTAAACTTTTTTAATCTGTCACTTGTTTAGCTGCAGCTATAACATATTTAAACCTTTCTGTGTAACTATCAACAGGTGCTGAAATGATACATTGCAAACGTATCTGTTGTGCATGTTGCTGCCTTTGTTAGGCGTATCATTGGCCCTGACCTGGTTCTTCTTTCGCGGTCTTATAGACACTTCATGGTTGCCGGGTCAGGCAAACCTTTGGTGATGGAATGGACGGACAGGAAACAAGCGTGCCGGAGAGCTGCGCGAGACGGATGGAGGAATGCCTAGGGAAGACTCCAATGATAAGGATAGGCAATGTAATGGCCAAGCTGGAGACCACGAACCCGACAGGTAGCGTCAAGGACAGGATGGCCCTGTACATGGTGAGGAAGGCAGAGGAGAGGGAGGAGCTCAAGCCCGGCAGCCGGATAATAGAGGTTACGAGCGGCAACACGGGAATAGCACTGGCCATGATATCCGCGATAAGGGGCTACAGATTCACGGCAGTGATGCCAGAATCAATGAGCCCCGAGAGGAGGAAGATGATGAAGGCCTTCGGCGCAGATATCATTCTGACTCCTGCGGAGGAGGACATGGAAGGAGCAATGAAGGTTTATAATCAGTTGGTCAGGGAGAATCCTGATGCCTGGTTCCCAAGGCAGTTCGATAACCCTGACAACGTGGCAGCTCACAGGGAGGGCCTCGGAAGGGAGATTGTGGAGGAGACCAAAGGGAGGATTGACGCGTTCGTTGCAGGAATCGGGACAGGAGGGACACTGATAGGCGTGGCACAGGCCCTGAAGGAGGCTAACCCAAACATCAGGATTATCGGCGTCGAGCCAGCGGAATCGGCGGTCCTGTCCGGCGGAGGGCCTGGACACCACATGATACAGGGCATAGGGGAAGGCTTCATCCCGAAGATAGTCCATGATAACAGGAACCTCATTGATGAGGTCATTGCAGTGAGGAGCGAGGACGCAATCAGGAAGAGCAGGGAGCTCTCGATGAAGCATGGCATCCTCGTGGGAATAAGCTCAGGGGCCAACGTCCTTGCCGCAGAGGAAGCGAGCAAGAGATACAGGAACGTGGTCACCATTCTCCCTGACAGGGGGGAGAGATACCTGAGCACTGAGTGAAATATTATTATACCCCCAATCAATTATATACCATGAAAAAGAGGATTCCTCTCGTTCCCTTCCCGATGCAGACCGTTGAGAAGACAGCCAAGAGGTTCTACGGAATCGGTGAGTCCCTCTCGAAGATGTTCCCTGGGCTCGATTTCGAGCTCGAGCAGGCAGGCTTTGATTATGAGCCAAGGGAGTGGATGTCGATTGCCTTCTTCACGGCGCTCTTCTATTTCTCCATACTCTTTGCCCCGCTGACGCTGCTAACGATAGCAGTGAAGATAGACATCGTGAGGGCCATAGGTATCCCTCTCATCGTTGCATCCATAATGGGATTCATATCCATGATATACATAACCTTCTATCCCAAGCTCTCTGTCTCCAGGAAGGTGAACGAGGTCGAGAAGTATCTCCCTTACATGATTCACCACCTCCTCATAGAGGTGAGGTCAGGCGTTCCTCTCTACAACGCGCTCGTCTCGATTGCCCAGAGCAATTACGGGATGCTGTCAATGGAGATAAGGCGTGCTGTCAACGAGATAAACACGGGAAAGTCAGAGATAGCCGCTTTGGAGATGCTGGCCAGGCAGAACCCGTCGCTCTACTTCAGGAGGATAATGTGGCAGATGGTCAATGCCCTGAAGTCAGGGGCCGACATAGGCGACACGATAAAACAGATAGTTGATACCCTCTCTGAGGAGCAGAGGATTGCAATAAAGAAGTATGGGGCACAGCTTAACCCCCTGGCCCTGATGTACATGATATTCGCCGTCATATTCCCCACACTGGGGATAACCTTCCTGCTCGTTGTCTCCTCTTTCATAGGGATAGGGATTGACATACATTATGTCCTCCTGGGCATACTCGGCTTCCTTCTGATGTTCCAGTTCATGATAATCGGTCTTATAAAGAGCAGGAGGCCCATAGGGATATGAGATATCTTTTTGAGATAGGGATGGCCGTCCTCGGATTGATAATCCTGCTCTTCAATTATCTGGTTGTTCCCGAGTTCCTCCCTTTCCTTGTTCCCGTAATCAATGTCGTGGCGGCGGTCGTGATAGGATTCCCTCTCGTCATGCTCTTCTACGGCTCCTACAGGAAGAAGAGGGAGATAGAGAACCAGTTCATTGCATTCCTCAGGGACCTCACGGACTCGATAGATTCAGGGATGACCCTCCCCATGGCGCTTGAGCACTGCTCCAAGAGGGACTATCTCGCGCTATCCCCTTACGTGAAGAACCTGGTTGCGCAGGTAAACTGGGGGATTCCCTTCAGGAAAGCCCTCGAAACCTTTTCGAAGTCAACCAAATCAAAGCTCGTGAGCAGGGCAATAGCGACTATAACAGAAACCTACAAGGTCGGCGGCAAGATATCCGACACCCTGAATTCTGTTTCGCAGTCAATGATTACGATACAGAAGATAAACGCCGAGAGGAGGGCGGCGGTCTATTCCCAGATAATGACATCGTACCTGATATTCTTCGTCTTCATATTCATAATGGTCATAATCCAGGTCATGATTCTCCCAACGCTGACGCCCTCTGAGATATCAGAGGTCACCCTCATAGAGAACGTCACGCCGATAAGCCCTGAGGAATACCAGACCATATTCACCGTCTTCATCGTCCTCCAGGGATTCTTCGCAGGCCTTGCGACAGGCAAGATGGCAGAGGGCTCCCTGACAGCGGGTTTCAAGCACTCCCTCATACTGGTCATTGTGGGGTATGCCATATTCTCCCTCGCGACCATGCTCCCCTCAATAAATATTTCAGTGATTTGACGAAAAACAATATTAATCTGGAAGGGTTAGAATAATCATGGCCAGGCTCCCGCTGGCAACGGTCGAGCGCATCCTCAGGGATGCCGGAGCGAAGAGGGTATCCAAGCAGGCGAGGGAGGAGTTCTCCCGCTGGCTCGAGAAGCTCACGAGCGACATCGCAACCGAGTCCGGGGAGCTCGCGGAGCATTCCGGAAGGAGGACCATAACCGAGAGGGACATAATGGCTGTTCGGAAGAGGATGAAATTATAATACGGAGGGATATGATGTCAACAGAGAGGGCAATAAAGAACTGCGTCAACTGCTACGAATACGCGAACCACATGCTTTCAGGTTCTGCGGAGGAGAAGGATATTAGAGGAAACCCGGTCCTCATACAGCTCTACAACAACGCGATGAAGGCAGTGGAGGAGAGTGACCTGAAGAACAAGAATGAAGTCCTCAGCAAGTGCGTTCTGTGCAACATGGACATGCCACAGATAGCCAACGAGCTGAGGAAAATCAAGAAGTGATTTTCCATTCCCTGTTCCATTTTACCGGGTCTTCCAGGTATCTCCTGTATTATTTCACAGGTTTTTCTTCCACAAGCCTTTTGGCAAGGCCATATCTCAGGATGTCCTCAAGGTCAAGGGCTCTCCAGAAACCAACGCCCGAATCAATCATTTGAATGACCGATTCCATCCTTCCGTACCAGCACATTGCCAGCAGGGAATCTGTTCTGAAACCCTCCCTAGTCAGTTTCTTCCACGCTGCTGTGGTGTTGGTCCCGTTGTTTATCACATCCTCCACGATGATGACAGGGTCCCTCTTGTCTATGTGACCCTCCTCCGGGATTATTATGTCACCTAGAAGCTCCCTCTCTTCCTTGTTGGGCTGGAACCCGAGACAGGGAGCTTCAAGCATCCCGGCGAGGTCCTCTGAGAATTTCTTCATTCCCTTGTGAATGCCGCATATGGAATACCCTCCCGTTTCTCCCTTTATCGCGTCCCTGAAGGCCTCCAGCGCAAAACGGTAGTCCTTCTCCGGGCATTCCCCTATCTCCTTTGCCCTTACATATATCGGTCCCCTGCTGCCGTTGGTGTAGGTGAATGGCTCCTCCTTCTCAAGGTCCCTGATTTCGACCTTCCTGTTCCTCCAGAGAATCTCGCATAACCTCTCGGTTATTCCGGGCGCTGCCTTGTAAATCATTTTCCCTCCTTTGGGGAGAAGAAGAAACCCTTTCATAATTGTTGGGAACCTTTAAATCAGTATCCCGGTGCCGCCCTTATTATCTGGGTTCCGCCGGGGTTCCACTGGCCGCACCCGCAGTTGTTGCATACCCTGAAGTCACATGCCTGGAAATATATGACGTAATAAGAGCTCCTGCAGTTTGTTATCTCCATGTAAGCCGAACCGCAGTCTGCCCTCCCCCCGGTCCCGTTTATCTGGCCGTTAACGTCAATCGCGGAAACAGGATTCTTTCCAACACCAAGCATGCCATTAACAATAACGTTATCAGGGAACGTATATTGTCCTGCCGGAAACGTCCCGGGAGAAAGCTCCCCCAGGGAGTGCCCCATTGTTTGAGGGTCGCTTGTCCCGTATCCTGTCACTATCCCTATGGCAGAAACCACCACAAGAACCCCCACGAGGAGCAGGAAGTGCTTCTCTGTCATCTCAATTACAATCCTCATGCTTATAATTGTTTTTAGTATATTTATCGTTTGAAGCCAGGATTCTAATTTAAAACAGGACAATATTCTATTGTTATGAACCCGAGGCAGGTCATCGAATACTATTCCAGGGAGGACGTCCAGAAGGCCCTTCTCGAGACAGGCAAATCCAGGGAGGTCGTGGGGGTCTTCAGGAAGGGGGGATTCGGCGGGAGGCCTAACGTCATCCTCTATCCCAACGACATAATCTCCATGGCCAGGAACGGGGTGGTGGAGTTCCACTGCTCCCTGGAGAGGTGGTCGAATCCCATGAGCATAAGGAACGACAACCAGGATTCCCTCAGGGTCGGTTGGGACCTCATCCTTGACATAGACGGAAAGGGCTGGGAGCACTCAAAGCTAGCCGCGAAGCTTCTTTCCGATGAGCTGAAGAAGCATGGGATGAAAAACGTTTACGTCAAGTATACAGGAGGGAAGGGTTTCCATCTGGGAATCCCCTGGGGCTCCATTCCCAGGAAGGTGGAGTTCAGGGAGACAAGGAGCCTCTATCCAGACCTCGCCAGGAACATGGGCCTTTACCTGAGGGAGCAGATAAGAGAATCCTTCTCCGATGCGCTACTGAAGATGAACACCCCCGAGGAGCTGTCAGAGATATCAGGAAAGCCGCTCGGGAAGGTTCTGACAGATGACGGGATAGACCCGTTCCAGATCGTTGACGTTGACCCTGTCCTGATATCGCCGAGGCATCTCTTCAGGATGCCTTATTCGCTGAATTCCAAGTCATTCCTGGTTTCCCTTCCCATAAAGCCATCCGGGATAATGGGGTTCGAGAAGGAGGACGCCAGACCGGAGAAGGTAAAGGCAGCACCGGACTTCCTCGCCGGAGGGAATGAGGACGAAGCGGGAGCGCTGGTTGCAGAGGCGACAGACTGGGCGAACAGGCGGAAGACGAGGGAAATCAGAAGGATCCAGAGGGAGATTGTTTTCGATAAGGCCGTCCCTCCGGAGATGTTCTCACCTTGCATAAAGAACATTCTCGACGGGCTTCCTGACGGGAGGAAGAGGTCGCTGTTCATACTCATGAACTTCCTGAGGTGCGTCAAGTGGAAGAACCCTGAGATTGAGGTTCTAATCTTGCAGTGGAACCAGAAGAACAAGCCGCCCCTGAGCGAGAGCTACGTGAGGGGACAGGTGAGGTGGCACAGGATGAGGAACAGGCAGATACCCCCGCCCAACTGCGAGCACAAGGGCTGGTATGAGGAGATGGGTGTGTGCAAGCCCGATGCCACCTGCGGTTTCCGGAACAAGGGCGTGAAGAACCCCACCGCATACCCGGTGAGGCTCATGGGGGCTGTCAAGAATAAAAAACCTGCACCCAAGACTAAACGTAGGGAAGGACTTATAATAAGGACGGGTGAATAGATGCTCAGCTACGAGGCGCTCAGGCAGATGGTTAGCGAGGAGAGGACCAAGCAGAAGATGGTCGATCTGCCTGACGGTTTCTTCGAGGAAGTCAGCAAATACCTCGAGAACAAGAGGAGGATGAGCGAGACCAAGGAGGACTCCTGGGAGTATGACTCTGCGAAGAGGCTGCTCCAGGACCTGCTGGACAGGAGGGAGTCCAAGATTGTAAACCTCGCCCTCTTCCACATAAGCTCCGGAGCTGACCCTGGCAAGCTCACGAAGGAGGAACAGGAGCTCTTCGATTACGTGGTCTCTGGCATAAAGCAGTTCAGGAAGAAACTGAAGGAGGGTGTCGAAGGGAAGATGGAGCCAATGCTCACCATAGGCTTCCTCACCGATGCCCCAGAGTTCGTCGGGATGGACGAGAGGAATTACGGCCCTTTCAGCAAGGGCGACGTCGCCAGCATCCCAGCGGATAACGCAAAGCTCCTCGTTGACAAGGGAATGGCAAGGCTAATCGAGGGGAAGTAACTTCCTGTATTTTTCCAGATTATACCTCCTTCCGGGACACATTCTGCAGCCTGAATCAAAAGGGGTCTCCCTTAGACGTCTTAGTTGCGGACCGTTCCATATTCCCTCCAGGCTTTCATAACCAGCGTTGTCGGCGATTACATCCCTGCTGAAGCACTGCCAGACATCTCCATTATAGTTCACAAAGATTGTGTAATGGTCAATGTCGCATGCACCACCGTCAAAATACGCCCTTTCCCCTGCCAGCTCCGGGAATTCCCTTCCCAGCCTTTCTGAAAGTTTCTGCTTTTGTTGCGCAGTTAATTCCAATCTATCATAATTCTCCACTGCCCTCCCCTTCCAGAGCAGGCTCTCAACCATTGGGTGGATGTTGTTATCGATGCAGTATCTTATCAGTTTCGGGACCTCCTCATAGACCTGCCTGCATACAAGGATGTCAGCAGCAAGCCTTGTTGGATGCGTCTCATTAAGACCGGCATCCATAAGATTCTTGAATCCCATGTAGATTCTCTTGGCAGAGCCCTTCACACCGGTCAGTTCCTCCAAGGTTTGTGGGTTCCTTGATTTGATGCTTGCTACTACTGACAAGTCCAGCTCCTTCATCCTGTCTGCAATATCCTTTGTTACGAGACTTGCGTTCGTGAACATCACTGAGTATAATCCCAGCTCATTGGAACATTCAATAAGCGGGAAGAGTTTCTCATCCATCAGGGGCTCGCCGGCACCGAAAAAGAGGGTGCTCTTCACTCCGAGTTCCTTTCCCTGCCTTATCAAAACCTTGTACCGCTCCAGAGAAAGCTGCTCCTTCCTGTGGCTCTTTCCCGAATCCAGGAAGCAGAATATGCAGTCTAGGTTGCATGCGGTGTCCAGATACAATGAAAGCAGCAGAGGCCGGTTTTCGACCACGGCTTCCCTCTTCTCTTCCTCTGTCCTTTCAAGGCCTTTGAGTACAGGAATCTGCATCTGCTCACCCCTTCCCCGCAACCGCGAAATAGCCGATATCCGTTAGCGGTTCTATCTCTCCATTCAGGCCGCAGACCCGCAGCCATGCATACAACTCTTCCTTTGAGAACCTCTGGGACACGAGCCCCTCCCCCGTGTAGATTCTTCCGCAATCCTCCTTCAATATCTCCAGGCCCAGCATCTGATAGGTTTCCCTTTGGATATCTCCCGCTTTCTCAGAATAAACGCTGATTAGCAAATCACCATCCGGCTTCAATACCCTCTTCAGTTCCAGCAGCACCCCTTCCTTCCCTGTGTCTATATTTCCCAGTGTATTGAAAGCCAGCGTTACCATGTCAAAAAAGCCATTCGGGAAATGCATCCCTGATATGTCCTCCTCATAGATTCTAACACCCGGATTGCTTCTGAACCTCTCATAGCAAACCCTTACCATTGTGGGGCTGTAATCCACGCCGATTATCCTTTTGCAATGAGGCAGCACCTTATCCATTATCCTGCCCCTGCCGCAGCCTGCTTCCAGAAACATCCCAGGCCCTTTATCCCGGCAATGCCCCACTATTCTTTCCTCTTCCAATTCCAGATACTTTTCTAATTCTCCTGGAAACCCGCCCTCAATCGAATCCGCATGGTCTGTCCAGAATTCCTTGGTATTTCTCGAACCTCTCATTTGACCACTGATATGCAATCACAAAAAGAAATACTTACAGATTTACCCGTAAACATCAGGGTTTTTAAAACAAACCTATTTGAAGGAGGGGATTATCTTCTCCTCTGCCTTTCTCAGATGCTCCTGGAGGGTAGAAATAGAGACATTCATCGTCTTTGCCAAATCCTCAAGGCCAACCCTTCTCGGGAACCTATAATATCCGTGCTCAACAGCCAGCTCAAACGCCCTTTTCTGTTTTGGAGAAAGCCTGGGCATTACATGCGGGAAATGCACATCATCCAACCTCACTTTATGGATTTTCTGTATCTCCATGACCATTCCCTTTTCCCGCCTGAGATTGCCGATGAAATCTGTTATGACGCCCCTATTCCAGGAGGCAATCTCCCAGTATTCATATCCGTCCCTGTCCACAAAAACGGGCTTTACAAAGAATATCCTCGGATTCCAGTGGGAGGTTGGTATCCTTTCCTTCCTTCTCATTCCAATGAAGAAGATGGTATTTTTTGAGACCTCAAGATTCCTTACCCTTTTGTCCTTTTTGAGGTCTTTCAGGAGCGCTTTGACGTTCTCTTCGTCACCCTCTATCGTGTGCCTCTCAGACGTGTATTCATAATCCTTATCATGCCAGCTGCTTAGCGGTATGGAATATGAGATGCATTTAAACTTCTTACATCTGTTCCCTATCGTGCAGTCATGCCTTATCTTCAGTTTTGCTACCCACATAAATAACCGTAATATTAAGGTATTTAAATATCAAACTGCTCCTCGTCAGAAGGGAATGGCAAGACCGATAGCACAGGATTACGGCAAGTAAGAGAAGGTCACGAACCCTCGTTAGGGAATTGCCCTCTTGCCACTATGTTCAATGATGGGATGTGGGCAGGCGTTGTGAATACGTATTTTACTGCCTCTCCGACCACTGTAGGAGGTGCCAGTCTTATTCCGTTCTCTCTCCAGGGACAGTTATATTCGTCAGCTATATCCTCTACAGCTCTTTGAACAACCCCATTGTCATACATGCCCGTATCAACAGCTCCCGGCCTGACGGTTGTGACGAATATATTATCCCTGTATAGTCCAAGCATGGTAGCGTTTGCATACATGTCAAGCGCTCCCTTTGCAGCGCAGTGTGCTCCACCATAGGAATATCCCCTTATTGCGCTCATGGAAGTTATCAGCACAACTCTTGTTTCTTCCTGTTCCCGGAACCTTGGAAGGAGTTCTTTCATCATAAGATGGGTGGAGCGCAGGACTATCTGGGATTCCTTCTCAACCAGTTCCAGAGGGATTTCCTCAATTGGCAGGTAGGGGTTATCGTCCTTTAATTCGTAGCTTCCTGCACCCAGCCCAACGGATTGTGCCCAATAAACCGGCCTGTCGGTTGGAAGGTTTCTGGCAAAGTCATGAACATCTCCCTCATCCAGAACATCAAGGGCAGAGCACTCTATCGTCTCATTCTCAGTCACATTTGTCAGATATTCCCTGATGTTTTTTAATTTTTCTCCTGAGCGTGAAAGCATATGGACATGAGCCCCGTTCAGGGCAAGGACACCGGCAACCGCAGAGCCGATGTTAAGCTTCATCTCCTTCCCATAGACGTCCATCGAATCATGGCTTGGTTCGCCTGTCGTTATGTCATAAAACGTGTGCCCAAGGGGTTTGTAGCCACATCCAACCACAACGATTCTTTTCCCTGACAATGCATCGGATTTTCCCATCACTTCCAGCCTGTCCATACAATTACCTCCACTAATAACTACCTATAAGTAATGTTGTCTATAATTGATTAACCCGACAATTATCGGTATTTAAGGAAATGCTCGATTATCTTATTCTCGGCCTTTCTTAGATTTTCCTGGAACGTAGAATAGGATTTATCCGTAATCTCAGCAAGTCGGGGAATGGTCAGCTTTCTGGGATACCTGTAATAACCCTCCTTGAACGCAACCCTGATAGCCTCAGACTGCTTCTCGGTCAGATGGGTCATGAGCCCAAGGGCGGTAATACTCTTCAACCTTTCCCTTTTCATGGAGGACAGTTCTCCGTGGTAGTGTTTGGCTGCTGCGCGGACAAGCTTGTTCAATTCCCCGCGGTCCAGGCAGGCCACTTCCCAGTATTCCCACTCGTCACTGGCCATATGAACCGGCCTTACCCTGATGTATTGCGGGTTGTAAAAGACGCCTATCTCCTTTTTAGATTCCCTGGAAACAGGGTGCTGGGCATGAACGAGAATGAAATCATGATGCTGCTCAATGCTCTTCACTCTCCTGTCCTTCATCAAATCCTCTATAAATCCCTTCTTGTTTTCATCTGAGCCCGATATTATTCCACCGACAAGAAGGTTGATTTTCCTGTCCTTGACGAAATTCGTATAGGGGAACGCAAAGAATTCTGTTTTGTGCTTTTCGCACAGTGGGCTGTATATGTCATCATCATCCCTGAGCCTGAATCTGGCAACCCACATAACCGATAATTGTCGGATTGATATATAAACCTTAAACCGCTGCGTCAAGAGGTTAAAACCATACGCATTTATATACACATAACCACTATTGATAGCAGGTGCAAGCATGAAGTATCCCAAGAAAATGAAGGAGTACTGTCCGAAATGCAGGAAGCACACCGAGCACACGGTGAAGGCTGCGAAGAAGAAGACCAGGGGAACGGCACATCCCAATTCCCAGGCAAACAAGTCAAAGGACAGGCACAAGAGGGGATACGGAGGGCACGGCAAGTATTCGAAGCCCGCGGTGGGGAAGAAGCCCACCCAGAAGGTGGATTTGAGGTTCCAGTGCTCAGAGTGCAAGAAATCCCACACAAAGGTGGGGTTCAGGGCAAAGAAGTTCGAGATGGTCTAAACAGGTTTCAAGTAATGCTAAACGCCGGCTTGCATTGGATTAACAAAGCCGGCTCCGTAAAAGAGTGCGAGGCGAAACAGCAAGTGGCCGTCATTGGCTGTATGAACCAAGACGGCTCCGTAACCAACAGGAAGGCGAAATGAATGGCAGGCAAATTCCTCAAGGTGAAGTGCAGGAAGTGCAAGAACGAGCAGGTGATGTTCGAGAAGCCCAGCATGAAGGTCACGTGCACGAAGTGCGGGCAGGTCATAGCCCTTCCAACCGGAGGGAAGGCTGACATAAGGACCACCATAACCGGCGTGGTCAAGTAGTCTCTTTTTAATACTCCTTTACATATTTACAGGTAAGACCGAATAAATGGCCGTGCCCGATACCCCTCGGAGCACAAGGGGGTACGGCTCCGTAAAAGAGTGCGAGGCGATATTATGAGGAAGCAGGGGATGCCGGAAAGGAACGAGCTGGTCGTGTGCAAGATAGTCAAGATATTCCCCAATTCTGCCTTCGCTGAGCTCATCGAGTACAGGAAGAGGGGCATGATTCACGTCTCAGAGGTGGCTCTCAAGTGGGTGAAGGACATAAGGGAGTTCATCAAGGAGAACCAGTTCGTGGTGTGCAGGGTCATGAGGATTGAGGGCAGCGACATCTCCCTATCCGTCAAGAGGGTCAGGAGGGAGGATGCTGACAGGAGGCTCGGCGAATTCAAGAAGGAGAGGAAGGCAGAGAAGATGCTCGAGCTCCTGGCAAAGAAGAGCAACAAGACCCTTGACGATGCGTACAGGGAGGTGGGCAACGAGCTCGGGGAGGAGTTCGGCTCGCTTCACAGGGCTTTCGAGTTCGCGATAAAGAACCCCGACCTCCTCAGGAACAAGATTGGGAAGAACCCCTGGCTGGATTCCATAATAGAGATGGCAGGGAAGTCATATTCCGAGAAGGTCTACATAGTCAAGGCAGACCTCGAGCTTTTCTGCTACTCCCCGAACGGGATAGAGATAATAAAGAAGGCCCTCAGAAAGGCTGCCGATTCAGGCGTGGACGTGAAGTACGTATCCGCGCCAAATTATGTGATATCGGCCAGCGGCAAGAACTTCAGGGACGTCAAGGAAAAGGTCGTCAATGCCGCAGAAGCCGTATCAAACGAAATCAACTCCAACAAGGGTGAGTGTGAGTTCAAGGTAGTTGAGGACTAGCGCTGTTTCTTAATAGATGGTGCTTAATGTTATATGAACTATGTCCGGCAAATCAGCATCCTTTAATCGAGGCAGATGCTTCTTCAGTTCTTCCGCCCCTGTGAAATATTTTGCCTCTGAAAGTTCCTTGCCTCTGAAAGTCATCTCACTATCTTTGAACTTTTTATCGAGGCCAATGATTATGCGCTCGTATCCGTCTACGCCTTCTGGATGGAAATATACACATAAAGCACTTGGAGATTCATGCGGACCTTCCCAACCGATTGCGTAGATGTTGAATAATCCGCCATCTACAGGAACCTTCCATCCCAGGTAGGTGGGACCGCTCATCCGCCTCGTCCCCTCATGGTCCGGAAGCGCTATTTCAACCTGGTGTGTATCACTGAACATAATCTCCAATAGGCTAGTTAATTATTTAAGCAGTTATGTAACCGAACAGATTAATCAGCCTTGTTCAATAATTGACAACGCCTTCTTTACGTCTCCTGTCAATTCATCAGAATCCAGCAACTCGGGGAGGTTTTTCCTCAGTCTATCTGCCCCTTCATATGATGCGCCATGAACCTTTTCAAAAGAGAATCTGCCGTTAAAAAGTAATACTTCCTGCACCCCGGGTATTGGAGAGAAGATTATCACAAATCTATTAACATCTCCTGTTTCAAACACGTTAACGTTATAAACACCGCCCATTACCTCAATATCTTCAAATTCTTGGAAATCCTTCAGCAATAACATCTCCTTAATATAATCCGGCAACACATCAGAATCCTGCAATTCAGGAATCCTTTTCTTCAATTCCCTTGCACCAATATAAAACTCCCCATTTTCAGTATTGGTAGTTTCTGGATAAAAGGACCTGTCACTAATAATTATTTCTTCATGTGTTTTTCCGTCATCTGGGAAGAAATATGCGATAACAAACCCTTCACTATATTGATAAATGTCGCACTTCCCGCCCTCTACAGGGATGTCTTTCCAGTTCATGGATCCCATTTTGCCCATAATTCCCAATAAGCTAGTTAATTATTTAAGCGCTTATGCCACCAAACCAGTATTGACGGCTGAAGGCGGTTTATATATTTAAATAAGGACTGGGAAAAGGTTAGTGATATACATGGTTTTGGACAGGTTCGGTGACTCCCTGAAGCAGACCTTCAGGAAGATTGC
>CAYMDJ010000020.1:0-15014 GCA_964389315.1 uncultured archaeon
TCCTTGATGGTCAATTTGATATCTTTTCTTTTCATATGATAACTATTAGTATCAACTGATATTTAAAGTTATCGTTGATTGGTTCTGCAGAGAAGGCCAGGAAGGAGCTTAGGCATTAAAATCTTCTTTTCCAAGATTAATTCATGGAGCACTACAAGACGGTTATAGTGGGAGCCGGACCGGGTGGTTTGAGATGCGCCAAGACCCTGGCAGAGAACGGCGAGGATTTCATACTCCTGGAGGGGCAGCCAGAACCCAGCCGCAAGATTTGCACCGGCCTCTGGGGGGTAACTGAAAAGACCAGATACATGGGCCTCCCCGACAGCCTCTTTGAGAGGAAATTCAGCAGGGTTTTCTTCACCACGCCCCGCAGGAGGGTTGAGGTCAGGATGAAGGAGCCCTTCGTGGCAACGCTGAACAGGAAGAGGCTGAGCGAATGGATGCACAGAGAAGCAAGGAAGGCCGGAGCGAATATTGAATTCGGTTCTCACGTTACCGGAATAGGCAGGGATTATGTTTCTGTTGGCAGGAGGAGGATATCCTTTGATTGTCTGGTAGGAGCGGACGGCAGCTCTTCTGCTGTCAGGAGGAGCATTGGCCTGAGGCAGGGCGTTGCCATAGGAATTCAGTTCTGGGTCAAGGAGGAATTCATGGACCTGGAGCTGCATCTGGATTACAGCACATTCGGTCCCTGGTATGGGTGGGTCGCTCCGCACAGGGGAATCACCTCCATTGGGACAGGAGCCCATTCCGCATGCATACCACTAAAGAGGATGAGAAGAAACCTTTCCGTATGGTGCAGGAAGAGGGGTTATGATATATCAGGAGCGAGGTTTGAGGGCGCGTCCCTGGGATTTGATTACAGAGGATTTAGGTTCGGGAACAGGTTCCTTGTCGGCGACGCGGCGGGATTAGCATCCGGCTTCACAGGAGAGGGGATATACTTTGCAATGGCATCCGGGGAGGACATTGCAAGGATGATAATCAACAAAGAACATGACCCTGCCTTGATAAGGAGGGTTGTGGATATAAAGATGAAGCAGGAGATGATTATGAGGGCATTAAAGCTTAACAGGGTAGCCGGAACAGCGGGCCAGAACCTCTTGCTAAGCTTCCTGGGATTCGGACCCTTCAAGAACTGGTTCATAGAGCTTGTAGCCTGATTCATGGGTTGAGCAACCACACAGCGACATTCAATGCAGTGGCCAGGGTTACCCAGAGTATGTATGGGACCAGCAGCCATGCCGCTGTCCTGTTTATCTTCCTGAACTCAAGGATTGTAAAGAGTATCAGAATCCACATAGGTATGATTCCGATGACCCCGAGAAGAGGATTCCGCAGGCCGAAGAACAGGATTGACCACAGGGAATTGAGGAAAAGCTGCGCCACGAAAAGCCAGAGGCCCTTTCTCTTTTCCTTCTGCTTCCATCCGTCCCTTATTATCAGGTAAAGGGAGATTCCCATGAGGGTGTAAAGGGTTATCCATACCGGACCGAACAGCCAGTTAGGCGGGGTGAAGAACGGCTTGTTGAGTGAAGCGTACCATGTCGGTATGTTCGCGGTGGTAAACACTGAACCTATTATGCCTGCTGCCTGGCACACCAGCACGCAGACAATCAGCTTGCCAATTTCCCTGGGGTTCATTAAAACATCTTAGACTGACGGAATATAAATGCCTTAATATTATCCTGAGAATAGTATGGACCTATGATTTTTTGCCCTCAAAGCGGCTGAATCCATTTTCTTCTGGCGAGCACGTAGCCGACGGAGAGACCGAAAATTGCTGCAAACAAACCAATCGCTATTATATGCGGGTATGGGACCTGGGCGGCTGCCTGGACAAAGCCGTTGGTGGCGGCACCTGCCGCCTCCTCTGCGGCCTCGTTCAAAGGAGATTGGAACATGTCTCCTGCAAAGGTCCTGGCCGCTTCCTTCGCCCCCCAACCGAAGGTTCCTCTTATGAGGTCCCATGAAGTGACTATCAGGGCTATGGCAGAGAGGCCGAGGATTACCCAGACCCTGGTCTCGTTCGGGTCTAGGATGTCCTTCCCTGCCCTCGTAAGCTCGTAATACTTCCACTTGTGGCCGTCGTCTATCTGGGTGACCAGTCCTGCTCCGGAGAGACTGTCGAGATGCTCCTTCACAGTGGAGGGTGACATCTTAAGCTCCCTGGACAGCTCGGTAAGCATCTTCCTCCTCCTCTTGAGACTCTTGAGTATGGACACCCTGCTCTCAGAGGCCAGGGCCTTGAAGGACTTCATGTCCAGGGTTATCTTCTCATCCTCCATAATTTCGCTCGCTTATCTGCTATCCAAGGCCTATCTCTTTTTTTCAGGGCAGCGTCCATCCTTTCCTGGAACCTGTGGTTTTCCATGTGCATTCTGGTTTCTTCCAAATGGCGGGCTTCAGGCGTATCAAAATCTATAAGATAAAACCTGCCTAAGGGTATGGCCCCTGTGTCATAAAGATGTTCAAAGGTATACGCAGTCATGTCTTCACCTCTTAAACCCTGCTTAACTTTTATTTGGAACCTTTATATTTACCCCTTTTGGTTTGTTTCGGTTCGGGCCGAAACGTAAGGTTAAAAGCCACGGTTTCAATAAGAAAGTAGAGGGTTTCGTGAAATCAATGATGGTTTCACTAAACCATAAGTATAGTTTCAGACAACATCCCTTCAGGGCCCGAGAAAAACGAGGTTGATAAGAATGGACAAGAAACTGATTGGACTGTTCTCGCTGCTTGCAGTGGCAGGGATTGCCGCAATAACTGCAACAGAGGCAATGGCGTTCATGGGAGACCCTTCTGCAAGGGGACCCATGTTCAACGAGGAGATACATGCCCAGCTACAGCAGGCAATGGAGAACGGTGACTATGAGACATGGAAGGGAATACTAGAAGAGAACAACCTTCCCATGAAGGGAAGAATCTTCCAGGTCATGAACGAGGAGAACTTCAAGCAGTTCTCCCAGATGCATGAAGCAATGCAGAACGGCGACTATGGGCTTGCGAACCAGATAAGGGAAGAGCTCGGGGTCGGAATGGAACACAGGCACATGGCCAGGTTCCAGGGAGGCCCAGGACCGAACGGCCCGATGGAGTTCGCTGGCGGTGATTGCCCGTGCAAGAACAACGGTGGGTCCGAATAGGGCCCACATTATTGTTAAGGTGACAAGATGAAGGAAAGGAAGACCCTGATTGCCGCGATGGTGTTATCACTGTTTTTCCTCACGATAAGCACGTTCTCCCTCTACATGGAGTCAATGAGGATGAGCCAGCTCGACCCCTCCCTCTTTGAGGAGATGAGCACAGAGGAGATAATTGATTATTTCCAGGGTATCCAGTCATCCAGGTTCTTCCCCATGCTCTATTTCGTTCCTGTAATCGCCTTCATGGGTCTCGTGGTGGGGATGTTCACCTACTACATCCTAGCAGAGAGGATTGAGGTGAAGCAGGAGCAGCTAAAGGTCAACACCAGAATCCTTCTTAATCTGCTCGAGCCAGGCGAGAAAAAAGCAGTGGAGAAGATTCTGGAGGAGGGTGGGAAAGTCTACCAGTCAGAGATTTCATACCTCCCCGGCCTTAACAAGGTAAGGACCCACCGGATACTAAACCGTCTGGAGCAGAGGGGCATCATCAGAAGGGAGAAGCTGGGTAAAATCAACATGATACGGCTGGAGGAGGGAATCCTCGAAGCCCTCAAGAACGGGGACTGGCCGCAAAGAATTTAAAGGTTGGGCTCCAATGAATTATCGAGGTTCAGATACAGAATGAGAAGGATTTTATACGTTGCAATCGGCCTTGGTATGGTTTTTGGTTCTGCCCTTATCTTCCTGAATTCAGGGCTCTAGGGTCATCTTAAGGGGTCAGTATCTCCAGAAGAGGTCATCCTTGCGGCTCCTGCCCATGTAGCCTTGTTCCAGACCCTGCCTCAGCTTCCTGCCCTCCCAGAAGAAGCCTATGGAGCAGGAGTTCATGACAACGGTCACGGCGAACCTGAACACGAAGTCATTAATCGGTATGTTCTTCACCATGTCAACCACGATCCAGGTAGAGAGGATTCCCGCAAGGATCAGGAGGAGGAAGCCCAGCCCCAGTGCGTTCTCATACGACTTATCTGACTTCATCCCCACGATCAGGATGAAGGACATCATGGCATATGAGACTATGAAGAACTCGTCACCGAAGAGGTTCTCCCCCTGCACCAGGACCGAAAGGATTAGCGAAATGAGTATGACCAGGAGGAGCTTGTGATATGCCATATTTAGAATTTGGACCTGTTATTAAAATTGTTTATACGAGGTCATTATCTTCCAGCCATTTCCATTCATTAAGGAACCATGGTGTGAACTGGTCTGGATTCTCCTTAATCATCCTCTTGACATCATCTATCCTGAAGAATCTGGCCTCGGCTAACTCATTGGGGTCAATCCTTATTTCACCACCATAGCTTCCCCTGAAGAGCACAGTTAACTCCCTGTCTATCATCCCGTTCGGATATGAGAATTCCTGCAGTCTGGGGCCCCTTAATTTCTCAAGGGAAACCCCCCTTATTGATAACTCCTCTCTGATTCCCCTGGCTGCACCAGAAGGGTAGTCCTCGCCCTGTGCAAGGTGCTCTGCCGCGCTAAGGTCCCATTTCAGCGGGCACATTAAGTTATCAGCGCTTCTCTTTTGCAGGATGACCTTTCCCCCATGGCTGAATATAATTATATGACATGTCCTGTGCAGCAATCCCTTCCTGTGGACAACGCTTCTCAACTCCTTTCCGATTATTCTGTTGTTCTCGTCAACAACATCGAACGTCTCTTCCTTGTCTTCTGTCCCCATTCAACCACCTATTTCAGGACCTTCCCGGTCTCGCAATACCAGAGGTAGAGGTCAAGCTCTGCCATGTCCATCCCCAGCTCCTTCCCCAGCTTCCTGAGCGATTCCTCAAGATTTAGATACCTCATGCAGGTCATTGGCTTCCTGCCCCCGCACATCCCGTGTTTGGTGAGGATGTCAACAATATGGAAATCTACAATGGCTAGATCCCTGAACCCCACGTTCCTGAGGAAATGGCTCGCCTCCTTGTAACCCAAACCCTTGACGTTCTTCACCAGCCACTCTCTCGCCCTTATCTCGTCCATGGAGAGGATGCCCTTCAGCGCGGGGACGTGCTTCCTTGCCTCCACTATGTACCTGGCCCTGGCGTTGGGGTAGCGGTGACCGAGCTCCCTGAGCCTCCCTGCCAGTCTCTCCTCAGGGAGGGTGAGGAAGCCCCTGCCTATCCTCTCCTGAATCATGATGCTCTTCTCTGCATTGAAGTTGGCGGTGAGCAGGCAGAAGCAGAGCTCCTGGAACAAATCCTCCGTGGGTTTGTTTCCTGCCTCCTCGAACTCCCTGAGCCTGGATTCTATCCTCTCTTTAAGGTCTCCTGACTTTAGCTTTTTTACATCATCTACCAAGCATCTCATCAGCTCACCTTTACCTCATTTGCGACTTGCTTACGCCAACCCTGTTGCAGTGCTCATATACCGGACAAATCCTGCATTTCGGTGATATGGGCCTGCAGAGGTTCTGGCCGAAAGCAACGAGCATCGAATTTATACCAATCCAGTATCTTCTTGGAAGCTTTCCTCTTAAAGCCATCTCCGTCTCGAACGGGGTTTTGGTCTTCACGTAACCGAGCCGGTTCATTATCCTGTGGACGTGGGTGTCCACGCAGATTCCCGGCTTTTTGAAGGCCACGGAAACCACGAGGTTCGCGGTCTTCCTTCCCACGCCGGGAAGCTTTACCAGCCCGTCAATGCACTGGGGGATTCCTCCTGCCTCCCTTAGGGCTTCTGGAAGTTGTTTGAGGTATCGGGCCTTCTGCCTGTAGAACCCAACAGGACGGATTAGAATCTCAATCTCCCTGACGGACAAAATTTCCAGTTCCTCTGGTGTTGAAATCCTTTTGAAGAGCCTATGAGAGGCCTCCCTGGTCGCTTTGTCCTGCGTCCTCGCGGAGAGGATTGTCGAGACCAGTATCCTGAAGGGGTCCTTCGTTTGCCGCTCTATCATGTCAACAGAGGGTATCCTGTATGTTGATACATGGTTTTTCAGAATTCTGTAAACCGCTCCGATGTCAACCTTCCCTGCCATGTTAATAGATGTTGTTGTTAAATTTAAGCTGAAATTCAGGGGAAACAAAGAGGTTATAAAATTTAGCTACAATGATTTATGGGATTCTCATGGAGACAGACCTGTCAGGCGTGGTTGCGGGGATAAGGATTGACCCGGCTGTCATGGTCCCGTCCGGTTTCCTTGCGTATCCCGGACCCATGAAAGAAGTGGAGAAGTATTTTGGCGGGGTCATTCTGAAGACCGTCAGCATTGATGAGAGGCAGGGCAACGAGACCCCGATTTACTGCAGGGTAGGGCCAGGGACTTACATAAATGCCGTAGGCTTGCCTGGACCCGGATGCAGGGAACTCGCGGGAGAGCTCAGCGAGATTAGACTTAAGGTCCCATTGTTTGCCTCCGTATCAGGCAACAACGAGAGGGACATTGCAGAGGCTGCCAGGATTCTCGAGCCATATGTTGATGCGTTCGAGGCAAACTTCTCTTGCCCGAACATAAAGCCAGGGGAGAATGTCGGCGTGACAATAGGTTATGATCCTGACAGGATAAGGACGAACGTGAAGGCAATAAAGTCGGTGACGGACAAGCCGCTCTTCATAAAGCTTCCGCCCGGGCTCTACATATTCAGCAGGGAGAGGTTCCTGAAGGCAGCGGAGGTCTCCCTGAGATCGGGTGCCGAAGGGCTTTCAGTAACCAATACAATCCCAGGAGGGATGAAGATAAACATCCATGCGAAGCGGCCTGTTCTCTCTTCCAGGTATGGAGGAGTATCGGGTGTGGGGATAAGGACGATAGGGATAGGATGCGTGTATACCCTGAGGGGGGCCTTCCCTGAGACACCGATAATCGGGGTTGGGGGCATAGGGAATGCGGAGGACGTTGTGGAATACGTTCAGGCAGGCGCCGACGTTGTTGCGATAGGCTCATCGCTGCCACCAACAACTGCAGAGAAGCAGAAATTCCTGGAGAAGCTGCTTTCAGAGCTATCCTCGACCGTGAGGAAGCTGGGATACGGTTCGTTGATGGAGATGAGAGGTGCGGCACATGAAAGATAGGGACGAATTCCTTCCATACAGGATAAGGGGAATAACAGAGATTTCAGAGGACGTGAGGATATTCGAGCTGGAGGGCTCTGCAAAGGTAAGGCCAGGAAACTTCGTGATCCTGTGGATCCCGGGGGTAAGCGAGAGGCCATTCTCCCTGGTGGATAACTCACCGATAAGGATAATGATAAGGAGGGTGGGAGGAGACATTTCCTTCACCTCCTCAATATTCAGGAAGAAAGCAGGCGACACTATCTTCATGAGAGGACCCTACGGAAACTCGTTCCTGGATTTCTATGACAGCGGGAAGCCAGCGTGCCTGGTCGCTGGCGGAATCGGAATTGCCCCACTGGCATTCCTCGCGAAGCATGCCAACCCCAAAAAGACGAAGGTCCTCCTCGGTTCAAGGACTGAAAGGGAAGCCATTCCGTGCTCCAAACTGCTGGGCTCTCTTGATGTCATGGTCTCAACGGACGATGGCTCGTTCGGCAGGAAGGGATTCGTGACAGACCTGATCGATGAATGCAAGATAAAGAAGGGAACCATGTTCTTCATATGCGGGCCAGAGAAGATGGCAGTGGCGACCGCGGAGAAGGCGATGAAATACACGGAACCGGGGAACATAATCCTCTCTGTGGAGAGATACATGAAGTGCCTGGGATACGGCATATGCGGACATTGCGAGATAAGGGGAGGCGACGGGAGGACTTACCTGACCTGCTCTGACGGGCCTGTCTTCACCTACCACCAGATGAGAGGAGGAGATTTGGGCCTCTCCAGAAGGACGAGGAGCGGCGCAAGGGTCAGCGTCTGATTCACGACTTCCAGACGCCGTGGACGTTGCACCATATCCTTGCGGTTATGTTGCTGGTGTCCCTGAGGCAGAAGTCCGCCTCTGGCTTCTCGCCAGGCCTGAGGCTCGCGCTCGCTATTACCACACCATCCCCGAGGATTTCTATGAGACCTATGTAATGCTTATCCTCCATCGGGTGAGGGACAGAGCCAACGTCCACGTGGACGTTCTTCCCTTCAACCTTAACGATGGGGACGTGCTTCTCCATTCCCTCGTCATGGGTCTTTTCCTCAAGGAGCTGCATGGGCTTTCCGCAGCAGACGAGCTGCCCGACTCCTGTGTAAAGGACCTCAACGACGTTCCCGCACACGTTGCACTTGTAGATTTCACTCAGTTTCGTCATAATCAATCACCCTCCATTCAGTTATGCAATCAGGGTTTTTAAGCTTGTCCGGAACTAAAGCAAATAGAGGCTCAATGCCATTATCAGCATGCCGAATATTATTCCCATTATTGGGATATGGGCCTTCCATATGCATCGGTTCTCCCTGGGGCACATCCCCTTCTCGAAGCAAAGAGGTAGCAACTCGTCAAAGCTTATGAAGACCATTATTCCTGCAACGAAGGCCAGCATGAAAGAGAGAAGCCATGGGCTCATGAATGGGAGGAGTATCATTATACCTATTATTGCTCCGGCAGGCTCTGCAAGACCTGAAAGCAGTGAGTATGTGAAAGCCTTTGACCTGCTCCTGGTCGCGTAGAGTATGGGGAAGGAGACCGCAATACCTTCGGGTATGTTATGGATTGCTATCGCAAAGGCCACGGGAATCCCCAGGCTCAGGCTCTCCAGTGAGCCGACGAGGACTGCCAGTCCCTCTGGGAAGTTGTGTATGGCTATCCCTATGGCAGTGAATATCCCTGCAGACATGAGCTTCTTATCAACCTTATGGCCTCTGGAGGCGTGCTCCTCTATGTAATCATGTGGTATGATGAAATCTATCAGCATTATCACGACTATACCCGAGAAGAACGCAACGTTGGCCATGAGGAAGCCCATCCCCTCTGTCGCGGACGGCATGAGCTCTGCCAGGGAGATGTATATCATAACGCCGGCTGACATTCCCAGCGCAAAGGAGAGGTATGACTTCCTGAACTTCTTTATGAATAACGGGAACGCGCTTCCAATCCCTGTAGCTCCTCCTGCCAGAAGCGTAAGCAGGAGCGCAATCCAGATGTTTTCAGGAATCATCGTAATCTCTCTTTATTTCAGCATCTCTTCTGAGAGCTTCAGGTGATCTGTCTCCACCTCAACGAAAGCCTCGAATATCTGCCTGACCCTGGGGTTCACAGCCTCCTGCGCAGCCTTGCTGTAGAAGTCTATCGCCATGGTTTCCCTGGCATGTGAATCCTCCAGGTTCTCCCTGTTGTTCATGTGGCATTCCTCGCTGCCCTCAGGAACCTTGTCAAGGCGAAGAATCTTCTTCCAGACCGCGGCATGCTCTGCCTCAACCTTGCCCAGGGCCTTGAACAACAGCTTTCCCTCTGGATTGTCAGTCTTCTGCGCAGCGCAGAAGTAAAATGCCGCGTTGCTGACCTCGACCTGGAGGGCGTGCTCTGCATTGGCCTTATCCTTCTCATTCAGTTCTACGCTGAAGTTTGCTTCTGCCTCTTTTGCCTTCTTTATGTATCTCCTGTGGGCACCGCAGAAAGGACAATTGTCAGGCGGGTTCTCGCCTATGTAGGGGTCGCCGCATATCTCGCATCTCCACAACTCTACCATCATGTCACCTATTTTGATAGTTCCTTCTCTACCTCTTTCTTCCCCTCTTCAAGCTCCTTGACCTGTTCCGGATCTTCTTTAAGGAGCAGTGTTTGGAACTCCCCAACATGGGTCTTCTCCTCCTTTGCTATGTCAAGGAGGACTGCCCTTATATCCCTGTTCGCCGTCATCGCAGCCATCTGTTCGTAGAGGTTTATGGCATCCAGTTCTGCTATTATCCCTGCCCTGAGTATCTCCTGGTCAACGCTCTTCCTGTCAAGCTTTTCCAGTTTCTTCGGTATGTCTGATAGCATCTAATCACCCCAGCAATAATTCAACGTTAAAAACCCTCAACTATTAGATGTATTTGACCTTTTTAAATGAGTTGGATTAATTAATATCATGGAAGGCCTTAACCTGAAGAGGATGCTGATAGCGCTCATCCTTGCTGCAATCTTCGGTTTCTTCTGCGCCTATGGGACCTCCACGGTGGAGATTCCCGGCTTTGTCATGACGACCGAATACCTGCTTACAGTCTTCTATGCAAGGCTCATGATAGGTTTCCTTGTAGGCTTCACAGGAGGCCTGGTCCTGCTCAAGGGAAAGATGGCAAATGCCGCCCTCAGGGGAGGGATAATGGGTGTCATAGCCAGCATTTCCATCTCCTTCTTCGGGGGCGCGGCAGTCCTGATACCAGCAGGGATTGTCTACGGCATAATAACAGACGTGGTCGCGACCAGGCTTTCATCCTAAAGGGGCCCCGTTCGGGAAAGCATGAACTATAAGAAGTTAAATTTTTCTCGCTTTGGAATGCCTTTTATATGAACTGCGATAATTATTAAATCTATGTGATTGACATGATGGAGGTTTCAATCTTTTTCGCAAGGTTCCTGGGAAGTTTCTTCCTGATTTTTGGATTGCTGTTTATCATCACAAGGCAATTAGGTAAAACAATAGAGATGACCGATGACAAGGCCTTCGTTATCTCCACGGGTTACATCACCCTGCTCATGGGATTGGTTACCGTAATCCTGCACAACATCTGGGTTGCTGACTGGAGGGTTGTCATCACGCTCCTGGGGTGGTTTACCTTAATCAAGGGAATCATGAAAATAGGGTTCCCGGAACATATACACAAACAGGCACAGAGGTTCAGGAAGAATCAGACCATAAGCACCATCATCCTAATGCTCCTTGGTGCGTGGCTAATCCTGATGAGCTTTTATTGAAAGCCGCGATTAAACCAGCATGTTGAACAGATACCCCAGGACCAGTATCTGGGGGACCGTTATTATTGGAAGCCACAGAGCAGACCTCTTCCCTATGTTGGATGCTATGAGACCGATTTCCGTGTAGTCGGTTGCGACCCCCGCGTTCAGGAAAACGAAAGCGTTCCCGAAGGCTCCTGTCTGCCTGTATATCTCGAAGGAGATTGGAGAGGAACCCTCTGAGCAGACTTCTATCACGGTCGCTATGGCGAGCGTCACGAAAAGGCCGAGAAGGGTCGGACCCATATAAGCCATGAACATCTCGTGGCTTATGAAGCTCCTGGCAATGCCAGCGGCCATCACGCCTATGAGAATCCACCACATAACCATCTTGGTGAGGGACCAGGAACCCTCAGCTACTCCCTTAAGGACCCTGCCCGTGGAAGGGTTCTTCCTGTAGTTTCTCAGTCTCTCTGCCATGTCCTTCCTTACGGAGAAACTCCCTGAGACGTGCCTGGTGTGCCTGCTCCTCTCCACCCAGCCCCTCCTGTCAAGGAACTGGTAAACAAAGCCGGTTATCACCGCTATTATTATCGCGGACATTATGATAAATATGGCATTGAAGCCGAAGAGGCCGAATAGGAGGATTGTTATCGGAAGGTTTGCCCAGGGGCTTGCCAGCAGGAAAGCGATGACAGCAGGGACAGAGGCCCCTTTCCTGTAGAGTTCCATGGATATCGCGAGGATTCCGTGCGAGCAGGCAGACATCAGGAACCCGAGGACAACAGCCCAACCTATGGTCTTCCGCTCCCTTCTGGAAAGGAACTTGGAGATGTATTCGCTCGGGACCAGGTAGTCTATTATCCCGCCTATCAGGAAGCCGAGGATGATTGCCCACCATATCAGGAGAAGGTAATCATAGAAGGCGAGCCAGAACCCCTGAAGTATGCTAATCCCGTAAACCAGTAGCATCTGGTTCATCGCGAACAGGGTTCCGAGGACTATCAGGACCTGATAGAGCCTCTCCTTATACCATCTCTTCTTGTGGCCGTGCGCGGACTTGGCACATTCGGGGCAATAGAGGTCCTTCTTGATTTTCTCCCTCTTCTCGAACTTCCTTATGCAACCTACGCTGCAGAAATAATGGCCGTGGGCCTTTATGTGACCCCTCATCCCGCATATCGGGTCGGTCCTGTCCTTCTTGGGCATGTGGCATCCTACCCCTTAGATAATCTTATCTCTCCTGTTTTAAAAGGAAAAGCCAAGAGCTATTTATGCATTGAGCTCCCCGAATATCTTTTCAGAATCAGGTATGAAAGGATGGTGAATCCCACGCTCATGGCCATCGTGGCAGGGAACATGAATCCCAGGGATGATTCAGGCAGCCGGGAATGCAGCCCCAATGTGAAGTCGACTATGTCATTCAGGAGGAACCATACAATGCCGACCAGCAGGAAGGATGCCTTTACCTTCACTATCCTTATCAGGAGCATGAGCTGGGTTATCATCAGGAAGGTCGCCACAAACAGGACGGAACTCATGAACCAGCCCTCTGGGGTGAAATAGAACTGGAAATATAGCAAGTGAGTGAACACGCTGAAGAAACCGTATTTCAGCACCCCAACAAAAGCAAGGAACCAGAGCAGGGAGAGGTCAGGCAGCTTCCTGAACCTTGACACGAGAGCCTCGGGTTTTGGTTTTCCCCTGAAGAAGAATGCTGCAACGAACAGAACCGCATAAAGCGGGGCGTCTGCCACGAAGACCCATAGCAGCGGGTTCGTGGACAGGAACTGCTGACCGAAGTAGACAGTGAAGCCTATTGAAGCCCCTATGAGGTTGGCCACTATTATGAACCAGAAAAATATCCTTTTGACCATATTATATATTAATTGGCTTCCGGGGTTTAAATTGATTTTAGATAATAGATGCTGGATGCCCATCACTTTTATTTATTACGGAAAAACAACTTACAAGCATGAAAATAAGGAAGGCCAAGCTGAAGGACGTTCCGGAGATTGCTGAGCTATGGACGGTGTTCATGAAAGAACATGCTGATATTGTCAGGAGAGTCAATCCCAAGCTGAAGCCATACACTATTCTCAGTAAGGATGCAAAAGAGGAATTCAGTTCATTCGCAAAAAGGAACATTCACTCAAGGAACGGTGGGATTGTCGTGGCAGAGGAAGACGGGAAACTGGTAGGATACACACTTTTCTTTATAAAAAAGGGCCCCTCTGTTTATACGGAGAAGGTTTTCGGTTATATATCAGATTTGTTTGTTAAAAGGGGTTTCAGGGGAAAGAAGATAAGCTCGCTTTTCATGGAGGAGGCCCTCAAGTTCTTCAGGAAGAAGGGTTTAAAACATTCTTCTCTTATGGTTTCGCCAACCAACTCCCATGCTCTTAACGTTTACAAGAAATGGGGATTTCAGGAATACCACATGGAGATGCGAAGAAAAACATAACCCTCACTCTACTCGATCTTTTCCGTAAACGCTTTTGTAGCCAATCAAGATTCGTTGCCGTTAGCTGCCTTGTGGTTAATTGGCGAAACCGCTATCAGTAAAAGGGTTTTCTCTCACCTATGGGGAGGGGGTGAATTTGGCAGGGGTCAAATTTCAAGTCTCACTTTTCGTGAGAAATTTCGGGATATTTTCATATATATATTGTAATATATATCTTATTTAACTACTTTAACTATATATTTTATTTGGTATATATTTTATGTAATATATTATCTGTAATATCTATCTGAATAGCACTATTATATTCAACACTATGACCGCCAGGGCTATATACACCCAGGTGAGTTCGCAGAACGGAAACACGTATACGTCGACGCAATTCAGGTAGAACGTCTCCGCGGCGAGGATTATCAGGAGGAAGAACGTGCCCCACACCGTTTTCTTCTTGCTTTTCATGTATTTTCGGATGAGCTCTGAGTCCATGATAATAATTGTCCGGGATTGCTAATAAATACAGCCTTTTAGAGGCTTCCGCCTTCTGCAAAAGGCTGTAGCCAAAACCGCCTTAAAGTGAGGATAAAATCTGCGCAAAAACGGACATCACTCTTCTTCAAAGGGGTCCTTAGGTGCCCTAGGTAGCGGTTTTATGAAGGCCTGGTCAATGAATTCCCTTGCCTTGTCTATCCCCAGGTGGGTGTAGATTGTGGTTGTCTCTATCCTCTCATGACCGAGCATGCTCTGTATCACGTTCAGTGGGACACCATTGTTCTGGAGGTGCGTGGCGTAGGAATGGCGCAGGGTATGGGGGTGGATCTCTTCCCACTTCCGGACGTTCGTGGTCTTGGCGTACGATTTGACGATCCTCCTGATGTGCCTGTCAGAGAGCGTTCCCTCCTTCCCGGACCTGCCCTGGAAGACGAAACCATCCAGGGGTTTGATGTACGCCCTCAATTCTCTGGAGAAGCCCTCAGGAACGGGCACGTACCGGTCCTTCTTGCCCTTTCCTTGCACGACCTTCACTGTATTGTTGATGGTATCGATGTCGTCCTTGTGGAGGGTCCTTACCTCAGAGTTCCGAAGCCCGAGATAGTACATGCACTTGAGGAGCATGCTGTCCCTTTTTCTTTCCGCTGAGACGCGGAACATTTCGGCCACCTCATTCGGCGTGAGGAACCTGGGAAGCTTACGGGCCATTATGCCTTTCTCCATGCGATGAAATGCCCGAAAACGGCAACAGCCGAAAGGACAACAACCAAAATAAAGATTGCCATGCCTACCCAGTCCTCCCTGGAATAGTATCTGGTTGCCAGAAAGAGGTTCCCCAGGCATATCACTGCGAATATGAGGGTCTGAACGAGCTCGGATCTCTTCTTGTCCATGTATATAATATGCCCGTTTTGCTTAATAAATTATGTCCGATAAGATGTATTTTCGGACATTTAGCCGCAAAACAGCATCATGCAAGGCCTTGTCCGGAAAAAACCCCTCTTTTCAGGGCGGTTTGCAGTCAAATAGGTCAGGTCTGGGGATGATTCTTACCAAGAAAAATAACGTTTCAGGAATGGTCCGTTTTTGCGCAGATTTTATCCTCACTTTGAGGTTTGCTTCTTGCCCTTCCTGGTGGGTTTGGCTTCGGACTTCT
>CAYMDJ010000021.1:0-14675 GCA_964389315.1 uncultured archaeon
CTCCTCAGCTCCCCCCTGAAGATAGTCCTTATCAGGACTGCCGGGAAGTAAACCAGAAGGGAATATGGAATTAAAACTATAGCGAATGTAAAAGCAAGCGTCAAGGCAGCATTAGTAAGCGTTAAGGCAGTATTCTTAACCGGAATGGAAAAGAGAAGGTAGAAAAAGAAAGATAGTAATCCTAAAACACAAACAAAAGTTAATACAAACCTTGACCAGTCTGAATTAATGTTTATCCTCCAGACAGAAAGGTTGTCCGTATTCATCGGAATTCTTTCCTTGAGTTTCATCGTAACCTCCTTTCCCTCTTAATAGTTAAGAGGGGCCTGTCCACCACAACAGGCCCCTGGGGTTGTTTATTGTTCTTGGAAAAGGTCTGTGTTTTCTTCTCTGATTCTTCTAATCTTCTTGCCGGCCCTGATGGCCCTGGTAAGGAGGGCTTCTGACCACTTGTTTTTAATTCCCATGTACTCCATGAATTCTTTCGTCTTCTCTATGAATATATCAGAAACGCCCCCTTCCGCAATTCCAGGGATGATCAATTGGCGGAAAATCCTTTCATAATACCTCTTCAGGGTGGTCTCAACAGACATTCTTTCTCTTTTGGTTCTCGCCAGTCTCAGGGCCTCCTTTGCCTTGAATACCCCGGACTTTTCAACCATGGATATGGCCTCTCCGAACCTTCTCTTCCTCTCCTGCTCGATTCTCTTCTTCAGCTCCTTCCGGAATATGGAACGAACGAGGACCGAGAGGAAATAGTAGATTATACAAAGGAGGGCAAAAAAGGCAAAAAGGAGTATGAAAAACATCTGGACATTTAAATTAATGTCCTCGTAAGGGTAGGCTCTATAGAGTATAGGGGCTTTTAAAACGGCTAAAATAGCAACCAAAGCAAGCGTTATGAACCACGCCATTAACAGCCTAAACCCAAACCATTCGGATGTCCAGACCCTCCAGACAGAATCGCTTTTGTCATTCAACGGAATCTTGCTTCCTATCCTTTCAATGAGTTTTTTCATCGTATCCCTCCTTACGTTTTGGGTTACAGAAGACCACACGAGAGCGACGAAAGACTCCCCTTGGTGGTCTTCAATAGAAATAAGCCTAACCTGAACCCGGCCCTTTAAAGCGGGATTAGCCACCGGGTTGACCTGAGATTCTTTATCTCCACACGACTTGATGCCATGCTTATACGATACGTAACTGAAATTTCTTTGAGACAATGATGTATTGGCTAATTAACCAACCTTGTAACTATGCTATAGTAAAACATGTAATTATTTAAGGGCTTCGCTGGGACACGGCATCCAAACCGCCACCGGTCAGAGGCCGGTGGAATTCCTATTTAAATCATTAACCCAATCCTCAATAACAGGGAGGATTAACCCTTACGTATGAAACGCATCGTAGGAAGCCTGGCAGGCATCTTCATGGCAAGCTATTTGTTTTTCTATGCCCTGGAATTCCTTCTATGAGAAACAGAAGAATTATGTGCTGATGGGTCAGGGTCTCTATTCCACTATGAGCTGGCCTGAGAATATCCTGGAGAACTTGCCGTTGGGCTTGTTGTACCTGATGTATGCCCTGGGCATCTTGAGGCTTCCCTGGACGAGGGTCTTTATCGGGTAGGTGATTATCCTTGTCTCCCTGGGCTTCATGTCACCGAGCCTCCATATCAGCTCTGTCCCTGCATCGCTCCTCCTGACCATGGGCTTGAACATCTCTATCTCGTTGTGGAGCACGGATGCGAGCGGTGAGACCCAGTCCCTAACTATGACGTTCGAGAGGGAATGGTAGAATGGGTTCTTTATCTCCAGGACTATGTGGTGCTTATCAGCTTCTCTCCGGGAGGTTTTCTTCCTTATCGTTGGCGAGGCTGCCCTGAAGAATCCGAAGGCTGCGACACCGAGGATTGCTATGATTATCAGCGAATACTGCGCGTATATCGACCAGAAGTCGAGCCTGTACGTCACGAGTGCCGTCGCTCCTGGCGCGAGGTCCTTTATCACGTAATTGCAGTCCCTGTTCTCACCGTCAGCAGAACAGCCTGATGGGGAGGTTATGAATCCTGTTACCAGGTCATTGTTGGGGACGGTCGTCTGGACGACGTAAAGCGGCTCGGGGACATTGCCGTTGTTGTAGACCGTTATCTCATAATCCTCATAGAGCGGGGTGGATTTCTTCATCACGCTCTCCACGACGTCGTGGACAGGCATCACCGTGAAGGACGATGTCCTTGAATTGCTCGTTCCATCGAGGTTAACCTTGACTATGTAATCGCATGCAGGCATCCTCTCGGACACCTCTACGACGTATTTAAGGACATTCTCTCCCTCATCAAGGCCGGCCTCCCGTGAGAAGGAATCAATGACCTTTCCCTCCCTTCCCATCAGCTCGAAGTTGAGCGTCACCATCCTCTTTTCATTGGAGAGCATGGTAACGTCCATCATTATCTCTGTCCCTTCCTTTTTGACGTCAAAGCCGGTTATCTCGGCAGGCCTCTTGACCTCAAGGTAGAAATCCTTGCTGACGCTGAGCTTTGATACCAGGGACTCTGCCTTTATCGTGTATTTGAACACGCCTGAGATGTCACCGGTCGGGTAGTAACTGATTGAGAAGCTCTCCTGTGAGTTCCCCTTCATGTTTATCAGGGTGTAAGTGCTCTGCAGCCATTCCCTGTGCTCCCCCTGTATGGTTATCGCCACCGGGTCTTCCAGATATCTCTTGTTCTTGAGGACGAAATCGAACGACACGTCCTCCATCAGGTATGCGCTCTTTGAGTTCTGGACCACATTCAGCTCGAGGTATGCGAGGGATGCTGAGGACAGTAGCAAAAGCGATGCAATGAAAACCGATACGAAGACAAGTCCTCTTTTCATGGAAAAACACTCTGACTTTTTTATACGTATTTGATTTAATGGAGTTAAGATATTTAAATCAGAATTCCACTGGCCTTTGACCAGTGGTTTCATATGGCAAGCCGATAACAGACAGGAATATCTCTCAATTAAAAATTGAGAAACAATCTGCCTGGTCCTATTTCTGGTTGTGTTGCTCAATATTTATAGCGGGGAAACCAATTATTATCATGGCCGATTCAAGCATCATAGGTTACATACGCGAACAGTCAAAGGCAGGCTATTCAGAAGCAGAGATAAGGGCTGCCCTTTCCCAGCAGGGATGGGAAGAGGGCGAGATAGACGAGGCCTTTTCCGTGGCAATCCCGGCCAGGCAGCCTGCTCAGTCAGGGCCTGGCAAACAGGCAGGGAAGCCGGCTGGGCAGAAGAAGCCTGAGTTCAGGGACCCCATAAAGGACAAGGTAGCGCAGCTGGAGCAGAGACCTTCTTCGGAGCCGGGTTTTGGGATGAACTTCATTCTTCCACTAGCAGGCGGTCTCATCATACTGGTAAACGCCATCCTCATATCAGTTGGGGTGGGCGACATGCTGAACCTGATAAGCCCGGAGCTGAATGTCACGCTCCTCAACCTCCTCGGGATAGCCCTTGTCCCGTTCGAGCTTTTCATAATCAATCTCATCGTGGGTTTGGGAATCGTTGCCTGCACCTTTCTGGGCATCCTGAGGCCTGAGCAGGACCTCCTTTCAGGGGTGGTCATAATATCGCTCGGCGTGATGTCCCTGCTCTCCGGGAACGGCTTCATGATAGGGGCGTTCATTGCGATAATAGGCGGCGCGCTTATTCTCACTGAGTAGAAAACAGGTATCTTGAGGGAATCCATCTTCCGCTCTTTCCCGTGTAGCTGCATCTCGTGCACGAGAGCCTGAGAATGATCTTCCTTCCCCTGAGGTTTTTTGTGTAGGTCTTCTTCAGCCTTCCGCCGCAGGCAGGGCAATGCTTTGGAACCCGGCCCGAGCGCGTCCTTATGCTGACACTTATCCCTGGCGTGCGGAGCGCTATCTCCCTTGCCCGCTTACCTGTTATCGAATAAGTTGGGTCGTTCTTCCTGAGACTTGAGAGGAGGGTTTCAGACAGTTCCCTCTGCGAGCCTATCCTTTTTCCTGACAGAATGTCCTTGAGAAGGAACTTCACTATATCCTCTCTGGGGATAGGCATATTTTAATTAGCTAAGCCTAATTTATAACATTATGTTGAAAACAGCGCTGCCCGTTCTCCTGGTCCTGACCAATGTCCTGCTCTCGGGGATTGTCCTTGCGCAGGAATGGAGCCAGGTCCCTGCCTGCCCGCAGGAGGGGATAAAGAGGTCCTGCGGGAGCAGCGTTGGCGAGTGCGAGAAGGGGGAGAGGACCTGCATCGTGGGCGAGCACGGCCTCCGGTGGTCAGATGAATGCATCGGGGGGATAGAGCCCGTGGACGAGGTTCCCGGCAATGGCCTTGACGATGACTGCAACGGCCTGGTAGATGAGGGTGGCTTCAGCCTCTTCTCCATAATACTCATGGGGACTGGAGCGGCCTTCATAGTTATTGCGCTGATTCTGGCAAAGATGGAATAGCTCACCAAAAATAGCTATGTTTGCAATATACAAAAGATGCTTTTTCAGGATTCGTCAATTTTTTGAATTCGTCCAGGAATTGTTGGAACCACCATCTAGTATCATCTCTAATCGTATCTATAGAAACATGAATTTTGCAATTCTCCGAATTGTTTTTTTTCATAACACCATGAAAATCCATTGCTATGGCATCTAATTTCTGGAGGTCTTCTCTTTGGCCATATGGTAATTCCCTCTTATCTGTAAAAAGCGCCTTTCTGTTAATTTTGTCTATAAGTTTTGCTCCAATATATATCGGGTCCCTTTCTGGACGACCCTCATAAATAATGAGCAAAAAAGGTTTTTCTTCTTTTATAAGTTCTTCTAGCTGCCAAGGAGCATAAACCTCACGCAAACCAGCAGAATCGTCACATTTAGAAGCCACAAAATCCGATGCCTCATAACATCCACGGTGCTTTAGAAATAGAATTTCTCGGTCAAAGGAACTCCGACCTTTATAAGGATTAATTTGTTTTTTGTCCAAAACCCTTTCGTTTAAAGCCCCTTCAGTTTTATCATAGGATTTTTCGATAGATGATAAACGCATCTTTTTTGTTTTACGTATAACAAAAATTCTATTGCCTTTTTCTAGTCCTAGAATTTCATAATCCGTTAATAATTCAGTTTTTCCTTCCTCTCTATGAAGAAAAACTTCATCTAGCCACTCAGAACAATCAAAATATACTGGAAATGCATTGGCATCATTGTTTGAAGCATATTTTTCGAATATAAGAAACTCAGAGTGGGTTAACATTCTGCTATTCATTTTTTCAGATAATAATCTCGCTTCCATCGGAGATAATCTAAGATAGGAATCAGATCCTTTAGCTTCTGCAATCCCATTTAGCCTTTTTCCTAGCTTTTTTAAGGTTTCAGATTCATCCTTTATGGTTGGGAAGGGATATTTGTGTTCTAATTCTGTACTTTCATCTTCTAATTTTCTAGCCAACCTCTTCAATCTTCTATTCATCCTTTCATTTCCACGGCTTTGTATTACACGATTAGCAACATACAATTCTAATTCTGGGACATAGATAAAATCCTCTAGACAGAGATCTTGAATATCAAATGCTTCTTGTCTTTCTTCATCTGTTCCGACCATAGAGTAACAATAAGAAATTGGATATTAATATCTAAGTGGTTGCAAAATTCCCACAAAATAAGACATTTAAACCAGAAAGGTAAAAAGATTGTATGAATACGGAAATCTTGGAAGGGTTTGGATTGAGCAGCACAGAGGCAAGGGTTTACCTGGCCCTGCTCGAACTGGGCCCTGTTACAGCCAATAGAATATCTGAGAGGTCCGGGGTTCACCGAAGAACGGTCTATGATGCTTTGGAAACCCTGACAGAAAAGGGTCTGGTCAGTTTTGTCATTGAAGCGAACAAAAAATACTATCACGATGAAAGTCCTGAAAGGTTCTTGGAAATTCTAAGAGGCAGAGAGAAAGACTTTCAGAGCATCTTGCCTGAATTGCTTGCAAAAAGGAAGCTGAGCAAAGAGCCACAAGAAGTTACTGTCTATAGGGGCAAAAAGGGATTGAAGAACGTTCATGAGCTAATGTTAAAAAGCAAGAATGTCATTTATACGTTTGGCTCCAGCGGAAAATTCAAAGAAAATCTAGGGAATGTTTATTATGCACAGTGGACGAAGAAATTTGTACACAACAAACGCCGGATGAAAATAATCTTGAGCAAAGCGCTTAAAGGGAAGGAAGATTACCCAGAAGGGATAGAAACAAGATATGTTTCAGAAGAGTTTGTCCTTCCGTCATCAACTTCGATATGGGGGAACGTTGTTTTTATACAGATATTTTCTGAACAGCCGATAGGAATATTATTAAGAAGCAGGGAAGCAGCAGAATCTTATATGAGATATTTCAGACTTCTTTGGAAAATTGCCAAAGAATGAAACTGGGAGTGTTTTACCTGGCTTAGCCGTACAAATCCCTTGCGGTCTTCTCGAGGAGCTTTTCTCCTCTCAGTTCGTCCTTTAGGAGCTGGACCTCCTTCACTCCATATCCTTTGAAGTTCTTCCTTATGAACGCGATGCGCTCCAGCTGCAGCCTCCTCTTGTCATTGCAGAAATCACATTCCTTGCTCTGGGGTATTATCTGGTTAACTATCAGGCTCTTCACAGGTATGCCGTAGCCCTTAAGTGTCTTCAGGGCGCGCTCTGTCTCTGATATGGACATGGCCTCTGGTATCATGACCATGGTGTAATGGGTCTTATGGGGATTGGAAAGTATCTCCCTTGCCTGGCTTATCCTCTCCTTCATTGCCTCCATCTCCTTAAGTCCGAATGATTTTTCATCTTCTTCACTATCACCGAAGGGGAGAATCTTCCTTGCAAGGCTCATCATTCCAGAGAACCTCATCCTTATCTTTATCATCTTTCCTACCCAGGAATCGAGCACGTCAGGGAGGGAGAGGAACCTCAGGGCATGGCCCGTGGGCGCCGTGTCGAAGATTATAACGTCATACTCCTTCGAGCCCATGAACCTCAGGAACCTGTCGAATGAGGCAATCTCGTCTATCCCCGGGGTGGTTCCGGCAATGTCAAGGGTGTCCTCTAGGCCGAGCCCCTCGAGCGCCCCCAGCTTCTCCATCTTCGGTGAGAGCATCTCCTTGTATTCCTGCATTGCCTTGCCCGGGTCTATCTCGAGAGCGTAGAGGTTCTTCTTCAGCTTGACCACCTCAGGGCCTATCTTAATGTCAAAGGCGTCAGAAAGGGAATGGGCAGGGTCCGTGGATATGACGAGGGTCTTCTTCCCCTTTCCAGCAAACCATAGCGCAGTGGCGGCTGACATCGATGTCTTTCCAACACCGCCCTTTCCGGAAAAGAAATAGAACTTCGTGTCCTTCCCGCCCTTCAGGAGTTTTTTTAACGCCATGATACTAATTATATAGCACGTATAAATATCTTGGGCTTTCCATGGAATTGTTGCTGTCGATTCTGGTGATACTGGTCGCGGCCAGGCTGTTCGGGGAGATTGCCGAGAGGCTGGGCCAGCCCTGCATAATAGGGCAGATAATCGCGGGGGTGGTCCTCGGGCCGAGCCTTCTGAACATCATAGTCCCGGGTCCTGAAACAGAATACCTTGCCCTTCTAGGGATATTCTTCCTCATGTTCATCGCGGGAATGGCGATAAACCCGGCGAGGATGGTCAGGACAGGGAGGATGGCATCTGCCGTTGCCGGAGGGGGGATAATCCTGCCGCTCGTCCTCGGGTTCGGCCTGGGAATCCTGTTCGGTCCTCACTTCATACCGGGCTTCTCTGTCGTCCATGCACTCATACTGGGAATCTGCCTGTCAATATCCGCGGTGGGGGTGGCTGAGGAAACGCTGATAGAGCTCAGGAAGATGAAGAGCGAACTGGGCCAGATAATAGTGGAGGCAGGGGTAATTGACGACATCATGGGATTGCTCATGCTCTCTGTCATAACCAGCGTGATAAAGGCGGGGATAGGGAACGCGCTGTTCTCCGTGACCGGCATACTGGTGGACGTGGTTATATTCTTCGCCGTGTTCGGGTTCGTGGGCGTCTTCGTGTTCCCGAGGCTCCTCAAGTGGGCAGGGAAGCTGAAGAGCCCCCAGTCGCTTTTCGGCATCACCATCATCCTCGTGATGCTTTATGCAGTAAGCTCTGAATACATGCTGGGCTCGGGGATAATAGGTGCCTTCATGGCAGGGGTATTCACCAGGTATGCAACGGAGAAGCATGCGGAGGTGGAGAACGCGCTCCTTGACAGGTTCTCCTCCCTTGCGCTGGGCCTCCTCACTCCGCTCTTCTTCGTGTGGATTGGCATACAGATGTCACCGGGGATAATAACAGAGCCCGGCCTGCTCATGTTCGCTGTCCTTGTAATACTGGCAGCCATTTCGGGCAAGGTCCTTGGGGCATACATACCCTCGAGGGTCAGCGGTTTCGGGAAGAGGGAGAGCCTTGCAATCGGCTTCGGGATGAACGCAAGGGGCGCGGTGGAGCTGGTAATAGCGGGTATAGCGCTCCAGGCCGCGCTGATAACCCAGGAGCTCTTCTCCATAATAGTGGTGATGGCACTCGTGACAACGATAATTGCGCCCGCAGCAATGAAGCGTCTCCTGAAGAAGAACCGACCCAGGATTAGACTCTAGACGATAGCGGCACGACCAAAACTTATTAAAAGCAAACCCTCACTATTACTATCCAGTGCGGAGTTGGCGGAACGGCTACGCGCCCGCCTGCAGGAACCCTCTTTGGAAAAGAGGCTTCACCCAGAAAGGAGGCTGACGCCTTCCAAAAGAAGGGGTTTGAAGAAAGCGGGTCAAGGGGGTTCGACTCCCTCACTCCGCTCTAACGCTGATCAATGGGGCTTAGAATATCTAATCTATATGGGCACATTATTCTACATAAATAGATAACTTTATATATTATTGTGCCCATACAATTAATATGGTTTATTTGGAGAAGATTGAAAGGAAAGGTAAGACCTATTATTATGTCACGAAGAATTTTAGAGTTAGCGGTAAAAAATGGAAGAAAATAAGAAAGTATGTTGGTGATAAGCCCCCTTTAAAAGAACAGACAAAGAAAGCAATTGGAGAGATTGAAGCAGAGGGGTTAAAAAGGGGTTTCATGAAACCCGTTTCTAAGCACAAATACCTGACAGACACTGAAGCAGAAAAATTGCAGGATTTGAAAGAAGTTTTTAACGAGTGGTACGGGAAACTAAGTGCTGTTGAGAGAGGAAAATATGAAGAAGACTTTATCGTGAGGTTCACCTATAACTCAAATGCAATTGAAGGCAATCGTTTAAGCCTTCGTGAAACAAGCATGATTTTAACTGAGAACATAATCCCTGCTGGTGCTACTCCTAATGATTACAATGAAGCGATCAACTCAAAAGACTGCTATGAATTCATGAAGGGGTATAGTGGAGAGTTTAATCAAAGGTTTTTGCTGAAAATTCATGGGCTGCTTACCAAGAACACTAACTGCAAAATTATAGGCGGTTACAGAGACCACGAAGTTAGAATTTCTGGTTCTGAGTGGATTCCGCCTTCCCATGAAAAAGTCAAAGAAGAAATGAGAAAGGTTTTTCAGTGGTATTACTCTGCCAGGAAGAAATTACATCCCATTGAATTGGGTGTGATTTTGCATAATAAATTAGTGCGAATTCACCCATTTGCTGATGGGAATGGAAGAACATCAAGAGTTGTGATGAACTGGATTTTAATGAAGAACAAATTCCCGATGTTTTACATAGAACTTAGAGACAAGATCAAATATTACGAAGCGATTGAAGAAGGCGACAAAGGCGATGACGAAGCAATAGTGCATTACATTGCCAGAGTGCTGATGGAACAGCACACGTTTAAATCAAAAAGATAAGCAACATCAGTATATGGGGGTTCGACTCCCTCACTCCGCTCTCAAGGATAACCGGTAAATATAAACCAGAACCCGAATTATTTTCATGGCCAAACTGAGCAAGATGCTTGAGCTCCTGGTTCTTTCATTGAGGTTCAGGCTCAGAAGGGCGCTGAAGAGGTTTAATGCCAGTAAAATCAGGGCCATTGTTGTTGACGTGGATGGAACGTTCCTTGAGAATGGCCTTCCCATAGAGGCCCTGAAGCTCGCTTATGGTTCAAGGAGGGGCTCTGAAATAAACAAATCGCTCGAGGGAATGTATGCCAGCGGGGAGCTGAGCCTGGATGAGTCGCTTATTGAGGGTCACAGGGCATTGATGAGGAAGGGGTTTTCCCGGAGGGATTGGGAAAAGCTCATTGAAGGTCTGCCAGGTTGCATGCAAGAAGGAATTTTATCGAGGCCCTCAAGCTGCTGAGGAAAGGGGGGATGAGGGTAATACTCTCAACAAAGGGCTCGTATTATGCTGCCGAGCTGCTCTCGAGGAGGTTCGGTTTTGACGGCGCAGTGGGAAGTGAAGAGATTTTTGATTCCAGCGGGAAGATAACCGGCCTCAAGACCCTGCTCTGCGGGAAGAACAGGACGGTTAATGGCGTCAGGGTTTTGTGCGACTCGGAGTTCATTTCCAGGAAGTTAGGACTGAAACCTTCAGAGATAGCGTTCATTTATGATGAATTCACGGACATCGTAGTGATGAAGAGGGGAGGGATGTTCATATTGATGGATTCGGGCAAGGTCCCATGGAGGAAGCTGACGGACATCTCTGTCAGGTTCAGGACGTATGATATCCTGCTGGAAGACCCGAAGGAGATAGTGAAGGTTTTCAGTTAATTGACCTTTTCTACAGGTTGAAAACCCGGTCTGTCTTTATCCTTCCTTCTTTTAGGAGGGCAATCCCGATGAGGCTGTTCCCTGTGTATATGATTGCCCTTTCACCATCCTTCAGGGAGGGTGGCTTCCTGGCGAGGAATTCCTCGTGTATTGGTGAGCCATTCCTGACGGGTTTTTCTGCCTCTTTCTTTATTGTAATGGCCTTGACGCCGGCCCTTTTGAGGGCGTCCTCCAGCGGGATTAGAATCTTCTCTCCGCTTTCCTTGAGCTCCTCCAGAGAGTGTGCTTCCTTTATGTTGAAGCTCCCAATCGAGACCCTGCGGAGGGTGGTCATGTGGGCGCCAACCCCCAGATGCTCACCAATCTGGTGGCAGAGCTTCCTGACATAGGTTCCTGCCTCTGTCTCTGTCTCAAAAGGAACGTTTCTCCCCTCTGTTCCTGTGATTTTGAACGAAAATATCTCGCGCTCCCTGGGCCTGCGCGCCACAGCAGAGCGCCTGGGAGGGGTCTGGGTTATCCTTCCAGTGAACGCGGAGGCTGCCTGTCGGAGAGCGGAGGGACTGACGTCCCCGTGGACCCTCATATAACCTCTGTAGCGCTTCTTCAGGCCAATCAGGAGGGGCATTGACTTGGTTGCCTCGTTGAACGCTATGAGCATCAAACCCGTTACTTTTGGGTCCAGCGTCCCGGAGTGACCCGCCTTCCTTGCCCTGAGTATGGCCTTTGCCTTCTCAACGCACCTCATGCTCTCCAGCGTGTCCGGCTTGTCGAGCAGGAGAATGCCCCTGTCAACCAGTGGCTTGTCCATATCAGGCTCCTCGCAGCGTCTCACGATGATATATATTTAAATAGCTGCCTTAATTATGTTAAGCGAGTGATATAATGGCGAAGCATAAGTTCCCTGAGGCTGAGAACAGGCTCTTCTTCAGAGTCTTCTTCTGCATGAAGTGCGGGGCAAGGAACAAGGGAGACCTGATAAAGGTGAGGCAGGGAAAGGTCAAGTGCAGGAAGTGCAAGTCAAAGAAGCTGAGGCCTGCCCATAAGGAAGCAAAGAGGTAATCATGACACGCTCAGGATACAAGAGGGGATGGAGCCACACGAAGAGCAGGGGAAGGGAAGGAACGATAACCTGCGGTTTCTGCGGCAAGAGGGTCCCCAAGTACAAGACTTTCCCCGTTATAAAGGGATTTTCCCTGAATGACCCGGTCCTAAGGAGGGAGCTCGGACCGAGGGCAAGAAGGGGACTGATGCTCTCAACGAACAAGATATATGCCTGCCCCGCGTGCGCGAGGCACAGGAACATAGTCAAGAAGAAGCGTTAAGTTCTAGGCAAAGTCCCTGGCAGTGAGGAGGCCGGGCTTTGCGTCTATTACCCTGGATATTGAATTGACTATCAATCCGACAGTGGCTGCGTCCCCGTGAATCCCCCCGTTGATTCTCATGTTTATGTTCGGTGTTCCCTCTATCTGGATGGAATCGCAGGATTCGGCGCCCATGTGCATCCGGAGCTCCAGGGTGATGACGGGTTCGCTGTCCTTCATCCCAAGGGCGACCTGCCTCAGGCCGGCAACCATCCCCCTTTCTGCCCGTATGTGACTGCTTCCAACCTCTTTGTCTGCTATCATCGGCTCTGTGCTTTCCCTGATTTCATCAAGACTGATTCCCAGGCCGTCTGCAATCATCCTCACGGATTCCGGAAGTCCGACGTGCCTTATCCTTCCCTCCCTGAGTCCCGCGCTGAACTCTGCAGGGGACATCCCGGCGCCTGTCTTCCTCTGCAGGTTAATCCTTCTATCTGACGTGTTGACTATCCGGGTGGCATTTACCTTCTTTATGCTGCTGCACGTTACTGCGAGGGTGAGGACCAGCCTGTCCATGACAAAGCCTGGATTGACACCCGCTCCCATCACGCTCACGCCCTTATCTTTCGCGAGCCTGTCTATCCTCGCCGCAATCTCAGGGTGCTGGGCATGGGGATATGCAAGCTCCTCGCAGGTGGATATGAGGTTCTTCCTGGCGTTGATGACCTTCATTATATCGGGTTCCAGCCTCTCCAGGGAGGATATCGTAGAATTGACAACGATTTCAGCGTCGGAGTGGAGAACCCCATCAAGGTTTTCTGATACGGTGATTCCTGTGGGAGTCAGGCCGAGAATCTTTCCGAGGTCTCTGCCGGACTTGTCAGGGTGGATGTCAACCGCACCCTTTATCTCCATGCCCCTCTCTATAGCAAGCCTTGCAATCCCGCTTCCTATCTCCCCCAAACCGAAGAGTATTATCCCGCTCATGCTTCTAATCTTGGATGGAATTAATAAATGCATTTTCCGTGAACGCTTTTGCATTGCTTGCTAAGAAAAGGGTTCTTTTCCGCAAACGCTTTTTGTTTTCGAGCCCAGGATTGGTTATGTTGCTCCTGGGCCTGAAAGGGTTTTATAGCGGGCTGCCAAATAATAAACATGTTCGTGGAAGCTTACAAGAGGCTTTCCCTGAGGTTGTTTGGAGGGATTGCAAAGGCGACCATGCAGAGCTTCGAGAGCCTCAGGCCGCATCTCAAGGGAGCCAGCATAAACATACTCCTCAACGCATGGGTATCGATGATGTACCTGACCGTTGTCATCGTGTATGTGGTGAGCCTTGCGGTGATGCTCTCGGTCTCTGTCTTGCTCGCGCTCGACCTTATCATGACCGTCTACTACGTGGTATTCGTCCCTGTCCTCGCTGCCTCGTTCTCTTTCGTGATATTCTACATCTACCCGATGCAGAGGGAGGACTCAATAAGGAAGTCGATAGAGGCGAACCTCCCATTCGCGCTGATACACATGGATTCAGTCTCCTCCTCAGGAATCCCGCCAGAGTTCATGTTCGACCTCCTGTCAAGGCTCAAGGAATACGGGGACATATCCAGGGAGGCGGGGATGGTCATGAGGAACATAAAGACCTTCGGTATGTCGTCCATTGCAGCGATAGACGACGTTGCAGAAAGGACACCCTCCCCGGAATTCAAGCAGGTCCTCACCGGAATCAGTTCAACCATAAGCAAGGGGGGAAACCTGTCAGGCTATCTCAAGGAGATGTCAGATAAGTCGCTCTTCGATTACAGGATGAAGAGGGAGAAGTATTCAAAGACTCTGGGGACCTTGTCCGATATCTACACTGCAGTAATGATAGCAGCGCCCCTGATGATGCTGTCCGTCCTGGTGATGATGAACGTCATAGGCGGGAACGTCTTCGGGATGAGCATACCCGACGTGATAAACGCGATGGCCTACATTGGCGTGCCTATGATAAACATCTTGTTCATAGCGTTCATACACGTCACGCACCCGGGCATATAAGAACTAGGATTCCCTGAGCATCCTTCTGAGCTCCTCAGTGGCCTTGTCATATTCGTCGTCGTCAGATTCTTCCTCTTCCCCCTTTTCCTGCTCTTTTGCGTCTTCATCTGTTTCCGATGCTTCCTGTTTGGGCTCTTCCTTCTTTTCGGTTTCCTTTTCCTGGGTTGGCTTAGAGTCTTCCTTCTTGGGTTCCTCTTTCTTCTGCTCCGGCTCTTTCTTTTCCTTTGCCTGCTTGCCTGTTTCCGATGCTTCCTGTTTGGGCCCTTCCTTCTTTGGCTCCTCTTTCTTTTCATCCTGCTTTTCCTGGACCGGTTTGGACGGGGCTTTCTTCCTGGGCTTCAGCTTCTTTGGCTCCTTCTTCCCTTTTGAATGGGACTTCTTCCAAAGCTTGTCTGCCCTCTTCATGTGAGGGGGCGGCTGGTTCTTCCTCACCCATTCCATTATAACATCCTTGTCGTTGTAGAACGTGTTGATTAGCTTGCAGACGTCGTCGAACTCCCTTATGTCATGCTCGACCATCCATTTGAGGACAGCCTTCCTCTCCTCCAGCTCCTCCAGGATTCTCTGGTAGCCGAACCCCTCCTGGAAG
>CAYMDJ010000022.1:0-14651 GCA_964389315.1 uncultured archaeon
GCCGCTCATAGCGGTCTTCTTCCTGAGCCTGGCTGCATATCTCATCCCCAGGGTTGAATCCCCGGATTCCTCCAGAAGGGAGAACCATGAAAGGCCGCATCTCAGGGCCGTGAAATAGGTCCGGGGCCCTCGCTCAAAGCCAGGGCCCCTTAACCAAACAACAAAAAGGAAAGGAAGGAGGGCAGCAGATATGATAGTAAAGGTTTTCATGCCGTTCGTGCTTATCCTACCGGGAATAGCCGAAAATGGCGAGGACAAATGGAGCATGCCTGACAAAAGCGAAATCCTGAAGGGATAGAGATCCCACTGAACGGCATCGTTGAAAGGTGCGGTGCCGTTTCTTTTGCATTGTCAATTAAAAGGGATAGATGCACAAGACCCTGCGGAGGGAAGGATTCACGCAACGTCAAAGAGCTTCCTGAACAGGAAATTGGTCCCGAAGATTATGATGAAATACCACCAGAACCAGTTGAGGGAGTTTCCCAGGAACGGAAGATTGACAGGAACTGCCACGGCGAGTTCACCGTAATAAGTTCCGAAGAACCATATCGCGACAAAGAATATCCCCATTGATACAATCATGGGCTTCATGCTCTGCTGCATCTGCTTGCTGCTCAGCTTCAGCATCTGGGAGGTGAGCTTGTTGGCCTCGTCGGTCTTGCCCGCCTTCTGAGCCTTCTTAATCCTTTCATTAAAGGACTTCGTCTCTGCCTTTATGCTTCGCATCAGATTCTGGTCAGTGAGAATCTTCGTGAGGATGACCATGAAAAGGGAGAGAAGGCTGGCCCAGATGACCATCTCCGCGTATCCCGGAAGCCCTATAACGGACATTTTACCCACCACATTACCTACTATATCCCTTCAAGGCCTTTAAAGGTTTTCCCTGCAAAGGCCTGTGAGCATCACTTTGCCATGAGCTTTCTCAGGGCAGGATGCATGTCCTCAAGGTGCCTGGTCGCAAGCTCCTCATACAGGTTGTATATTATCATCGTCGCAAGTAGGATTCCTGTCCCTGTCCCTATGGCATTGGTGAAGTCAGCGAACGCCGCCAGGAAGCCGACAGATGCTCCGCCTATCACGGCAAGTACGGGTATGTACCTGTTGAGGACGCGCTCCATTATCCTGGGGTCCCTCCTGTATCCCGGTATCTGCATGCCGGTTGACTGTATCTGCCCTGCTACAGCCTTGGCATCCATACCTGCGGTTGATACCCAGAACACCGAGAACAGGACTGCCCCTCCCATCATGATCAGCAGATAAACGAGCATCCTCGTTATGTCAAGCGCGGATATCGCAAGGAGCGAGGTCAAACCCATCGATGAAAGCGCAAGGAACCACACCAATATCCCTGCCACAGAGAAACCGGCAACGAGCTTCTTTGCGTCCTTCTTCGTGATATATGCGACTATGGCGCCTATGAGAGCGAAAAGCCCGATTGCTATGCAGACTATCGTGATGGCCTGTGTCCTGGGAGGTATGAGAAACAGCATCAATCCTCCGATAATGTTGTTGGAGGAGTCGAACTCCGCAATCCAGGTGAGCCCCTGGTTGGACATCATCCTCCCGAACAACTGTATGTTCGCAAGCAGCGCAGCTATCAGGATGACCGGTATGTTCGATGTGTAGAAGTATTTCAGGGGCCACCTCCTCCCAAATCCCCTGACAGAGCCGAATGCAAGGGGTATCTCAACCTTGATTGCGTTGGCATAAACGACGAGCATGAAGACTATTATCGTTGCAACTATCGGAAGCATCGCGAACATCGCAGAAACGAGCTCCCCTGACCCTATGCTGGTCACCATGAATGGTATTATCCCCGCAGAGGGGTTGCCTGCGGTCGGGAGGCCGCCTGCCTGCGTGAGCGGGTTGAATATCCTGACTATCATGGTCTTCGATACGCCTGCGACTATGAACAGGGATATCCCCGAGCCGAAACCCCACTTGGATATGACCTCGTCCATGAATATCACGATTATCCCTCCGAACGCCAGCTGGAGTATGACTATCCAGATAAGCGAGGGAGCGGCAGCAGGAACGGCGCCCATCACGACGTATATCACTGCCTCGCCGAAAGCGAACATTATTGCCAGGAGCTTCTGGGTCCCCTGGAACATCGACTTCCCCTCTTCTGTCCCGAGGTTCCATGGTATTATCTTCGAACCGACCAGCAGCTGGAGGATTATGGATGCAGTGACTATGGGACCGATGCCTAGGGACATCAGCGAGCCGAAAGAAGAGCCCAGGATTATCTCAAGGAACTTGAACTGCTCGAAGCTTGCAGGAGCGACACCATAAACCGTTATCTGCCCCATCATGAAGAAGAGAAGGAGAATTATGCCTGTCCATTTCAGCTTGCTCTTGAAGGACATTCTCTCCAGAGGCTCGGTAATCCCCGGAATCCTCTGAAGGAATCCGATATATGTAGCTTGCAGTCCCATTCAATCACTTAATAATTTGTTAATTGGTTAATATAATATTGGGGGTTTAAAAGCTTAAGCCTGCTTCACTATCCTGATGCAATACCCTTCCTTTATTTTCCTGACGAAATCGTCCCTTTCCTTCCTGAAACCCTCATCAAACTCAGACACTCTCACAAGCTTCCCGTCCTCAAGGACCTTCGGGTCGATGAACCTGGCCTTTGCACGGGAACGAAAGTCATACCTTCCCTTGTCCTCGACCACCTTTAACGACGGGTTCAGTAGCTTCAGCTTCTCATCAACCTCTTTTATTCTTGCAGCTTTGACCTTCCCCAGGAGATCATCGTCCGTCCCGAAGAGGTCATCCTTATCTATAACTCCCCTGTCCATGGCTATCCTTATTGCGTCGGCAAGTATCTGGTAAGATGCCGCTTGCAGGGGGGAAGACCAGAACCTCTTGCTGCACTCAAGGAAGAGGGAGGCCATCCTCCTCGCAGCATCCCTGTCTCCGCAGACAATCTCCCTGTCCCTCACCACCAGGTTGTCCATGAACATCCTGATATCATCACGCTTCACCAGCCCTATCGCTAGGCCATCCCTCATGAAATAGTCAAGTCGGTCTGCACAGAAATCAGGCAACCCTCTTTCCAGCAGGGGAAAGTTCTTCTCATCCATGAGCCTCTCGACAGAGATGCCCTCTTTTTCCAATATGCCGGGAATATCTGAATCCATTATTATCCTGTTGTGATGCTCTTCGTGGTATTCCTGGTCCCGGGCCCTGCCAAAGATATAGTCAATCACATGGGAGAAGGCCCCGTGGGGCACGTCATGGAGAAGGCCAGCTACCTGCTCTTCCCTGGGTGCCCCCAAAAGAGACAGCAACATGTAGACGCCGACAGAGTGCTCAAACCTGGTGTTTTCCAGTTCAGGCATGATGAATTTCCACGAGCCGAACTGGTTTATATGCTTCAGCCTCTCCATCGGCTTGCTCTTTATGAGCTCAAGAATAAGCGGGTCATTTATCTCAAAACTGCCATAAACATCATCCTCAACAATCATCATGATTTACTCTTCCAGCACGGCCTTCCCCTTCGCGCCCTCTATCTTCTCCTGCGCCCTTGCGGAGAAAGATTTCGCAATCACCCTGAGGGGTTTTGAGATACTTCCCTTACCTGTGACCTTGTCATAACCGAACTCCCTGAGGATTATCTCTTTCCTGTCCCCTGCCAGCCCTTCAAGGTCCCTGAGGTTTATGTTCCTTGCCTTCTCCTTCAGCTTCCTGTCCTTCATGGTCTTGAAGCCCCTGGAGCCCAGCTCTATCCCCTTCTTCCTGAACATGAGCCTCCTGTGGTCCTCAATGCCTGCTTTGCCTCTTCCGCCGCGCGAGCCGCCTCCCCTATGCTTCTTCTTGCTTCCCCATCCATGGGTCTTATGCCCGCGCTGCTTCACCTTCTTCTTTACTTTCATCATTTCGCCTCACACTCTTTAACGGAGCCGTCTTGGTGCATCCTGATAATGACGGCCATTTATATCATCCTCTTTATCAGGAGGTTTATCTTCTCGCTCCTGTTTCCAAGGTCACCCTTCGGGTAATGGGCCCTTATCGAACTGTAGCCGCGGCTCGGCGGAGACAATCTGAAGACGCTCTTTATCCCGGCCTCCTTCATCCCCTTGTCAAGTATCTTCTTTGCAGCCTCCTTCGCCTCTTTCTCGCTGAGCTTCCTGTTTCCCGGAAGCCTTCCCCTCTTGGCGACCAGCTTCTCAAGGGTGTTCTTGTCTATCTCGCCCCAGGTCACATAATCCCTTGCCTTCTTCAGCATCCCATCGTAGGATTCGTTCTTCGGGACGATGACGCAATGATTCACCCTCTCAAGCCTTAGCATCTTCATCGTGGCCTTCAGCTCAGGAGAGGTGTTCACAGAGCCCCTTATCCTAAGAACAGCATACATCACAGATCACCCTTTGTCCGGTTCAGGTTCCTCAGCGCCTCGAACGTGGCGAAAGCGAGGTTAGTCCTCGTGGCGGTCTTTCCATCCGTCTTTACCCAGATGTCCCTGATTCCGCCGAGCTTGATTATCTTCTTCACGGAATCGCTGGCGACTATGCCCACACCCTTCGGAGCAGGAAGGAGCGTGACCTTGACAGAGCCGTATCTTGCCTCTGCCCTGAACGGTATTGAATGCTCTCCCCCGCATCCGCACTCCCAGGAGCCGCATCCCTTCCTTACCCTTATCACGTTCAGCTTTGCCTGCTCTTCTGCCTTCTCTATGGCTGTCTTGTGCTCCCTCGACGATGCCTTCCCAAGGCCAACGACAGACTGCTCGTTACCTGCAACTATAACAGAGGTCAGCTTGAACCTCCTTCCGGACTTGTGCATCCTCACGGTCCTCTTGGTGGCGGTCCTCCTTATCCCGCCCCCTTTTCCGGGGCTTCCCCCTATGTATATGACTTCGTTCTTGATTTCAGGAACAAGGTAATCAACAATCTCCGACTCAAGAATCAGTTCACCGGACTTCAGGACATCCTCTATGGTCTTGAACTCCCCCCTCAGGACCCTCCTGCCAAGCTCTGTCTTTGGTATCCATTCCCTCCTTATGTCCGGGCGGCCTTCCCTCCTGATAATGATTTCCTCTTTGATGACGTTCCTGTCCTCTGTCTCGTCCACGTCGACATCCAGCTCAACGTCCTCCTCGGGGAGGGATTCTTCCTCTTCTATCTCCTTCTCCTCCGGGGTGTCTGGCTTCTCCTCTTTCACCTGCTCCTTCACTCCGGCCTTCTCTTCCCCGGCCTTTTTCTCCTCTTTTTTGTCAGTCATGCGAGCGATATCTCCTTCTCTTATCGATTTCCCGGAACCTTCCCAGGACCTGGTCAGCATTTGCATTATTATATTTATAAGCTTTTATAATGCCCTTCCATGCGCTATCAATTATCTTGAAGTGCGCTGCTTTTAAAGCTTCCATGAGGACGTACAAATCCACTGCGAAGTCCTCAATCCTCTTCGATGTCTTACCAAGACCGAAATCTATCACAAAAAGCTTACCGTCACTGAGAATCATGTTCGAGGTGGTCACGTCACCATGGACTATCCCTGCCGAGTGGAGCCTTCCGAGCGCCTCCCCAACCTGACGGAAAACCTCATCCTGCTCTTTCCTTCCCATGGAATTCAGGACGTCCTTGACCCTCTCCCCATCAACCCATTCCATGACAAGGCTGGTTTTTCCGCCCGAAAAGACGGCAGGTGCGTTCACGCCCGCTCTCCTTGCCCTTGCCAGGAGGGTTTCCTCTCTTTTGGTCCTCAGGAACCTTATCCTATCATCCAGTTTCTGGATTCGGTAGCCCTTCCTGACCCTGTCCTTGACCAGCTTGTTCCCGTCCTTTCTCAGGACAGCCTCGGCCCCTCTCGCCACGATTTTCATGGATAAGGATTTGTCCTAGGTTTTAAATATAAAGATTGAAGCCAAGAAACAATACATGGAAGGCACGGGGCCGTATAAGAGCATAAGCAAATCATACCTTGCAGTTGCTCACCCCCCAGAACCCGGATATTTTGCAAAAGCAATCGATGGATTGCTGGAAGGAACCACCAACATACACGTGGAAGGGGACATCATTGAAAGGGATTTTCGCCCGCTAGTTGTCACTGAAGCCTTAAGAGATAGTGTAATTGCAAACCCCTGGAGATTTAGAGACGTGAGAATAGCCCACGGCCTCTTTTATACAGATGAAGAAAAAGAGCAAAGATTAGAGGAGCTCAGGAAAGTGGGGCTTCCCTGATTCTGCCGCACCGGAGAGCTGGTTTCCCTACTTATATAAATCCCCTTCCCAAATCATAATATTAGTGTATAGTGGTGATTATGGCAAAGAATAAAGCAAACAAAAATGAGATTGATGATACTATTGGTATAACATCCCCAAAATCAGATCTGCCTGAATGGTATAGTGAGGTAATTCTTAAGTCAGGGATGGCTGAATATGCTCCTATTTCAGGTTGCATGGTGATAAGGCCATACGGTTATGAAATTTGGGAAAGAATAAGGGAACACTTTGACTCCCTGATTAAAAAATCCGGACACAGAAACATGTATTTCCCCTTGTTTATTCCTGACCGGTTCCTGAAAAAAGAGACAGAACACTTTTCTGGTTTCAAGCCCGAGGTTGCATATATCGATAAAAAGGAGACGGATGAGAAAGGCAAGACAGAGAAATATGCGCTCAGGCCAACCTCAGAAACAATAATATACCATTCATATGCCAAGTGGATCAGGTCATGGAGAGATTTGCCGCTTCTGTTCAACCAGTGGTGTAATATAGTAAGATGGGAAACCAAGGCAACCAAGCTCTTCCTGAGAACAAGGGAATTCCTATGGCAGGAGGGGCACACTGTTCATGAAAGCGATGAGGAAGCATCAAAGGAGGTTATGCTTATAGTGGGTTATTATAAAAAAGTCATGGAGAATCTGCTTGCCATTCCCGTTCTTGTGGGTAAGAAAACCGAGAATGAGAAGTTTGCAGGTGCATTATATACAACAACCCTTGAGTCTTTGATGCCTGATGGAAAGGCCCTGCAGATGGGAACATCGCATAACCTTGGCCAGAATTTTGCGATTGCCTTCGGGATAAAGTTCAGGGACAGGGATGAGACTGAGAAATATGCCTGGCAGACCTCGTGGGGGATATCGACGAGGCTTATTGGCGCATTGGTTATGACCCATGGAGATGATAAGGGGCTGGTTCTCCCGCCAAGGATAGCTCCGATACAGGCAGTCATAGTTCCGATAATATTCGAGAAGAACAAGAAGGAAGTTTTAAGAGAGGCGATGAGAATAAAGAGAGTTATTGACAAATTCAGGGTTGAGGTTGATGACAGGGATGACTATTCTGCTGGATGGAAGTTTAATGAGTGGGAACTTAAGGGAGTTCCCCTAAGGATAGAGATTGGTCCAAGGGACATCAGAAATAAGGAGGTTGTGCTTGTCAGGAGAGACAACGGAAAGAAAATTCATGTAAAAATGAGAAACCTGAAGAGCATAACGGAAAAAACACTCAATGAAATCCAGAACAATCTTTTTAGGAAAGCCAAATCGTTTTTAGAGAGCAACACAAAGGTTGCAAGCAACTTTAATGAATTCAAGAAACTGCTTGCAGATAAGAAAATGATAAAAGCAAATTGGTGCGGTGAATCAAGTTGTGAAGATGAAATAAAGGACAAAACCACCGCTACCATACGCCTAATTCCTTTCGAAAAGGAGAATCTTAAGGGCAAATGCGTGCATTGCGGCAAAAAGGCAAAGTACGTTGTCTACTTTGCAAAAGCGTACTGATTCTTCAGATAAATGTCCAAAAATTCCTTCCCGTTCTCTGTAATTCTATATATAAGCCTTTTCTTCTTCCTCACAATTGATACCAGTCCCTGTTTTTCTAGCTGTTTCATGATATAAATCACACCGGTCTTTTGATTATAATTTGCAGTTCTCATAATATCCCGGGTGGTAGCAAAGTCATCGACCAAACCTTTCAAACACTTGTAGATAATTCTGGTCTTCTTATGCTTAAGAAACCCCCTGATAAGCTTCTCTCTTCTGAAACAATGGTTCCTGAATACATTGAATTTCACAAGCTTATACCAGACATCCCATTTATCTCCCGTATCTATGTATTTCTTGAACAAAACTATTCTTTTATTCGGCCTTACACCGGTTTCTATATTCAGGTATTTTTCTATAAAGTTTCTGTAGAATTTGGCTTCTTGTGCTGTATCATATGCAATATTGACTTCACTGAGGAATCCATTTTTGGTTTCAACCGACCCGTCTGCCTCCATGAGGCCATTAATGAATATCCAAGCCCCATCCTCATCCTTTATGAAATCTTCAATTCTTCTCATGAGTGAAAGAAAGACATGTGCCAGAACCGATGAATCATAAATCACTATGCACGTTCCCATGGGGTTATGCAAATTGCCAAAAGTCTTTGTATAACAGAACCCCCTGAAATTCTTTTCAGGAATTTTAGTTTTTGATAACCAATATCTCTTTGATTTCTCTTTCCTCTTACCATCAACATTTCCAGTTAGTCCCACATTAATCTTCCATTCTTCTCCGCCTAGCCCCAAAGTCTCAAAGAAATCCAGAAACTTATTAATCAGTTCAGGTAGATTGTTTGAAAACTGAACTTTCTGGATACGTTTAGCGTTCCTCAAGCCCTCGCCCTGATATAATCCCATAATCTCAAGCAAACACCTGGTTTCAATGTACCTTTTTATCTTAACAGCCTTCAATATCGATGGTCTGAAAAGAAACAGTTCTTTTTTATGCATACCTACGCCTATTTCGCTTCCTTTAATGTCTCTGTTTGGTATAGCATAATACAAATCTACTTTTTTGCCTGCAAAAAATCTATTTTTATCATGCCTAGATTCTTTTGTCTTGATGTGGGACAATATTTTAACATCCGTTTTTCCAGGGCTAAAAAACATTTTTGGTATCCTAACCCTTTTTCTGATCCTCCCTCTATCATTACCAATGTTAACGAATCCCGGAACGATTCTATTGTTCATTTTCAATATCAAGAAATCGTTTGACTCAAGATTATTGTTTCCCTTCTCATACGAATTCCTAAAATCGGCTGGGATTTCAAGTCTGTTGTTTGTTAAATTAGCAGAAAATATCATTTTTAGCTTTGCAAGATTTGTATATAAGGCTATGGATACCACCATTCCGCTATTCCGCTATAAGCCCAAACCCTCAGACAAGTGCGCGGTGTGCGGAAAGAAGGCTAACCACATCGCCTACGCCGGAAGGCAGTACTGACTCAATATCCGTTTTTATAGACAAGGTCTATTTCTAATGTATGAGCATACAGGAGATAGGCGTCAGCGATACGGAATTTGAAGGCGAAAAGCTTCATGATGCATGGGAGATGCGGCTTCTTGATAATGTTTTATACCTGGAGCAATACGGGAACTTCTGTCATTGGTATTATATCAGGCTCATGAAAGACAAAGAGGAAGTATACAGGATAACCATAGACCACAGATACGAGGATGATGGTAGGAAGGACGTAGGAGAAAGGGAAGAATTCTTCTTCGGCGAGCATTTCAGAAAATACACCGGGGACCAGTTCAGCTTCGTGGAGTATGTATGGAAGGCTGCGGAGCTAGAGAAAATTCCAGAGCCCGGGACATTCGTTCGGATGGGCCTGGAAGGGTCAATAGAAGAAAGCTATCACAAAAACCTCAAGAGGATTCTAGAATCTTAAGCAAAGGCAGGTCTTATTATAATGAAAACATTTATTATTCATCCTTGTCCTAAGTATATACATTACGGAGCTTTGTTATGCCTAAGATAAGGGGAAAGCGCTGGGAAAAGGGAATGGAGGAGCCGATAAGGAAGAAGTGGCGCCAGGATTCTCATTTCAGGTTTGACAGGAAGAGCAGGAAGCCAATCTATTCGATAGACACGCCGCCCCCTTACGTCAACGCCCCGATACACATAGGCCACGCGGCGACCTACACGATAATGGACTTCATAGCCAGGTTCAAGAGGATGACAGGCCACCAGGTCATCTTTCCGCTGGGCCTGGACAGGAACGGCCTTCCGATAGAGATGGCAGCTGAAAAGAGGTTCGGGGTCTCCATACAGGAGACCCCAAGGAAGGAATATGTTGAGGCGTGCAGGAAAATCCTCGAGGAATCCTCGATGGCGAGCGTTGACTCGTTCTACAGGCTGGGAATCTCATTCTGCTCGTGGGAGCATGGCAGGGAGGTCGGTGACGTCTATCACACGGATTCGGACAGGTATCGTGCGCTCACCCAGGCCACTTTCATAGACCTCTGGAATAAAGGTCTAATCCACAAGGACAAGAGGGTCTCTAATTATTGCCCTGACTGCAAGACAACCATCGCTGATGCAGAGATTGAATACAGGGATCTTCCGAGCGAGTTCCTTGACGTAAAATGGAAGATAAAAGAGACCGGGGAGAGCGTAATAATATCCACAACAAGGCCCGAACTGCTCTGCTCGTGCTCCATGGTGGTTTACAACCCGAAGGACAAGAGATATAAGAAGCTTTCGGGAAAGCACGCAATCCTTCCCCTTTACGGCAGGGAGGTCCCCATAAGGCCGCATCCCGTGGCAAAGATGGAGAAGGGCTCTGGCCTGATGATGATGTGCTCCTTCGGCGACTACACGGACATCCTTTTCTACAGGGACATGAAGCTCAAGCCGATAATATCGATAGGAAAGGACGGAAGGATGAACGAGAAGGCGGGATTCCTCAAGGGCCTGACAGTGGAGCAGGCAAGGAAGGAGATGAAGGACAGGCTCGAGAAGGAGGGCCTCATAAAGGCAAGGAAGAGGATGATCCACAGGACTCCGATTTGCGAGAGGAGCAAGAGCCCGATAGAGTTCATAGAGATGACCGAATACTATCTCGACCAGCTCGACTGGAGAACTAATCTCAAGAGGGATGTCATTGAAAAGACAAGCTTCTTTGCCCCCAAATCGAAGCAGATCCTCATCGACTGGATTAATGGCCTGACGATGGACTGGGCGGTCTCCAGAAGGAGGTTCTATGCAACGGAGATACCCCTCTGGTATTGCGAGTGCGGAGAGACAATCGTCCCTCCGAAGGGAAGATATTACAGGCCCTGGCTCGAGGGACCTCCAGTAAAGAAGTGCCCGAGGTGCGGGCGGAAGAATTTCAGGGGAGAGGAAAGGGTCTTTGACACGTGGTTCGATTCCTCAATTTCCCCGTTCTACGTCCTCCATTACGAATACGACAAACCCTTCTTCAGGAAGGCCCACCCCTGCTCCTTGAGGCCCCAGGGGAGGGAGATAGTCAGGACGTGGCTGTATTACACGCTCCTCAGGACCTACCAACTGACAGGAAAGCCGGTCTTTGAGGACGTCTGGATTCACTATCACATCCTCGATGGCAAGGGAACGAAGATGTCAAAGTCCCTGGGGAACATCATAGACCCCAGGGACGTCATAGGGGAGTTCGGTGCAGAGCCGTTCAGGCTCTGGTGCGCCCTGGAGGGGAACCTTACGCTCTCTGACCTCAGATGCTCATTCGACAGGATAGAGGGGGGAGCGAAATTCCTCACCAAGCTCTGGAACGTCGCGAGGTTCATCTCGTCCTTCAGGAAGCGAAAGGGAAGGATAGATTTACAGCCCCTTGACAGGTGGATAAGGAAGGAGGCCTATTCCCTGCTGGAATATTCCAGGAAGGAGTATGAGAAGTATGAGTTCCACAAGCCCGTCACAAGGATAAGGTACTTCATATGGGAGATGCTGGCCTCGCATTACCTGGAGCTCGTCAAGAACAGGGCATACAATCACGAAGGGAAATTCACCAAGGCAGAGCAGCAGGCAGCGATACACACTCTTCACGAGGTCCTTGACCTCTGCCTACTGATCCTCTCACCCGTTGCCTGCTTCATAACCCACAGGCTATACAGAGAGATGCACAGCAGGGACATAGAGGACCTCCCCTGGCCGGAAACAGACAAGAAAGCCAGGAAGGGCAGGATTGGCTTCAGGTCAGAGGAGCTCATGGAGCTGAACAGCAGGATATGGAAGGCCAAGAAGGACAGGGGTCTGTCCCTCAAGAGCGAAATAGAATACGCGATGCTGCCGGAAAAGTTCAGGCCCATAGAAAGGGACCTCAAGGAGACCCATAAGATAAGAAGGATTGAATACGGGAGGGAAACCAGCCTCGTTTTTCCCTGAAAGCCTCCATGACCGCGTTTTTAAGGTATTTAAACCCTCTTCCCCAATTCTTAATGTTGTCGTTATGAATCGAGCAGGAGTATATGCGGGAAGTTTGGTCAGGCTCAAGAGGGAGCTCCTGGCCACTTGCGTGGAGAGCCTGGAAATCAATACAGGTCCCCGCAACCCCCATATCGATGACATTAATGATATGCTCTCTGACAGGAAGCTATGCCTCACCCTCAGGGAGAAATTCCGTCTCTTCTAATCCTTTTTATCTACCCTAACACAATTCTAAATCATGGTGATAACGTGCTTGAGATAGTCTTCCTCGGGACAGGGTCAGGCATACCCACGAAGAAGAGGAATCCAGCAGCCATATGGCTGCAGTACGAGGACAACGTGATGCTCTGGGACTGCGGCGAGGGGACGCAGAAGAGGATGATGCAGGCAAAGCTTTCTTTCATGAAGATTGACCACATATTCATCACCCACTGGCACGCTGACCACTGGGCAGGGCTCATAGGTTTGATGCAGACCATGAACATGGAGGGAAGGAAGAAAAATCTCTACATCCACGGCCCAGAGGCAGAGAGGTTTATCGGTGACCTGCTCGACCTCGATTACTGGGGCCCCAGGTTCAGGATAATCCCCAAGAACGTCCCCTACTCGGGCGAGGACATCAACCACGTCTGGGGAACGAAGAAGTTCGACATCTATTCCATCCCTGTCAACCACACCGTCCCCGCTGTAGCATACTCGTTCGAGGAGAAGGACAGGTGGAACGTTGACATAAGGAAGGCAGAGAAGCTCTATGGTCTGAAGCAGAGCCCGCTAGTGGGGAAGCTGAAGAGCGAGGGTTCTGTGATGTTCAGGGGTAAGAGGATATCCCTCAAGGACGTCGGCATCCTGAGGAAGGGTCTCAAGGTGGTCTATACAGGGGACACCAAAACATGCAAGTGCCTGGAAATGATAGCTAAGGACTCTGACCTCCTCATCCACGACACCACCTTCCTGGACGAGAAGGTTGGAAGGATGCACAGCGGAGCGAAGGCAGCAGCCAGGCTCGCGAAGAAGACCGGCACGAAGAAGCTCGTCCTTACCCACTTCTCCAGGAGATACCAGGACGTAAATCCCCACGTCAAGGAGGCCAGGGAGATATTCAGGCAGACAGTGGCTGCACATGACCTGATGAGGATAAGGCTTAAAAGGGACTGAGGAAAAAACCGTCATTTTTATATAGCGTGAACCGAGATAGATACTATGGGAAACTACAGGTACATCACGAACAGGACACTGCTCAACAAGGCAGGCGAGCAGAAGGGAAACATGGCAGTCCTCGTTCCCAACGACTCCAGCACTGCAAAGGTCAAGTACAGGTGCCCTGAGTGCAGCCACCAGGAGCAGACAGAGCAGGAATGGAAGAGGCCCTTCAACGTCAAGTGCTCAGCCTGTGGCTTCCTGATGCGCCTCCCCAAGCTCAAGGACGAGATAAAGAAGGAAAAGAACAGGGAAAAGAAGCTGGCCAGAAGCCAGGCATGAACATTGTATGATGAAGAAGATTTTCAGCATAGCGCTTACAGGGCTTCCCTGTTCCGGGAAGAGCGAGATTGGCAAAATTCTTGAGAAAAGAGCTGGTTTTGTTCGCATACCATCGGATTCTGTCAGAGAGAAACTGTTCGGCGATACGCACATAAAGAAGATAAACGAGAGCCAATGGAAACTGGTTCATGTAATTTACAGCGTGGATAAGAATGCCCTGTTACTGCAGGGGAATAATGTGGTTACAGAGAGCTGCCCGCTTGATGAAACCCTGAAAAGACTGACCGTTTATTCCTCTCCCTACATGAAGAAGTTCCTTAAAGACAAGAGACTAATTCTCGATAGATACCTCATAGAGTTATCTATAACAAAAGACGAATACAGGAAGAGGAACGATATGAAAGGAAGAACAGACAAAGAAAGCAGGGACATCGGCAAACTCATTGCTGATAACTGGGAGAGTGTTGACAAACTTTCCGACGATTTCGGCACAGTCAAGGTTCTTAGATACCCGAACAATACAATGGATGACCAGAAAAAAATACTTGAACATCTAGGTAAAATAATCGGAAAACCCCTTATTTGAGCCTAAAATAACCTTTATAATAACCCTTTTCTGTTAAATTTGACCAAAAACGTTAACGAAAAACCTTTATAAGGAGCGATTTTAACACTTTCTTGTGTGAGCCGGGTACGCAGCTCCGTGACTCTTTGGGATGTTTTTCCGTTGACGCTTTCGTGCCTCGTCTTCGTGACAGGGCACGAGACATCTCGTTATCCTTTGTGGTGTTCGAGATGCCGATTGGCGGAAGGCGGGAGCCTCCTGTAAAAAGGGTCATGAGGAAGCTCCGCTCATCCATCAGAACCTGCTACGCGAGCATGCCGGTTCCGATACCTCCACGGGAAGTGTCGGTACTGTTGGTTCTGGGCGCGCTGCCGCGAGGCAGGAGCCGAGAGGTTCGCATCGGAAGCAGAAACCCAC
>CAYMDJ010000023.1:0-8174 GCA_964389315.1 uncultured archaeon
TGTGAACAACCAGCCCCTTCTGGGAGATTTCCAGGGGGTGGACGTCCTCATCGTTATTGGTCTGGCGCATCTTCCTGACCAGGAGGCTCCTTGAAAATTCTCCTCCCATTGACTCGAACGTGAGGAGGACTATTCCGTCTGAAACGAATTCCGAGACCTGGTCCCTGGTCAGGTATTCCCCCTTTTCAGAGGATTCTGAAACCAGTATGGTCGTGCAGTCGGTGAGCTGGTGGATGTTGTCTATGAAGTTGTATATGAAGCTCTGGATTATTGATTCCCCTCCAATCGGCGGGGAAAAGACAGACTTGTTCTTGACTATGTCAGTTACGGATATGTCGTTGAGCGAGCGGTAGAGCGGTGCGTTAAGTGAGAGGGTGGTAAGGGAATCAATCACGAGCCTCTTGTATCTGCCCTGCCTGACCTTGTCCATTATGACGGCAGCTATGTTGCTGTCCAGCTGCTTCGTTGATAAAGGCATCACTTCCAGGCCACTTTTCGAGAGTTTGTCAAGGTCCCACCCGAACATGGCTGCCTGCTTCTTGAGGACGTCTACTGACTGGCCCACGGTCACGTAGAGCCCCTTCTCCTTGAACTTGGTCAGCCCGTTGAAGAGGTATTGCAGCCCGAACAGCGTCTTGGCAGTTCCGGGGCTGCCAGTAACAAGGACGCACATGCCCCTGGGTATCCCTCCTTCCACGAGCTCGTCAAACCCCTTTATTCCGGTCTGAACCCTCTGAATCTTTATCATTGGAAACACCACACATCAATCACTTATATTTTGTTCTCGGGTTAATAAATACGCTTTTCCGTGAACGCTCTTGGTTTCGAACCCAGGATTGTTTATATGGTTCCTGGGTGCGAAAGGCGAGACCCTTAACATTAAAAGGGTTCTAGTCAAACAAACCCCCTTTGCATATATCGACTGCAATGAACAGGATGGCGGCGAATATTATGATGTTACCCAAGAGGTCTGCGGGAGGGGGGAAGGTCTTGGTCAGCTCACTCAGCTTGAGCACCCCTCCGAGAAGGGCGGATATCACCGCGCCAGAGACAGTCTTGTTCGCCCGGACGTTCTTCGCCAGCGCCTCCAGATACCTCGATATCTGGTCGAGCGCGCTCCTCTTGGCTGCCATGTTTATAATTGTCCCGTGTCCAATAAAAATGCGATTTCCCTGCAAGCTTATTTAATCAGGGGAGCAAATAATCACCATGGAGCTTGACAGGATATCAGGGATAGTGTGGAGGCAATGCCTGAAGGCAAGGAAGGGCGAGAAGGCTCTCATAGTCGCTGACAAGCCCAGTGAGAGAATCGCCAGGAGCCTGGAGAGGGCGGGCAAGAAATTCTGTGACTGCTCACTAATCATGATAAAGGAGACCCTGAGGCCCGGGGCAGAGCCCGAGCCGTGGGTAGCGGAGAGGATGCTTGGTAACGATATAGTAATATGCCCCACCATGATGTCGCTGACCCACACGGAGGCAGTGACCAACGCAAAGAAATCCGGAGCAAGGGCGATAACATTGCCTGGAATCACTGAAGACATATACATGAGGTGCGTAGATGTCGATTATAGGAGGATGGAAAGGGAAACCAAAGGGGTAGCAAACCTGATTGCAGGAAAGGACCTGACAGTCACGACAAAGAAGGGAACAGACATATTCATCCCCCTTGGCAAAAGGGATATTTCTGAGTGTTTTGGAATTTCCATGAAAGGCAAGGTAATCAACATACCGGACGGCGAGGCATGCGTGGCTCCCCTCGAAGGAAAATCAGAGGGAAGGATAGTCATTGACACCGGGAAGAAGCCCTTCACGATAACGGTTGAGAAGGGGGAGATGGCTGACTGCACTGACAGGAGATTCTGGAAGCTTCATGACGTGGAGAACGGCAGAAACCTCGCTGAGCTCGGCATAGGGACCAACCCCAAGGCTACGATAACCGGAAACATACTCGAGGACGAGAAGGTGAAGGGAACGGCTCACATAGCGTTCGGGACGAACAAGAGCTTTGGCGGGAACGTCCAGTCATCCATCCATCTTGACTACATATTCTGGAAACCAACGATAGAGGCCGACAACAAGACCCTGATGAAGGACGGGAAGATTGTTGGGTGACGGGAAAAACCGGAGAAAAGGGAAAACCAATTAAACATACCCTGACCAATAAGTAAGTATGAAAAAGGGACTCTCTGACTTCATCATCCTCGCAGGGATAGTTGTCATCCTGGTAAGCGGCTCTGTCCTCTTCTCAGCGCTGGAGGACATCAGCTTCTCCGGCTCCATAAAGAGGTTTGACAGCTGCACTGCCCTGGCCTCGGCCTTCTCTGAGAGCCAGAATTCCTACGGCGGGCTCTGGCGGGGCGTTGGAACATTGGATTCAGCGGTTCCTATGGCTGCGGGCGAGGAGTCGCAGGCAGCCTCCAAGGGTTTCTCAGAGACCAACGTCCAGGTCGAGGGCGTTGACGAGGCAGACATCGTAAAGACTGACGGCGAGTACATATACACATTAACCCAGAGGTATGGCGGCTGGTATGACTACGAGGACTCCAAGGAAACCACCGGACCCAAGCTAGTCATAGTCAAGGCCTACCCTGCGACCGGGATGGATGTGGTAGGGGAGATTGAATTCACTGACTTCACACCGCAGGAGATTTTCATAGAGGGCGACATGCTCATGGTCTTCGGTTACACTTACCATGCTTTCGAGGGACCTGTCCCTGTCCCCATGGAGGGGGTTGCAAGGGACATGATGATTTACCCCAGCTACATGTCCTTCATGACGGTCAAGCTCTTTGACATCTCTGACAGGGCGGACCCGGCGGAAGTAAGGACTCTGGACTTCGAGGGAAGCTATGTCTCCTCAAGGAAGGTCGGAGGGATAGTCTATTTCATAGTCAATTCCTACCCCCGCTACGAGATACTGGAGGACAACCCCGCGGGGATAGTTCCTCTCTACAGGGACAGCAATGAGGGGGAGGAGCTCAAGAGCTCATGCGGCTGCACGGACGTCGTCCATTTCGAGCCCATTGACGCCCAGCAGTTCATAACATTGGTTGCGATGTCCATATCAGACCCTGGTGCAGATGTTGAGAAGGACGTGATTGTGGGCTCGGGCCAGAACGTCTACATGTCACTTGATAACCTTTACATAGCAGAGACAGACTACCCGAGGTTCGTTCCGGGCGTCCTCACAGGAGTATCAACGGGCCAGGCAGTTGATATAGAACAGGCAACCGAAACCATGACAAAATCCGACTCCGGGTCTTCAGGTTCTGATGAAGAACCAGCCCCTGATGATGATTCCAGCCTCCCCCAACCAGTTCCACAGGAGGAGAGGGAGGTCAACACCAATGTCCACAAGTTCTCCCTGGACGGGATGACCCTGTCATACGTCGGTTACATGAACGTTCCAGGCACGGTTCTGAACCAGTTCTCCATGGATGAGAACAACGGGTTCTTCAGGATAGCGACCACCCGGCAGCCGGGATGGTGGGGCGGAGGAAACCGAACCAACAACGTCTATGTGTTCGATTCCACCCTCCAGAGGGTCGGCTCCCTCGAGGACCTCGCTCCAGGAGAGAGCATCTACTCGGCGAGGTTCACGGGAGACAAAGGATATCTGGTCACCTTCAAGAAGATTGACCCCTTCTTCGTGATAGACCTCTCAGACCCAGCCAACCCGAGGGTCCTGGGAAAGCTCAAGATACCCGGATACTCTGATTACCTCCACCCCTATGACGAGAACCACATAATAGGGATAGGCAAGGACACAATCCCCGCAGAAGAGGATTGGGGAAGGGATTTTTCCTGGTATCAGGGAGTGAAGATTGCGATATTCGACGTCACTGACGTGGAGAATCCGGTGGAGATGGACAAGGTCGTGATAGGTGACAGGGGGACGGATTCCGAGGCCCTGAGAACGCACAAGGCATTCCTGTTCGACAGGGAGAAGAACCTCCTGGTGATTCCAATCCTACTGGCAGAGCTCACAGAGGAGCAGAAAGAAGGGGAGGACTGGGAGTATGGCGACTATGTCTGGCAGGGCGCTTACGTCTATGACATAAGCCTCGAGGGAGGGATTCAGCTCAAGGGAAGAATCACGCACGTTGATGATCCTGAGGACTTCCTCAAGAGCGGCTATTACTTCTACAGCGACCGCTCAATCACGAGGAGCCTTTACATAAACCACCTGCTATACACGATATCGGACACCATGATAAAGGCCAACGTGATAGAGGATTTGTCAGAAGAGGCAAAGGTCAGCTTCTAGACTTGCGTCTTTCCGAAGAGATATGCCCCTATCGTAATCATCACGAGGCCGAACACTGCAAGGACGGATGCATCGAGCCAGAGCGGGAACTGGCTGAATCCGATGAGAGAGAGCCTCAGTCCGTCCACCCCATAAGTCAGGGGATTTGCCAGTGAGAGCGCATGGAGCCAGTCGGGAGCGCTGGTGAGCGGGAACAGAGCACCTGAAAGAAGGAAGACCGGCATTATCAGGAAGTTCATTATCAGCTGGAATCCCTGCATGTCCTCCATGAGGGAAGCGAATATCAGGCCTATGCTTATGAAGCTCACTGATATCAGGAGCATCATCATGAGCGCGCTGAGGAACCCCAACGGACCCGGGACGGCAATCCCCATCCCTATCCCTATGACCAGTATGAGCAGCCCCTGGACAAGGGCAGTCGTCACTCCACCCGCAACCCTCCCCAGCATTATGGAGAGTCTGCTCACCGGCGTCACCATTATCTCCTTGAGGAACCCGAACTGCCTGTCCCAGAGGACTGATATCCCTGCGAACATGGATGCGAACAACATGACCATTCCTATTACGCCCGGCGCGAGGAACTGCAGATAGTTAACACCCTCCATCCCCGGCAGGCTGAAGACCGAGCTGAATCCTGCCCCGAGGAAGGCAAGGAAGAAGAACGGCATCCCGAGCGAGCCGATTATCCTGCTCTTGTTCCTGAAGAACTTCTTCACCTCCCTGAGCCACATCACGTATATGGCATTAAGGCTTATTGCCTTCATATCAATGCCCCCTCATCCTCATCTTCATCCTGTCTGACATGACGTTACCCTCTTCGTCCCTTATGGCCCTTCCCGTGAACTTCAGAAAGACATCCTCCAGGGTGGGCTTCTTCAATGTAACAGAGATTATGTCAACCCTGCACTTCTCAGCAATCCTCATGAGCTCCGGTATCTTCCTCTCCCCCTCCTTCACGCCGAGGCTGAACTGGTGATCATGTTTCTTGACGTCCGTTATCCATTTCAGCTTTGACATGCACGAGTGAAACCTTCCGTCAGGGTCTCCGGAAGTCTTTACCGATATTATGTCAGAGCCTATGGAATCCTTGAGTTTTGACGGGCTTCCCATTGAGATTATCTTCCCGTGATCTATTATCGCAACCCTGTCGCACAGGTAGTCTGCCTCTTCCATGTAATGCGTCGTGAGTATGATTGTAACTCCCCTCTTCCTGAGGACCTTTATGTAATCCCAGATTGAGCGCCTGGTTTGGGCATCCAGCCCCAGTGTTGGTTCGTCCAGGAACAGGACCTTTGGCTGGTGCATAAGGCCTCTCGCTATCTCGAGTCTCCTCTTCATCCCGCCGGAATACCTCTTGACCAGAACGTTCGCTTTATCCTTCAGCTCGACGAGCCCGAGGACCTCTTCTATGGACTTCTCCCTGTCCTTCCTCTTCATCCCATACATCCTCGCGTGGAAGTCCAGGTTCTCCCTTCCGGTGAGTTCGCTCTCCACCGCAGGCTCCTGGAACACTATCCCTATTGACCTCCTGACAGCGTCCGGCTCCTTCGATACGTCATGACCCCACACCTCGGCGCTCCCGCTGGTCGGGGTCAGCAGGGTGGTAAGCATCTTTATCGTGGTAGTCTTGCCTGCCCCGTTAGGGCCCAATAAACCAAACAGCTCACCCTCATTGACTTCCAGATTCACGGAATCCACCGCTGTCATTCCGTTGAACCTCTTCGTGAGCTTCACAGTCTTTATCGCCTTCATAAAAACCATTAGTATAATGTAGCACCTTTCTTAAATACTTTCCCCTGCCACCAAACTAAATTTATACTTTTATGAGAAAACCGAAAGCTTTATAAATTATATAAACTTATATAATTACATGAAACAAGAAATTCTGCACTATCCCAGGCTGGATACTGTGATAATGGTAGAGGAAACCCTGAGGAGCCTTGACTTCTACCCGACAAGGATGGAACTATGGAAGGCGCTTCCCAGGAAGGTCATGTACCAGACCTTTGCAATGATAATTGACTATCTTGCAGAACTGGGAAAAATAGTGATAGACAAGGACAACAGGATAGTCTGGACATGGAACCCCGAGCTGGTGAAGAAGCTGACAAAAAGGGGACTGATTCTTAAATGAAGGAATACTTTGTGGGTTTCATTAATGAAAAGGTAAAGAAAGAATATGAAAAATCCAAAAAAGAGAATGCCCGGTTATACAAATTCCTTGAAAGGGCAACCGATGACCTCAAGAAGGACCCGTTCTGCGGGATTAAGATACCAAAGGATTACTGGCCAAGCGAATACATAAGGAAGCATTCAATTGATAACCTGTGGAAGTATGACCTCCCAAACGCCTGGAGACTGATATATACCATTATAAACGACGAAATCCGAATACTTGCCGTTATCCTGGAATGGTTTGACCACAAGAAATACGAGAAGAGGTTTGGATACAGATGCTGAGATGTCCCGCAACCAAATTTATACCCTGCCAGCCAATAACTAATAATGAAGCTCCTGATATTCACTGACGGCGCCTCCCGAGGAAACCCTGGGAAGGCGGCAATATCCTTCCTCATCTACGATGGTAAGAGTCTCCTTGACAGGGAAGCCAGGATGATAGGCATAGCGACCAACAATGAGGCCGAATACATGGCAGCGATAGGCGCGCTGGGCCTTGCTGCACGGAAGCATCCCCTCTCTGATGTGATCCTCCATTCTGACTCCACCCTCCTTGTAAACCAGCTAACCGGTAAATGGAAAGTGAAGGAGAAGAGACTGAAGGAGCTCCACTTAATGGCCAAATCCCTGGAGTCAGATTTTTCTTCTGTGAGATACGTCCACGTCAGCAGGACCCACCCAATGATAAGAAGGGCCGACCTGATGGCCAACCAGACCCTGGACGCGGCTAAATAGTCTATCAACCCAACAGCTTCTCCTTGTGGATGAACCTGTAGACCACCATCGCCCCTATGAGGACTGAGAAGAACAGCATTGGGGTGGTGAGGAGGGCCTGGACAGGGACAGAGCCCAGGTATGCGGGGTCAACGAACGATAGCTCTGCCACCCTAGCAATGGAGAGTCCGAGGAAGATTCCCGAGGAGAATTCCGTGATTGAAACCTTCCTGAATAGGCTGAGCAGCTTGAAGACAGATATCAGCAGCACGAACATAACCCCCATTGAAACGATTATGTAGGACACAGTGTCCTGGCTGGAGAGGAACAGCGAGGCCAGCTCTGACAGGATGAGGAGCATCCCACCAACCGGTATCATGAAGACTAAGTTTTTGTAGTTTATCCCCTTCTGGGCAGGTGGCGGGCCTGTCTTTATCTTCTGTCCCTTACCCAGCCTGAATGCCAGTAACAGGAACCCAATTCCATAAACAAGGAGCAGGGCCTCCACGTATGGAAGGAACGCCTGGTAGGAGAACGAGAAGGCAGCCAGAATCCCGAAGGTGAGTGTGACGCTGAGGTCCTTTGAGAGGATTCCCAGCAGGAGGTTCAGCCTCCTCTTGTTCATTACCCAGTAACCCACGAACATCACGGACGCCACGTGTATCATTATGGCAGAGAACCTCTCAACGCTGGTCAGGAGCAGGTTCCAAGCCAGTGGGCTGTCAACAGGAAGGAAGGTGAACAGCGCCAGGGTGAGCGCCTCCCCTGCGCCGAATCCCATCCCGAAAAGGAAGATTGATTTGATATTCCTGGCCTTCTTCAGCAGGGGATGATACATCAGGAATAGCATAGCGGAGATGACCTCCGTGGTCTCCAGTATGGTGAGCAAGGCAACATACTGCGGGGTGTCCGGCACGTAGAGAATGGGAAAATTGAGCGCTATAATCGTCGCGAGCAGCATCTTGACTGCCACCCCTGTCACCCAGGAGAGCCAGCCCAGAAGGAGGATGTTCTT
>CAYMDJ010000023.1:8274-13527 GCA_964389315.1 uncultured archaeon
TCTTGACTGCCACCCCTGTCACCCAGGAGAGCCAGCCCAGAAGGAGGATGTTCTTGTCCAGCTTCACGAACCTGGATGCTATCAGCAATGGTATGAAAGCGCCGAGGAAATAGAACGCCGACACCCCGTACATCATGCTAATAATTGCTTCCATGGCTTAAAAGGCTTCTTTTTTTGGGCGCCACCCTTACCCGTAAAAGGGTTCTTTCCGTGAACGCTTTTGCCACCAATCAACATTCGTTATAGTTACCTGCCTACTTGTTACCCGGCGATGTTATGACCCGTAAAAGGGCTCTAGTACTGGAACATCTCCACGATGCCGGTCCCCACATCCAGGAAGAATATGAACAGGAAGCAAGCGATTATCAGGAGTATCAGCAGGAGGGCTGCCTTCTTGTTGCTCATGATTATATTTGTCCCTGCCCGCATTTATTGTTTTGCTCCACAGCAGGCTCATTCCAGACCTATGTCTTCCCTTATCCCCTTCAGGGCGTTCACTGATATCCCGAAGAATTCGTCCAGGCTCAGCCCGGTCTTATCTATCTCCCTGATGAGTTCCCTGTTGCAGTTCGCTGCAAAGCTCTTTTCCTTGAACCTCTTCTTCAGACCTTTGGTCTCCATGTCGCTGATTCTCCTTCCTCTCAGCAGGGCGTATGCGTAGATTATTCCTGTCACAGTCTCGGCAGCAATCAGGGCATGCTCTATCTTCCCTTCCCTCTTTTTATCCATAAGGGAAGGAATCTGCTCATACCCATAACCGTGTGACTGGACTATGCGGATGAACTCGTCATCGAATCCCTTCTCCTTCAATATCTCCGCTGCCCTGATGCAGTGCTCCTTGACATTATCCCTCGTCAGCGCCCAGTCAACGTCGTGGAGAAGTCCAACCATCCCCCAGTATTCGACGTCCTCTCCGAACCTCTTTGCGAGAGCCCTCATTATAGCCTCTGTCTCCAGGTAATGGTTCATGTCTGATTCCTGCTGCTCCATGCCCTTGAGCAGCTCAAGAGCCTCCTCGCGCGTGATTGGCAACCCCATGGCTTGAACTTGCCAGAATTGGTTTAAATATCACCAGGTCTTGGTCCTTGCTGGTTTATACTTAATCTCAAGATTTTTCTAGTTGCTCCTCAGCTTGCAGAAGTGGAAGCTCTCGTAAGCTGAGTAAGCTTTAAATATCCAAACAGGCAAACAAATAGACATTAGAATGCCGCATTAATCCAATAGGGTAAATGCGGCTAACTATTAGCGGATGTGATTCTGTGATTATTCCAATAAGGTGCATGACGTGCGGAAAACCAATCGGCCACCTCTGGGAGAGCTACCAGGCCCAGGTGGGCAAGGGCGCGAACCCCAAGGACGTTCTCGACAAGCTGGGCGTTGAGAGATACTGCTGCAGGTCATTATTCCTGACCCACAAGGACATGACAGAGAGGGTCGGCCAGTTCAGGAGATAAAACTAGTATTTCTTTGCGATTTCCTGAAGGGTCTTGAACTTACCGTATTTCTTTGCGGCGTCCTCGAGGGATTTCTTTATGATGGTCCTCGACACCTGACCTATTATCTTGGAGTATGCACTCTCCATGGCAGTGATGAATGACATGAGGATGTCACAGGCCCTCTTCTCAGAGGTCCCCCTCTTTATGGTGACCTTTATGGAGCCCCCGCTTACCGCAATCCTCTCAACCTCCTTGTTAAAGGACTGCAGCCTTTCCAGTTCCTCTGATATGAGCCTTATTGCGAGTTGTGAACCGATTATCTTCCCGGTTGACTCTATGGTTTCCCTGACAACCTGGTTTATCGCTTCCTCCATTCAGACACCTACATATTCATTGGTTTCCATATTAAATAAAAGCCTGCTATGCCGAGGAGCAGGGCAGCTATCTGGAATATGTCCAGGTACATCACCACGGGCAGGATGCCGGCGCCGCATGCCAGCGGGATGACGGTTACGTAATCAGAGCCGTATGTGCCGCAGAGAGGATTCCCGTAATAATACCCGTCCATGCCGCAGCACCCTCCGCTGTAGGACTCCAGGAATACCGCCAATGATATTATGATTGCGAAGGCGAATATGAAGAGCCATGACCTGTTCTTTGTTTCCCTCCATAGGAAGAAGAGAACGTAGGCCATCGGAAGGAGGGCGAACCCGAAAATCAGGTATGAGACCGACATCACCTCTGAGAGGGTTATGAAGTAGGGCTCTATCAGGTTGAGCCCGATTATTATGAGGGAAACCGGGATTATGAACAGGAAATACTTCTTCACCGTTATCAGCCTTGCCCTGCCGCTCAGCTTCATGTCCCTTGCCAGGAATACCGGGCTCAGGGGGGCGAATATGACCATCAGGAGGAGGAAGAACGACGCAGAGGACATCCTCAATGCCGCGGAATCAATCAGATACTTGAACGCTATCTGCGATATTGCCCACAGGCTGAAGGAGATGCCGGCCATTGCCATGTATTTCCACCCTGCGGAGCCTCCCTCTGTCAGGGCATGAATCCTGAACGAAAAATACGCAATCAGCAGGCCTGCTGGTATCACCAGGAGCCTGAATACGATTTCCGCGGTTACCTCCATCATACCACTATTATTATATTATGCTTTCCCATTTAAGTCATTTCCCGGATACAGCAGCTTTTATTCCAGAAGGGACAAATATAAGCATGAAGGCTGCCTTTGACATCCCTCCCTCAAGGGTGAGGTCAACGCTCGCGAGATACATACTCGTTGACGGCTTCCACCTGGTAGTTGACCTTGGAAGGAGCAGGGGAAGCTACATGGTGTGCGCGGACACGGGCAGGAAATACCTGGACATGTACAGCTACTTCTCCACATGCGCCCTGGGGCACAACCACCCCAAGATGATGGGCAGGGATTTCCAGAGGGAACTGAGGGAGGCAGCGATTGAGAACCCCGCCAACTCTGACGTCTACACTGAGCAGTTCGCTGACTTCGTCGAGGCCTTTGCGAAGCTCGCGAAGCCATCCTTCATGAGGCACATGTTCTTCATAGCGGGCGGAGCGTTAGCAGTGGAGAACGCAATGAAGGCCGCCTTTGACTGGAAGGTCCAGAAGAACCTGCGGAAAGGAAAAAAAGAATTAGGCAGCCAGGTCATCCATTTCAGGAACGCCTTCCACGGGAGGTCTGGTTACACCCTCTCGGTGACCAACACGTCCGACGTCAAGACAAGATACTTCCCCAAGTTCAGGTGGCCGAGGATAGACACACCAACGCTGACCTTCCCGGTCACGCCACAGGTCCTCGAGCGGGTAAAGAGGCAGGAGGAGAAATCCCTGAAGCAAATCAATGAGGCCATCAAAACCAGAGGGAAGGACATCGCATGCCTCCTGATAGAACCGATACAGGGAGAGGGCGGCGACAACCATTTCAGGCCGGAATTCCTCCAGGTCCTGGAAGAGATTTGCAGGAAGAACGACATCATGTTCGTCCTGGACGAGGTCCAGACAGGCTTCGGGACCACGGGGAAGATGTGGGCATTCGAGCACTTCGGGATAAAGCCCGACATCATAGCCTTCGGCAAGAAGAGCCAGGTCTGCGGCATAATGTGCTCAGGAAGAATAGATGAGGTGAAGGACAACGTCTTCAACCTCTCCAGCAGGATAAACTCCACCTGGGGAGGAGGGCTCGCAGACATGGTCAGGTGCAGGAGAATCCTGGAGATAATGAGGGAGGACAACCTCCTGCAGAACGCAGCCTCCATAGGGAGGTATTTCCTCAAGCGCCTTGAAGAGATTCAGGCCATATACCCGGAGATAAGCAACGTGAGGGGAAGAGGTTTATTCCTCGCCCTTGACCTGCCCAACCCGGAGGAGAGGAAGATTCTCCTCAACAAGTGCTGGAGGAACCGCCTCGCCGTCCTCTCATCAGGAGAAAAATCCATCCGGTTCCGCCCCCCGCTCACCTTCAGCAGGGAGGATGCCGACAGGGGAATCGAGCTCCTCGAGAAATCGATAAGGATGGCCGGCCTCAAGGACTACCACGAGTTCCACCACCATGTTTAACCCTTTTACCGTTAAGCTTGTCGCCAATTAACCACAAGGCAGCTAAGTGCAACGAATAATAATTGTTGACAAAAGCGTTAGCGGAAAAAACTACCGCATCGCGTCGATGATGTCCCTTTCTGTTATTATCCCAACGAGATTGTCTTCTTCTGTCACTGGAAGGCCTGAGACGTTCTTCCTCCTCATGAGGGCAACGGCATCTGCAACGTCCGCGCCGGGTCCTATGGTCGCCACGTTCCTGTTCATCACCTCTGAGATTCTGGTGTTGTTCGTCCTCACGCTGGAGAGCCGCCTGCTCTCGTTGAGGTGCTTCATGACGTCAAAGGGGGTGACGATTCCCACGAGGAACCCGTCCGTCACCACAGGAAGCTTCCTGTATGGCCCGATCGCGAGCAACCTGGCCACGTTGGCCAGCCTGTCATCATCGTTCACGAAAAAGGTGCTCCTGGTCATCACATCTCCCACCTTGAGGCCAACGTTCCCCCGAATCCTGTAGGTGATGTCAGATTCAGTGATTATGCCGTGAAGCTTTCCTCCCTTCTCAACATGATGCATGTCAACATTGTTCTCCCTGAACGATTCCATGACGCCCCTTGCGCTCTCCTTTGCGTCAATCCCTATGGAGGGCCGTTTCATCAGAATCTTCACCTTCGTTTCCAGCGGCTTCTTTCCTGCCTTGCCCGAGAGTGGGCCTGCTCCCAGAAAATCAAGGACCTCCCTGCTGGTGGCTACCCCCATGACATTCTCTCCTTTGCTGTCAAGGATTGGTATAAGACGGTATCCGGAGAGCGCGAGCTTCAGAGCGGAATGGAAGGTGTCGTTCTCCTTCAGGCTTACCACGCCCTTCGTTGCTATGTCCCCTGCGCTTATGCCTTCTTCAACAAAATCCATGAACCTTATGGGCTTCTTCCCCCTGAACCCGAGCATGCTCCCACCCTAAAAGATTGGATGATTTACTTAAATATCTGCGCTGTGCTGTTGCTGGTAATTCTTATTAACGACCTCCCCCAATAATTAACTATGGCAGCAGACAGGATGCAGTCAATCCTTTCCGCAGTTCTCAGGGACATAACCCCAACGGAGCAGGAGCAGGCAAGGACGAAGGCAATGATAGAGCTTGTAACCTCTGAGACAGAGAGGGTGATAAAGCCCCTGGGGCTTGAATATACGATTGCGGGAAGCTACATGAGGGACACCTGGATGAGGGACAAGAAGGAGTTCGACCTCTTCA
>CAYMDJ010000024.1:0-13402 GCA_964389315.1 uncultured archaeon
TGGTTTATTGGTTTTTGGCGGATGGCGGTTCCTGTGTTCTCGTCCACGAGGCCGGTGATGCGGCTGATGAGGGCCTCGAGGCGGATGAGTGGCTCTCCCTCTCTCTTCCTGGTTCGGTAGGGTTCCAGCCTCGGAACCATTATTCCTCTCTCTATGAGGGTGAGGTCGCCTGCGTTCTCCTTCCTTTTTTTGGGGATGGGCTTATCGAGGGCGTCCAGCATCTTGCCCCAGCTCGTGCTCTCGTAGGGGACGGTCTTCACGTGGAAGATGTGCTTTCCCAGCCTCCTGTACATGTGTTCAGTCCTTTCCGGTGGGTTGGCTTCGCTGAATCCGGTGAGCCCGAGCAACTCGTCCTCGAAGGCCGAGACGAGATTCTTGTAGCCCTCCTCCATGCCCAGGGCCTCGAGGTATCTCGAGGCATTGCCCTCTGTCAGTTCTGATAGGTCCATGCCCAGGGGAACGACCATTGAGGTTCCCTTCGGGAGCTTCGGCCTTTTGGCTATGGTTATCCTCACGCCCCCTGAAATTACTCTGTCCTTCTCTTCCCTTATCATGGAAAGTATCCTTTCCGATGGGATGTAAGGCTCGTTGTCTATGGTGAGGATTCCGGGCGGCCTCTCGCCTGCAAGGTATTGCTCCAGTCTGGCATCAAGGTAGGCAGCGAGCGCGTCAACCACCTCCCTGTATTCCGGCCTCTTCGTGGTTGGTGTCGCGCGGAGAAGGAAGGCGTATCTTCCCGCCTTTTCCGTATGCTCCTCCTCCCCTGCCGGTATGTTGTCGTCGCTGTAGCCCGTTGATTCCTTGAGCGCGGCCTCGAAGGGGTTTATGACCTCGCTGCAGAGGAGCGCCCTCCTCCGGCCGGCCCTGTAATAATTGTCAGCATTCTCTCCGTCCAGCCCTCCGTAAGGGGGCAGCGCATCCAGTGATATCGGTTTTACGTCCATTCTTTCACCTCCTGATTAGTGCCCGCCGCTGAAGCGGCGGGGTTTGCAAAGATTCACCCGCATCCATGGACATGGTGCGGAGTGAATGATTTAGAGTTGGGAGGTGTGGAATGTTAATATTGCATCCCCCCAAGGGGGTAGAAAGAATGTGTTTTTTAAGGGCGGGTTTCCAATAATAGGGTATGGAGATGGAGGATTCGCTGAGGAGAGCTGGCCTTACGGAGGGGGAGATAAGGGTATACGTTGCTTTGCTCGGGGCTGGGGAAAGCACCACAGGAAGGATAGTGAAGGCCTCCGGTGTGTCAAGCTCCAAGGTGTATCCCATACTGGACAGGCTGGCCGCAATGGGGCTGGTGAGCTACATAAGGAAGGGCAAGACCAGGCATTTCAGGACAACCTCCCCTGTGAAGATTCTGGAGATGCTCGAGAAGAGGAAGGAAAGGATAGACGAGCAGAGGAAGGAGATAGAGAAAATCCTTCCGTCTTTGCTCGCCAGGGAGGAGAAGAAGAGGGGAGGGCACGAGGCTGCGGTTTATGAAGGGTATAAGGCAGTGAAGACGTTCTACAGGACCCTCCTCAGGGAGTCAGGAAAGGGCGAGGAGAGGCTGGTCTTCGGCGCGCGTTCCGGATATCCGGTGGCCGTGGGGGCGCAGAACTTCTTCAAGTCCTTCCACAGGGCATGGGTGAAGAAGGGCCTCAAAACCAGATTGATATTCAACGAGGACCTGAGGGGGAAGAAGTCCGTGAGGTTCTTTGCCGATTTGCCAAAGACAGAGGTCAGGTTCCTCCCCCACGTGACCATGTCCAGCATAGGCATCCAGGGCGACTGCGTTGACATGCTGATATGGACGAGGGAGAATGCCATCCTGTTCGTGATAAGGAGCAGGGAGGTCGCCAGGACCTTCAGGGAATACTTCGAGATCCTGTGGGAGAGCGCGTATAAGGAGTCGGGGAAAGGGATAGAGATAAGCTATAGTGGGTAGGGTTTATTTCTGGGATGGCAGGGAAAGCTTTAAATAGTATAATTTGTATTAGTATAATCATGATTATACAAAATTTCAGGGACAGGGAAAGGGAACTCGCAGAGCTGAAGGAAGCCGTTGAAAACGAGCGGTTCGAGCTGATAATCATATACGGGAGAAGAAGGATAGGCAAGACAGAGCTCGCCCTGAAAGCGACAGAGAGCAAAAAAAGGGTTTATTATCTTGCAGTGGGGGAGAAGAACATAGAAAGGTTCCAGTATTCATGCTCGCGATTATACCCGGAAGTCTCAAAACTGAAGGCAGACTGGGAAACCATCTTCGAATTCCTTAAGGACAGGGCTGATGTTGTTATCCTTGATGAATTCCAGAACATGATTAAAGAAGACGGCAAAGTGCTGAACATATTCCAGTCCATAACAGACACCATACTGAAGGGCTCCAAGCTTAAGCTGTTTCTTCTTGGCTCTTCTGTTTCAATAATGACTTCAAGGGTACTGGAGCACAAAAGCCCCCTGTACGGGAGAAGAACCGGCTCGCTGGAGCTCAAGGCGATGCGCTTTTCGGATATATCCAAATTCTATCCCAAATATGGCATCAAAGAGCTGATGGAAATATACGGGTTTGCGGACGGCATACCTTTCTATCTGGTGAAAATAGACAGGAGATTCTGGTCATGGCTCCAGGGCGAGGTTAGAAAACAGAGAGGTTTTCTGAAGGATGAAGTGGATTTCCTGATGAAGTACGAATTTGATGACCCAGGCACTTACAAGCTGATACTGGAAGCCATTGCCAACGGAAAGGCAAAGCTCAATGAAATTAAGGATTTCATAAAGGTAAAGAGGACTGACATCAGTCCTTACCTTAGCAATCTTCTTGGGGTTAAAATGATAAAGAGGGAAGTCCCCATAACCGAGAACATCAAGTCAAGGATGGGAAGGTATCGCCTTTCTGACAATTTCCTTAGGTTCTGGTTCAGGTATATTTACCCGAACCTGAGTTCAATAGAAGAGGGGATGTTCGACGTGGGCACAATAAAGCCGGATTACAACAGGTACCTGGGACATGTATTTGAGGACGTATGCAGGCAGTTCCTGGTAAGGGAAAACAAAGAGTTTTCCTTCACAAAAATCGGCAGGTGGTGGCACAGGGACATGGAGATAGACATAATCGCCCTCAACGAGCAGACAAAGGACACAATGTTCGCTGAATGCAAATGGAAAGACAGGGTTGACGCGAAGAGGGTGCTTTCCGGCCTGAAAGATAAGGCCGGGCATGTCCAGTGGAATAACGGGAAAAGGAATGAGCACTATGCCATATTTGCCAAATCATTCAGAGACAGGAACGTGGAAGGTGTAAAGATGTATGACCTGAAGGATATGGAAAGGGTGTTCAGGATGCCCTTGTCCTCTGTAAGAGCGCGCACAGGGAGTCTGGAAAAGGGATAGAGATACATTATAAGGAATAGTCTCTTATTGAAACAATATTAAGTTGCCAACCAATATTTCATCATGAATAAGATAGTGCTGATTGGCGGTGCCCCTACTGCCGGCAAGAGCTACACTGCAAGGAAGATTGCAGAGAGCCTGAAGATGCCCTGGATATCCACGGATACAATCAGGGAGCAGATGAGGAAACTGGTCAGGAAAGAGGACTATCCCCTGCTGTTCCGGTTCCATGGGAATCCGGCAAGGATGGCCGTGAAAATCCTGAATAACAACACCGCCAAAGAGATGGTAGTCCGCCAGAATGAAGAGAGCATGGATGTGTGGAAGGGAGTGAAGGCCATGATTGAGACCGATTATACGTGGGACTCCTTCATCATTGAGGGGGTGGCCATCCTTCCGAAACTGGTTTCAGGATTAAGGCTGAAGGACAGGAGCGTGAAGGCAATTTTCCTCGTTGACGAGGACCTTGAGCGGGTCAGGAAGACTATCTATACCAAGGGTCTATGGAATGATGCCGACAAATATCCTGACAGCGTCAAGGAAAGGGAAGTCGAGTGGGTCGCCGCCTTCAATGAATACATCAAGAGAGAAGCGAAGAAATACAATTTCCCGGTCGTGAGCATGGGTAACAGGGATGATTATCTTGATGAAGTAAAACGGATAATAGGCGGTTAATTTCTCGGGCATGGCCCCTCAGGCAGAGGGATAGAGATAAGGTATCCGGGGTAATCCTTAAATTATTAATTATTCATCAAAGGCTATGATTAGGATAGGTCATAGAGGCGCAATGGGTTATGCACCTGAAAACACCCTGTCGTCATTCAGGAAGGCCCTTGAGCTGGATGTAGATATGGTTGAATTCGACGTTCAGCTCTGCAGGAGCGGTGAACTGGTCGTTATTCATGATGACAAGGTTAATAGAACAACGAACGGCAGGGGGTATGTGGCCGGGAAGACTCTTAAAGAACTGAGGGTTCTGGATGCCGGCGGAGGGGAAAGGGTTCCCCTGCTGGGAGAGGTACTGGACCTGATAGACAGGAAGGCAGAAGTGAACATAGAGCTGAAGGGCAGGAAAACGGCAGGGCCGGTCCATGAAGTTATTGAGAGGTATGTGAGGGGTAATGACTGGGAGTATGGTGATTTCCTTGTATCTTCCCTTTACTATAACGAGCTGGAGAGGTTCAGTGAACTGAACCCTGATGTCAGAATAGGGGCTCTTATTAACTACATTCCAAGGAGCATTGACAGGATTGCTGAAAGGTTCAATGCCTTTTCAGTCCATCCGCACATCAGATATGTCAGTCAGCGGTTAGTGAATCATGCACACGAAAGGGGGTTGGAAGTTTACGTATTTACATTGAATGGTTTTGATGATATCGAGAGGATGAAATCGATGGGTGTTGACGGAATTTTTTCAAATTACCCGGACAGGATATGAATTGGTGGGAATTACCTCCAAAAGCGTTTGGTTTGGGTGTATTTTCTCTCTGCCTTGAGGACCTCCCTCATGAGGGATTCGGTGTCGTGGGGTTTGTTGAGGATGCGGGAGGCTGTTCTCGGGCCTACGCCCCTTCCTGCGAGGGCGATGGCCGCGTCCTTGCCTGATGCCATGACGAGGGACGAGGTGTCTGACATGTGCTTGAGGTGTGACTCTTCCTCTTCGCTGAGCTTCTTCCTGGATATCCTCCTGTGCACGAGGTCCTGCGCCTCGAGGAGGTATCTCCTGGGGACGATGCTTATCAGGCCTGCGCCGCATCTGGGGCAGGAGGGCTTGGCAGGGAAGTCTCTTGCCGGAAGGATGGTTCCCCAGTTCCCACACTGGTTGCAGACCAGGCCCAGCTCTGTGTCGAGGAGGCGCTTTTTGAAGATGCTGAAGATTTCTCTTTCGGGGCGGTCAGGGGCGATTATCTCATACTTCCGGTGGATTGCCATCTCACCAATCGGGGAGGGGCCTTTCCTGACTTCCAGCTTTATCTTACCCTGGTTGAGGGATTTTATGACTTCGGAGGCTCCGGGGATGTCCAGCTTCTCCTGGAAGACCTCGTTCAGTGCCTCCCTGAACGGGGGCGTGTTCCTGTAGACGTCAAGGATTTTCCTTATGTAGGCCTTGCCGTACTCGGCGTCCCTGGAGATTATGCCGAACCTCTTGCAGACGTGGATGAACCTCCACGTGAAGAGCTCTGTGTTTGGGACGCTTATGCTCATTATCATCTCAGGGGTCTCTGGCTTGAGCATCCTGAAGGTGTCAAGAATCTCCTTCCAGTAGCCGAGCGCCTGGACGCGGAACATTATACGGTAGGGGTCTGTCTGGAGGCCGACCGAGCCGAGCTTTGCGGTGAGGATGCTGGATATCGTTCTTCCTATGGTGTCGTTTATCAGGGAGCCCCAGCAGGTGTTGAAGACCACCCAATATTCCTCGCCGTCGGTGAAGTATTCCACGAGGATTTTTGTGTCGTCGGGGACGAAGCCGTAGGACGTCTGCTTCTTTATCGTGTCATGGAGCTTCTCGGCGACTTCGGGGTTTATGCCGTGCTTCCCGGCAAGGGTCTTTATTGCGGTTTCTTTCTTGTGCTTTTTTGCGAGAGCCGCTATCTCCCTCCGCAGCTTGCCGACGCCCTGCGCGACCTCGTATGGGACTGGGATTAACTCTCCCTCCCAGGCGGGTATGGCTGCGCTTATCCCGCCGATTGCTTCCACGTTTATCCTGGATTTCCCGATGTCCAGGATTCTCCAGGCCTGGCCCTTGCAGATGAACGACGTCCCCGGGGAGCCGTGGAGCGCGATGAACTCCGCGTCCAGCGTCCCAACCGGCTTGTTGGAGATGATGTCAAAGACCTGGTAATTCTTTGTGTCAGGTATGGTCGAGAGGTTGAAGTAATAATGCTGGAAGGCCCTTGATTTCCTCCGCAGGACGACTTCCTCGTGGAACTTGTCATTGACCCAGAGGAGGCCGAGCTTCTGGAGCATGGTAGCTGTCTCCATGAACTCCTCGAAGGTCAGAAGCCTGAACGGATAGGCCCTCCTGATTATGTCGTAGGTCTTCCTGGCAGGGATGTTGTATTCCTCAAGCGCGAGGCCGAGAATCTGGTGAGCGAGGACGTCGAAGGCTTTTCCATACATCTTCGTTGGTTCGACCCAGCCCTCCTTGGCGAGGCCGGTGATTATGGTGGATTCGAAGGAGTCGTCGCTCTCTCCGGAGATTATGATTCCCTGGGAGGTCCTTGAGAGGGAGTGTCCGGAGCGGCCTACCCTCTGGAGGAACTTGGAGACCTGCCTCGGGGACTGGTATTGGATGACGAAGTCTATCGCTCCTATGTCTATCCCGAGCTCGAGGCTGGAGGTGCAGATGAGGCCCTTTATCTCGGATTTCTTGAAGCCCTTCTCTGCATCCATCCTGACGTCCTTGGAGAGGGAGGAGTGGTGGGTCTCCACAGGGAGGTTCTTTTCCGCGGCCTTTATCCTGGAGGACAGGACCTCTGCGAACTCCCTGGTATTGGTGAAGGTGAGAACTGCCCTCCTGCTCTTTATCAGGCTGATTATCCTCCTCAGGCGGGCCGCTGTCTCAGGAGCCACATGGAGGCGCCCCGCAGTTGAGAAGTCTGACTTGATTGGTTTGGGGGACTCCACCTTCATGCTTATCCTCTTGGTCCTTATGGAGTTGAGGACCTTACAGGGTTTCCTGTCCAGGGAGAAGAACTTGACGACCTTCTCCGGGGAACCAATCGTTGCAGAGAGGGCGATTATCTGCGGGGCAGGGGCCTTGGCGCTGGAAACGCTCTGGTAACCGGGAGTGCCTGCAGCCTGCTTTGGTTGGGAGGAGGCTGACTGCCTTATGTGTTCCTTGAGGCGTTCCAGGCCGACGGAGAGCTGCAACCCCCTCTTGTTGGAGACCAGCTCGTGGACCTCGTCCAGCACGACATAGCGGACGTTCTTGAGGTGCTCGCGCATCAGCTTTCCGGTCAGAATTGCCTGTAGCGTCTCAGGCGTGGATATCAGCATGTCCGGAGGGTTCTCCGCCTGCATCTTCCTCTCGTATTGGGTGGTGTCGCCATGCCTGACCGAGACGTCCATCTCGAGGTGGTTGGCCCACCACATTATCCTGTCCATCAGGTCCCTGTTGAGGCTCCTGAGGGGGGTTATGTAGAGGATTGAGATGGGCTTGGGCTTGTCCCTGAGCCAGAGGTCGAATATGGGAAGCATGCATGCCTCTGTCTTCCCTGAACCGGTCTCGGAAAGGGAGAGGATGTTGTGGCCTGAGAGGACCTCTGGGATGACCAGCTCCTGGATTGGAGTCGGCCTCCTGAACCTTTCTGCTACGAGTTTCTTCAGTTCCGGTTCCAGTTGGGCGAATACGTCTTTGGCCATGATAATCACTTTTTATGTAATGGTTGATGTGAGCGCTTCGTGTGGGTATAACAGTGTTATATATAACGGCATAGGTTTATACCCAGGTGTATATAGAATGCATGATATAAAAAGATTACTTTGTCCTGTCCCTGACCCACTCAATGAACCTCTTTGCCCTCACCAGGACAAGGTACGAGTCCTCTTTCCTGCTTTCTGCCTGGGTGTAGCCGAACTTTCCTCTCTTCTCAAGCGCCTCTGCAACAATCTCCTTCTTGGATTCCTTCCCCATGGACGCCTCAACGTGCAGGCGGATTGCTTCCCTGTGGTCCTTGCTTGCCCTCCTTCCAAGGGCAAAAACGCAGAATGCGTCATTTGCCAGGATTATCGACTGGGATGAATCAAAAGTGGAGGCATTGAATCTTCCCTTCTGGTAATTCTCCAGTGCTGAATGGTAAAACTCGTCCGCTTTCTGAAGGAACTTTTCTGCCTCCTCCTTCCTCACATCCTTTGCCATATAATTACCTCCGGTTCTTTTCCATAAATTAGTTTGTGACTTGCCACCACGTTCAGGATGAATTCCTCGCCGCTCTTTGCCTTTTCTCTGAACTCCCTGAGGCTCATTGTCATTATGGACACATGAAAACCGAATGCCTGGGTCAGCTCGCCGACAATCCTGTATATCTCATTCTCATCAATCTTCTTCTCGTGAATGAGCAGGAAATCAACATCACTTCCGTGTTTAATTCCATTAAGGGCCGACCCGAAGAGGACAACACTGACTGGATGGAATTTTCTGGTTTTTGATACCACGGCCCTTTCTATTTCCATGAGCAGATTTTTGTCCTCCGTAAGAGACTTGGTAATACTCTTTGTCATGCCGTTTGAGGCCAGGGTGTATAGCGCGCTCCTTCCGGCATCCATTCTTTCCAGAAAGCCGTCCCTCTGGAGCTCTCTCATGCATTCGCTTGCCCTTGATTTTGATATCCCGAGCGTCCTGGAAACGTCAGAAACCGTCATTGGTTTCCTCTGCCCAGCAAGAAGCCTGGCTATCCTGATCTTCACTTTCGTATCGAGTATTTCCTCAAGCATGTTAATTTATTGGTTTAGGTATTTAAATGTTCGATTTATCGAACATATGTTCGATTTTACGAACAGAAAATCTTAATATTAATTATAGCGGAATAGCGGAAAGGAGGCATCACTAAGTTCATATACACACTTATTATAAAGAATGAAGGTGTCAGAACACATTTGAAAGGATACCGTAAAAAAGGTAAGTATGTTCCTGGTTTAATTGATATGGGGATTATTGAAACCAGAAATAGAGGAAGCTATGGAACACAGTTCTTTGGATTAAAGAACAAAACATAATTTTATGTTTATTTGCTCTTTGAAATAATTTTTAAAATTATTTTTTTGGCGATGTTTGCATCAACTTGACCCCCAGTTTCCCTCATGACCAGACCCACGAGGAAGTGGAGGGCCTTCTCCTCCCCAGATTTATAGTCATTAACTGCCTTGGAGTTGCCTTCCAATATCTTTCTTATTTTACATTCTATTTCCGTAACAATAACAGCATCGGCAGTGAATGTTTTTATCCTTTTCCTTTTGACGGAATCTCTAATACTGATACCTTCTGTTAACACTATCGAGAACCGTTTACCTATTCCATATTTCTTTCTCGTTGTTTCTGGATCCTTCTTGTCATCGACCATTTTCCTTATAAGCAACTCAGCATTCCTATCAGTAAACTCTCCCTTTTTGATGCTTTTTAGCCACTCTATTATCCACTCCGACTTGAGACCCGAATCCCTGAAGCGCAGATTGTTGTAGTTTAGGGTCTTCTTGAGATATCCTGCTATCCAGATTGAGGCAAGCTTTGGGTCAACCTTTCTGGCAGCTTGCTCAAAGAGGTTAGCCAGGTCCAACTCGGAAACCAATGCCTCGGCAACCTTAGGTTTGATATGGAAACGCTTGATAAAGCGGGAGTATTTCTGGTCGGGCAACTCAGGTGATTTCTTTTTTATATCAGTTATTTTATTTTTCGTAACTTCAATTTTTGTTAAATCTGTTTCCATGATGTATCCATAATCCTCTTCTGTCTCCTTTGTCCTCATCTCCTTTGTCACGCCCGTGTCAGGGTTCCACATCCTGGTTGACTGGACGATTTTTCCGCCCCTCTTGATTACGCTCCGTTGCCTGGTTATCTCGTAATTGAGGGCCTGCTCTATCTCCTTCGTTCCCGTGATGTTCTTAACCTCGACCCTCTTCCCTCCGGAGAGTGATACGTTGGCATCTGACTTTATCACTGCCTTGGACGATGAATCGTAAACACCCAGATACTCGAGGATGCTGGCAAGCTTCTGGAGGAAGAGCCTCGCCTCCGCGGGAGAGGAGAAGTCTGGCTCTGTCACTATCTCTATGAGGGGGATTCCTGCCCTGTTGTAGTCAAGGAGCGTGTACCTCCCGCCGAGCCCACCCACGTGGACGATCTTGGAGGGGTCCTCCTCCATGTGGACCCTCCTGATTCTAACCTTCCTCCCGGATGATATCACATGACCGTCCTTTGCGATGGGAACCTCATACTGGGTTATCTGGAAGTTCTTGCTCATGTCAGGATAGAAATAGGTCTTCCTCGAGAAGAAGGTCTCCCTTGCGATGGCGCAGTTGAGGGCAACCGCGACCTTGAGTGCCATCTCAACGACCGCCCTGTTGGCCCTGGGCTTGCTTCCCGGAAGGCCGAGGCACGTCTCGCAGAGCAGGGTGTTGGGTTCGGGCTCCTCCGCGAGGTTGACGGGATTCCTGCACCCGCAGAACATCTTGCTCTTCGAATTCAGCTGGACATGACATTCTAATCCTATTTTTACTCTCATTTACCTTTCACCTTAGTCTAACTTCTCAATTGAAACGAACCTCTCGTTCTCTAGAATTTCTTTCTGCATGCTGTAGAATAATAAACATGATGTTTCTCCCACCATTTCCTTAATTCTCATTCCTTATCACCAGCCGAACCAACCCGGAGGATTTTCCCCTCCTGGAGGTGGTCTCCCATTATGTGGACGCCCACGGGCATTCCCTTCACCTTTCCGTGCGGGATTGATAACATGGGTATGCCCGCGAGGTTCGGGCAAGCGGTGAGCACGTCCATCATGTAGTTCTGGAGCGGGGACATCTTCTCTATGTCCCTCAGCTTGGGCGCGACAACCGGCATGGATGGAGCAACCAAAACGTCATAGCGAGAGAATGCCTTTTTGAAGTCCCTTATAATCAGGGTTCTGACCTTCATGGCCTTGATGTAGAACTGGTCCCTGTAGCCTGCCATTCTAGAATAGGTTCCCAGTATAATCCTCCTCTTCGCCTCCTCGCCGAAGTATTTCGTCCTGACCTTTGTGAAGTATTCGTTGAAGTCGCCGTCAATGTCCTCCTCTGCGCCATACCTGAGGCCAGAGAACTTCGCGAGGTTGGTAGATGCCTCTGACGTGGCTATTATGTAGTAGGTGGCTATCCCCTCCTTGGTGGTCGGTAGGGATATCTCCCTGTATGAGGCGCCCTCCCTCTGCAGCATGTCAATGAAATCCCAGACCTGCTCCTTGACCCCTGCGTCGACGCCCTCCCCGAAGTATTCCTTCGGGACGCCTATCTTCATCCCCCTGACGGGCTTGCCTACGAAGCTGACGTAGTTTCCTGTCTTTTGGTTCACTGTGGTGGGGTCTCTGGGGTCGTGGCCGGATATCACGGAAAGCATGAGGGCGACGTCCTCTGCGCTCTTCCCTATGGGGCCTATCTTGTCCAGGGAGTTTCCGAAATCTATGAGACCGTATCTGGAAACCCTCCCGTAGGTTGGTGTCAGTCCGAACACTCCGCAGAAGCTCGCGGGTGAGGTTATGCTCCCGCCGGTTGACTGGCCGAGAGCTATGTGGGGAAAATCCAGCGCCGCGGTGAGTGCTGCTGCCCCTCCTGACGAGCCTCCTGCCGTCCTCTCCGGGTCCAGCGGGTTCTTCGGAATGCCAAAACCCGAGTTCACGGATGCCCACCCGAAGCCGAACTCGTCCTGGTTGGTCTTCCCTATTACTGACGCTCCCTCCTCCTTTACCCTCCTCACGGCAGTGGCGTCAAAGGGAGGGATGTATCCCTTCAGGATTCTGGAGCCTGCGGTTGTCTGTATCCCCTCTGTGCAGATGTTGTCCTTCACGGAAACAGGCAAACCAGCGAGCCTACCCTTCGGTTTTTTCGGTGCTTTGCCGGGAGGAAGGGTCACGAAAATATCATAATCCCTGTTCAGCTTCTCCAGCCTCGAGTGGAGCTTTGAGTAGAAATCATCCAGGTTCAGGCTGCCTGAACTCACGTCTCTTATGAATCTCTTTGCAGAAAGCCTACCGTAATCCACCATACAAATAGTTATTTGTGGTTGTGTTATAAATTAGAAACCGGTTCAGGGAATCCTCGAGTAACCGAACCTGCGGAGGGGCTTCTCTATGTCAGAGTATCTCTTGCCGCAGAGCATCCCGCCCGCGACGAAGGTCTCCCTGGTGACGTCTGCGAGGCAGAAGTCCGGCATCCTGAACGAATCCTTCTCCTCCTTTGTCCTGAACTCGAAATCGACGAGCACCAGGCCCTTGAGGCCGTCCTGGAAGATGTCTATCTCTGCTGTCCTTCCCCCATGCCCGTAATAATACCTAATCTTCCTCACGACCTTTCCGCCTACCTTGATGAGTTCGTTGAATTCGGATTCCGTTATCCTGATTGTCTGCTCCTCCTGATGGGAGGCGTCCCCGTCAACGGGCTCCTTCTTGGTTATCTCGAACCTGTCCCCGTCCTTCCTTATCCTGAGGGTCGGGTGCTCTGCTGAAGCTGGCACGTACACGTCTATTATCTCCTTTGAAATACACCCGTGCATGCCAGGGGGGATGGATTTTGCAAGAAACGTCCTTTCGAACTCTATCATGTAAACACCTATCTTTATTTGTGAGCCTGTCATAAATTATATTAGGTCGGTGAAAATGAAACTCAGCTTACAAGAGCTTTCGTTCCCAGTAGCAATATAACCAATCCTGGGTACGAAAAGCTGAGGAGCAACCAGAAAATGTTACAATTGAAAATGTGAAAATATGAAACTGAGGAGGCTTCCCAGCAGCAGGGAGAAGAGAAGGTACGTGGTGTTCAGGATACATTCTGACGAGAGGCTCTCATACGAGACCGTTAAGGATGCGGTATGGAACTCTGTCCTCAACTGGCTCGGGGAGGAGGACATGGCAAGGGCCAACATCCGAATCCTGAAGAACCTCTGGGACCCCAGGAAGCACAAGGGATTCGTCCAGTGCTCCCCGAAGTTCGTTGACAGCGTGAAGGTCTCACTCTCCCTCATCCACCAGATAGGTGACAGCAAGGTGGCGTTCCAGACTCTGAGGGTCTCTGGCACCATAAAGTCAGGAAGGGATAAGACATCAAACAAGTAGCGCTTTTGGCTTAAGCCTTTTGGTATAAAGTAAGACTCGTTCATGTTACCTGCCCTCTGGTTATCTGGCGATAAAATTAAATGTAAAAGGCTTACTTGGTTAGTTTGATGTGTATGGTGGATATGTTCAGCTTGGAGTCATTGTCTCCGGTGACCTCTTCTGTGCCGAACTGCACCCCATAATTAAGATTCTGGAGGAACCTGTTCCTCACCACCTCCACCACGTCG
>CAYMDJ010000025.1:0-13077 GCA_964389315.1 uncultured archaeon
TGAAGATTCTTGTTGAGGGTTATGTAAGGGAGGAAGATGGAACTGAGATGGTATCATCCACTACCACCCTGATAAGGGACAGCGGGAAGAACATTGTCGTGGATCCTGGCATGAACGAGCCGATGCTGAAGGAATCACTTAATAAGGAAAACCTTACCTACGATGATATTGATTATGTCATCTTGACGCACACTCACACAGACCATATGCTACTCACGGCACTGTTCAGGAAATCCAGGGTTGTTGACCCATGGTCGATATTCACATTTGACGGGAAGTCTGTTGACCATGAAGGCAAGGTTCCGGGAACAACCATAAAGCTCATCAAAACACCGGGGCATGACCTGTCCCACATATGCGTAATCGCCAAATCAGAAAAGGGGGTTATCGTGGTTGCTGGTGACTTGTTCTGGTGGGGTGACGATGAGGAACAGAAGACTGACAGGGAAAGCCTGGTAAATCATAAAGACCCCTACATGAAAAACAAAGAGCAGTTAATTGAAAGCAGGAAAAAAATTCTGGAAATCGCTGATTATATAATCCCTGTCCATTTGATAGGATGGATTGAAAGCCTGTGTAAATAGTTCTCTCTCTGTGTATAAAGTCAGCTAAATTCAATACTTCTTACACAAAGCCGGTCCCCGCTTACAGACGCTACCGCTTGGCTAAAACATTGCAGTCGCAAGTGGGGGAGCAACAAGAAAACTATTCTGTCATGTTTCTTCAAGGGGTTCCCTCTGTGATAACATCGTCAAGGTTGAACCTGGGGTGGGTGACCGCAATCAGCTCAAGTTCCCTTCCCTCACCGGTCTCCAGGTAGTGCCAGACATCCCTGGGTATCCCTATGGTGTCCCCTTCCTCGATTGGGTATCTCTCCTCACCGATGGTAAGGTAGCCATTCCCTCTGGTTATGTAATAGACCTCCTCCATAACGCGGTGGAGGTGTTTCGTTGCCTTGCCCGAGAGCCTCACGTGGGCAAGGCTCAGCCTATCTGACTGGTAGACCTCCCTTATCTCCCCGCACGTGTCCTCAATGGGTTCGACTTCTCTTGTGTTAGTGAAATAGGATGGCCTTTCTCCAACGTCTTTGGTTTCCTGCATTCCATCACCTCATGTTATAAGATACCCCGGCGTTCCGGACGTTCTTAGCGATTGATATCACGTCAGGTCTTCTGAAGGTTTCAGCATCATCATTGACCATGTCACCGAGGTAAACATATTCATCCCCGACAGGGGAATTGACCTTCCCGTCAGCGCCAATCAGGAAGTATGCATTGTCCCTGAGGAGGTTTGACGAGTATATGACGTCAAACGGATGGTATCCAAGATTCTCCCTAGAGGACAGGAACTCCTCGTCAGAGATTGCATATTCGTCCCTGATTTTCCTTGCCTTGCCCCTTGCAGAGAACTGGAAGAGCTTCCATTTCCTGACGTCAAAACCATCGAGCAGGTTCGCAATATCTCCCACATACGTGAAGTTCTTCCTGCAGAGCATGGTGTTTATCTTAAGGTTGATATCGGTCTCCCCTATCCTTTCAAGTTGGGAGAGGACCTCGTTGAAGTGGCCTTCCCTTCCCCTCACGGAGTCGTGAGTCTCCTGGTCATAGCCGTCCATCGGAAGGGAAACCCAGTCGAGATAGTGACCGAGCTCCTTTATCAGATAATCCGAGAGAAGTATGCCGTTGGTTGAGAGGACTGTCCGGAGGCCGAGGCTCTTTCCATATTCTATCAGTTCGGGAAGGTCGGCCCTGAGGAGTGGCTCGCCGCCCGCATAATTAAGCATCCTTGCGCCGTTGTCCGCGAGCTTCCTTATCAGGTATTTTGCTTCTTCAGTCGGCATGTCTGGTATCACACCGTCCGGGTTCTCGCCCAGGAAGCAATAAGGACAACCCATGTTGCACCTGTTGGTAAGCTCCCAGTTTACGTATGGTGGGATTGGGTTTTGCGGTATTTCTTCAATTTCTTCTGAAATATTATTGTTTTTTATCATATTAGTACGTAAAAACGTAAAGTTTATATAATAGTGTCTTAAATATATTAAATATGTCAGGAAAAAACGCTGAAAATCCTGGAAATTTAAGGATTGACAGGAAGGACATAGAGATAATCAAGGTTCTGGAGGAGGATGGGAGGATGCCCGTGCTCGAGCTGGCAAAGAGGGTGAAGCTCTCGCACGAGACGGTCAGGTACAGGATGAACAAGCTGACTAAGTCGGGGGTGATAGAGAAGTTCATAGTCAGGATAAACAAGAAGAAGCTGGGCTACAGCATATATGCCGTGATAATGATTGCGACATGGAACTACACCGAGAGGGAGTGGGAGGAATTCCTTGATTACCTCATGAAGCACGACAACATAGTGTCAGTGGAGAAGATAACAGGGAATTATGACCTGAAGATAGCCTTCTGGGCAAAGAGCCCGGAGGAGATGGATTCAGTATCCCACGCCATAAAGGCCAGGTTCTCGAAGATGATAAAGGACTGGCAGAGCTTCATATTCACCAACCAATACAAGTGGAAGGAGCTCCCCTTCTAGCAGCGAAAGGTTATTAACAATCAGGACAATTAATTGTCATGAAGTTGATTAAGGCGCTCATGTGGGGAATAATAATCGCATCGTTCGTGATAGCTGTTTATCTGTATCCGCAGATGCCAGAGCAGATGGCTTCGCACTGGAACGCCGCGGGTGAGGTTGACGGATTCATGTCCAAGCTCTGGGGCCTCTTCCTGATGCCGCTGGTCCTTGTCGGTATGTATCTCCTGTTCGTTGGGATACCGAGGATAGACCCCCTGAAGCATAACATCCAGAAGTTCATGAAATACTACGAGGGATTCATTCTTCTGATTATTGCCTTCATGTTCTACGTCTACCTTCTAACCCTCCTCTGGTCACTGGGGTTCAGGTTCAGCATGACCCAGATGATGGTCCCTGCGCTCGGAGGGTTATTCTATTACGTGGGAATCCTGACAGAGAACGCCAAGAGGAACTGGTTCATAGGGATACGAACCCCATGGACCCTGAGCAGCGACAGGGTCTGGAACAAGACCCATAAGATTGGAGGGAAACTCTTCAAGGTATGCGGCGTGATAGCTGTGACCGGAATCCTTTTCGGGAACTATGTTATATGGTTCGTCATAGTCCCTGTCCTTGCGGTTGCCGTTTACACGATTGCCTTCTCCTATTTCGAGTACCAGAAAGTCAAGGGCTAGAACCACTTCTTCCTTTTTGGGGACATGCTCCAGTCAATCTTCTTCCTTTTCGATGACCACTCGCTCAGGAGGATGGAAGTGTTTATAAGACCTATGTGAGTGTAACCCTGTGGGAAGTTCCCGAGCATTTTCCCTGTCTTCGTGTCAAAGCTCTCTGAGAAGAGACCCAGGTGGTTTGCCTTCCCTATCACCTTCCTGAAAAGTTCCCTTGCCTTCTCCTCCTCCCCTATGTAATAGAGGGCGTCTATGAGCCAGAAGGTGCATATAGTCAGGGCAATCCCCCTTTTCCCGAAATCGTCCTCTGTGGTGTACCTCTGGACCAGGTAGTTCTTTCTCAGGTTCCTGTATATTGCCCTTATGGTATTCACCAGCCTCGGGTCGTCCCTGCCAAGGAACTCGTGGTATGCCATGAGGAGATGGGATGCGTCGAGGTCCTTCTTGCCGTAGGCAATGGTGAAGGAATTGAGCTCATTGTCATAGCCCTTCCTCATGAAATCCTCCATTATATCGTCCCTCAAAGGCAGCCACTCTCTCACGAGGTCGTCCCTGCCGAAGTGCTGGGCAATCTTTATTGCCCTGTCCACTCCTATGTAGCACATGAACTTGGAATAGGTGTAGTGGTCCTCCAGCTCCCTGTATTCCCATATGCTGCTGTCCTTCCTGTGCCAGTTGAACTTTATCTGGTTGACCACGTACCTAATGAACCTCCAGTATTTCTTCGTCATCTTCTTCTCATACTCATAATAGACGAAGTAGAGGTAGATTATGTCTATTATCTCGCCGTATATGTCGTTCTGCCTCTGCTTGTATGCGGCATTGCCTATCCTTACGGGTCTGGAATCCATAAACCCCGCAAGGTGGCTAAGCTCCTTCTCTACGAGTTTCGTCTCCCCGTTGATTCCGTACAGAGGCTGTATGTGGTCGTCTGATATAATCCTATTCAGTATGAACTCCATCAACCTCTTTGGCTCGTAATCCCTGCCTATCTTCTTAAGGGCGTCAACGCAGAACGCGGCATCCCTGACGAAGCATATCCTGTAGTCGAACGTCCTGTCCGCGCCAATCTCCTCTGTAATGGATGTTGTTGGAGCAGCTATTATAGCCCCTGTAGCGCTGTAAGTGAGGAGCTTGAGGGTTATCGCAGACCTTATTATCATCTCAATGTTCTCCTCAGGGAGAATGAGCGTCCCGCACCACCCTTCCCAGTATTTCTTTGTGTCGGTGAGGAGCTTGCTGCAGCTGTTGATGCCATATCTTCTGTTGCCATCGCTTCCTATTATGAAGTATCTCATGTGGTCAAGGGTTATCTCCTTGGAGTCCCTTATGGATTCCAGGGGAACGTTCGACGTCAGGGTTACGCTGCTCCCGCTTTTCCCGCACACGAACCTCCCGTCCCTCTCCTCAAGAACGCACTCCTCTGTCGCATATTCGGGACGAGGGTCATATATCACCCTTATCTTCGGCTTTCCCCTGAGGGGTCTCACTATCCTCACGAAGCTGTTGACCTTTATCAGCTTCTCATGCTTACCTTCCAAGAGTTTCCTGTATCTGGGGAAGAAGTCATAGACAACGAATGCCTTTCCCCTGCCATCGAACCTGGTTTCCAGTATGGCCGTGTTCGGCAGGTATCTCTGTCTTATCCTGTATTTGCCGATAGGGACAATCCTGAAGGTTCCCCCCTTCTCCCTGTCAAGAATCCTTGCGAAGACGCTGGGGCTGCTGAAGTCAGGGAAGCACATCCAGTCAAGTGATGTGTCCTTCTTGACCAAGGCGCACGTTATGCAGTTGCCAACGATTCCGTAATCCAGCATTTTCTCACCTTGAATATTGTTGCGGGTTGCAAATAAAAGTGTGGATGTATTATTTTCTGAAGGCAGAATCGGCGGCCCTGGCGCATCCGTAGAAGGTCATGTCATAATCCGTAACGAGATAGACCGGCACCCTTGTCAGGAGTTCCCTGATGTTCGGCTTCCAGTTGTCGCAGAAGCTCCTCATGAAATCCCCCTCCTCAATCAGCCGCTGGTTCTTTGCAGGGATGTGACCTGCAATGAAGAGCCCGCCTGTGGTGAGGCCATGGAGTGCAACGGCCTGGGCAGCGCTTCCAAGGAATCCCATGAACAGCCTCATCACAATCCTTGCCTTGACGTTCTTCTCCGTGCCCTCTGCAACCATCTGCGCAACGTCTGATTTTGTGGGGTCTTTCCTTTCATCCAGAATGGCCCTCCTGATGTCATCGTCCGTGAGCTTCTCGGGCCCGAACCCCCTGACGTCCCTCCTATAGGAGGGGTTGGCTTCAACGATGTCATGGAAACCCTGCGGCTCTGTTATGAAGAAATCGATGATGTGCCTTATTCCCTGGCCTGAAACCAGCGCCTCCATACCAACCTCCTCAACCCTGAGCTTCTTCCTGATGAAGTTGTATAAAGGCGAGTAATCGCCCCTTACGGGAAAGCCTGCATGGCATCCCTCTGAAGGGCTCACGTAATAGCCGTTTGGTGTGTTTATGATGTAGGAGACCCCAAGTCCTGTCCCCGGGCCGATGGCGCCCCTGTTCCCGCATGGGTCCGGTTTCGGGTAGAAATTTGGTTTTCCTGAAAGCCCTTTCCTGAAACCCGGTATCTGAATCAGGTTCCTGTTCTTTCTGGAGAGGTTAATTGCTGCGATTGCCTCACCAATTGCCTTGAAATCATTGATTACGAGGACTTTCTTCAGGGAGGTCTTGCTTATAATCTCCTTCCCGACCACTGGGAATCTTGCATTGGTTGGTTTGTGGCACGCATTCTTCTGCGTGTCAACAGGGCCTGCAACGGACGCGCAGCATGCATGGGTCTTGATCCCTTTTCCTATACATTCCTTCAGGAATTCCTTTATTTCAGGTATGATTGATTTCTGGTCCCTGTCAATGCTTTTCTTAAGAACGATATGATAATCATTCTTCCTGCTGATTTTCACCATCGCCATGCGGGGGTTCGTTCCCCCTATGTCCAGGGAAAGGACGTATCTTGACATCATGCCACCCTGTTGATATTTGGCCAGGATTGTTTAAAACTTATCAGCTTACGGACTTTTGTGCCCAGAAATGATATAAACTATTCTGGAATTGAAAAGCTGATACCCCTCAGGGCACAAGTAAGCAACAAGCAGAATTTACACTCGTTTTTTCCGTGAATGCTTTTTGCGAAAACTAACATTGTTCAATAATTATCTGAAAAGGGTTCCTAACGATTCCTGAGCGCATCGACCGGGTCGAGCTTTGATGCCTTGTTGGCCGGGTAGAAGCCCCCGACAATGCCAAGGAAGAGCGCGAACATCATGGCAGTGGCGGCGAGGCCCGGGCTCACCACTGCAACGAAACCCCTGCCGAAGACCCCCATGAATCCTGCTATAACCATCCCTATGAGAAGCCCTCCGAGCCCACCAATGACGCTTATGAGGGCGGATTCGGTGAGGATCTGCTGGAGGACCACCCTCCTCGTTGCACCTATCGCCTTCATCAAGCCAATCTCCCTCTTCCTCTCCATGACCGACATTATCATTGTGTTCATGACGCCAAGCCCTCCCACGAAGGCCGCTATGGCGCCTATCCCGAACGTGAATATTCTTATCTGCCCGGTTATTGATTCTGCCTGCCTGGCAGCATCCGTGCTGGTGGACGCGGAATACCTCTCGTCCGCGTCCTCTATTGCCCTTGATACCCTCTCTATGTCACCCACGTCGTCAGGCACGACGTATATGGTCTGGTAGGTGTCCCTGTCCAGGACTTCCTGGAGGGCATCCAGAGGAACGATTATCGAGCCGTCTATGTTCTGCACGTTGGTCTTCTCGACTATGCCAACTATCTCGAAATCCGTATCCCTGTAAGTGAAGTAATCCCCGGGCTCCCATCCGTTCTGGATGCCGATGTCATAGCCTGCCATCGCGACAAAGCCGTCCCCTTCCTCTATCTGGTCCCCGCTCTCCATGCCTATCTTCTTTCCTGTGATGACCTCTGTCTCATCGGGGTTTATCCCCACGATAATCATCGAAGGCGGGCCGAACCCTATTCCCGAGAACTCCACCTGGACCAGGATTGGGTAGGCTTCCTTAACGCCCGGAAGGCCTGATATGAGCTCGAGGTCGTTCGCCTCAAGGCTGCCGCCGAAGCCGAACATCCCGGTCGCCTCTTTGTCCTGCACGGTTATCTTCCCTGCGCTGAGCTCGAAGTTTGATTGGATGGAGGCGTCTATCCCGTCCGCTATCGAGCCGAGGGCCACTATCGCCGTTATCCCTATGAGTATGCCGAGCATGGTAAGGAAGGTCCTGGTCTTCTGGCTCATCACGTTCTTCAGGGCGAGGTCAATCATGGGAAATCACTGGAAAGTATTTGTATTTGTTGCTTAAAAGAATGCTCAGAATCAGTAAAGCCACTCGACGCCGCTCTTCTTTTCCCTTATCTTCTGCATGATTGATTTCATGTCGTCCAGGGTTATGTCCTTTCCGCCGATACCTGCTATGAACCCTGACATGGTTGGCCTTTTCTTCAGGTCATAGAGGGCAGACCTTACGTCATCGAAAAGTGCGCCGTTCCATCCCATTGAGATGTCCTTCTCTATCACACCAATTGATTCCAGCCCCTCGCAAATCTTCCTGAGCTCCTCTGCAGGAAACGGACGGTAGGACTTTATCTTGATAAGGCCGACGCCCATCTCCTCGAGGAGGGGCCTTGCCGTGCCTGCGACCGAGCCTATGGTTATCAGGGCATGCCTCTTGCCCTCCATGCTGACCGTTTCTATCAAACCATCTCCATACTTCCTCCCGAATTTTGAGGAGAACTCGCTGTTGACCTTTTTTATTATGTCACTGCTCCGGAGGAGGGCATCCTGAACCTGCTTCCTGAATCCCATGTAGTATTCAGGCGTTCCCAGCGTTCCCATGGTGACCGGCTTGCTTGGGTTGAGAACATAATCCTGCCTGGGTTTCGGGAGGAACTTCCTTACCTTTTCCTTCTGGAGGAAAATGATTGGCTCATATACGTGAGAGAGGACAAACCCGTCCATGCACATCATGACAGGTAGCTGCGCCTCCTGAGCGATACGGAAGGCCATGACCTGGGTGTCATGTGCCTCCTGGCCGTCCTCAACATGCAATTGTATCCACCCGGTGTCTCTCTGAGAGAAGGAGTCCTGCTGGTCGTTCCATATCGAAAGCGGGGCTGAAAGGCTGCGGTTCACGACCGTCATGGTTATAGGAAGGCGCATCCCTGCCGCTATGAAGAGCATCTCGTGCATCAGGGCAAGGCCCTGCGACGAGGTCGCGGTGTATGCCCTGGCCCCCGTTGCCTGAGCGCCTATGCATGCCGACATGGCGGAGTGCTCTGACTCCACCCTTATCATCTCTGCATCCATCCTTCCGTCCGCGAGCATCCTTGCCAGGGTCTCTGAGACATGGGTCTGCGGAGTGATCGGATAGACTGCCAGGACGTCAGGCTCGCATAGCTTGACCGCCTCTGCCACTCCCTCCGATGCCTCAACAACATTTTTAGCCATGTTTCAACTCCTTAATCGTTACTTCTCCCTCCCTGATTCTATTGCCTTTGAAGGACACTGCCCAATGCAGATGAGGCAGCCCTTGCAGTAATCATAATCTATGACAGCCTTCTTCTTTCCCTTTTCCTGTTTCACCTCTATGCAGCCCTCGGGACAGAACTGGACGCAGATTCCGCAGGCGATGCATTTTTCCGTGACCTTCGGATGGAAGGTCCTCCAGGAACCGGTCCTGTTGGAACTGGATGAGCCGGGCCTGTCAACCACCGCACCTGTTGAGAGCTTCTTCATTTTTTCGTCTCCTCGTACGCCCTTCTAACGAGCTGCTTGTTCTTCTCAGCGAGCTTCTCAGGGAAATTGTCATTGATTGCCTTGAGGAGGGATTTAAGGGAAACCAGACCAGTTGCCTTTGCAAACACCCCCAGGATTGCTGTGTTCACTATGTCCTTTCCGAGCATGCTTAGTGCAGCATTGGTTGCATCATAATAGTAGGATTTCTGCTTGAGGCTTCCCTCCCCTCTCTTGCCGTTTATCACTGCAATCGAATCCTCCCTCAGGCCGTGGGTTATCTCTGGGAGGCCGAGCAGCGAGGAATCCATGACTATGATGTAATCCGGAATGTAGACCTGGGACCTTATCGTTATTTTCCTGTCGCTTATCCTGGTGAATGCCCTGACGGGCGCTCCCCTCCTCTCCACGCCGAACGCAGGGAACCCCTGCGAGAACTTGTCATCGTTTCCCGCTGCCTTCGCAAGCAGCGCAGCGGCAGTGACAGCCCCCTGCCCACCCCTTCCGTGGAACCTGATTTCTATCATATGACTTAATCTTTCGCCGCTCAGGGTTATAAATGAGCGGAAAGAATTATGGCGAAAGTCGAAGTATAGTGAGAAAGCTTCTTGTTTCTTTCTACAGACCCATCCTGCTGTATACCAGGACCAGCCCCGCACCAAAGAGGGAGATGATGAAGACTGACGTGAAGACGAAGCCAATCCCTATGAAATCGATTGCGAATCCGGCAAAGAGCGGGCCGATTATCCTTGCCCCATACTGGACCATGTCGCTAAGGCTCATCCCGGTTGTCCTGATGTCTGCGTGGAGGCTGTCTGCAATGAAGGACCTTGCAATATTGAGGCCTCCTGCCCTCCCTGTTATGAATATGCCTGTAAGGACGGCTATTCCGATAAGGCTGGAGACGAACACCATTATGAGGAAAGAGAAACCAACCAGCAACGTGGTCAGTATCAGGGAATGCTCCCTCTTCAGGGATTCCATCCTGCCCCCAACCAAGAACAGGGTCAGAGTGCTTATGGCCGCACCGATGCCTATTATTATCCCCACATCTACCAGCGAGAAGCCGAGACCCGAAGCTTAAAGGGGAACCGTTAAGGCCATCACGGATTCAAAAAACCCTGTAAGGAAGGTTCCTGTAATGAGGAACACAAAGAAACCGAATTTCTTGTCGCCGAGCTGCTTCCAAAGGCTAGGCCCTTTCACCGGTGCCTTCTTTTCTTTTGTCCGGGAAGGTTTCTCCTTTCTTAGCAGAACAGCGCTTATACCCAAACCCACGAGGCTGAGGAAGAACCATGCATAGAAGGCCGCGTTTATCCCATAGCTGAACATCAGGAACCCTCCCACAATAGGCCCTATCACAGCACCTAGCTGGTACATGCTCTCTACCCTGAACAGGGTCTCTATCTTCCTTTCCGAGAAGATTGTAGCGAGGGCGTTTATCGTCGGGTTGAAGAAGTTCCCTATGAGACCTATGAGGAAGAACATCAGCGCATAATGGAGAACGCCCTCGGAAAGCGTGAATAGCAGCGTGACTATGGGGAGGAAAATGAAGGTCGTGAAGAGGGTTCTTTGCTTGCCGAACCTGTCCGCGAGCCACCCTGAGGGTATGTTGACAATCTTTGGGAGGGCATAAGCAGAGTGTATGGTGCTTATCTGCAATGCCGAGAACGCGCTTGAGAGGTATGAGGGGAGAACGTTGTATACGGACGCGAATCCCGCTGTCCATATGAACCTCAGAATGTAGAGGAGATTCATGTATATTATTTGTTGAGCTCCTTAAAACACTTGCTGCAGAAATGGACCTCGAGCATGAACCCGCCGTGGCTGAGCCATACGTGCCATGCCTTCCTCATATATCTCTGGCAGCTGGCGCACCTGAACCCCCTATACTCGGGCTTCGTGCTTATGTCCCATTTCCTGACTATTTCCAGCACCCTCTCCTGGTCCATGCCTTATTATAAGATAGCGGACTTAAACGCTTTCCAGAAGGTTGAATGGATTAATCGAATTTGTGACCCAGCTTCTCAAATAACCTTTTTACGAGAGCTTCCGCTTCTACAAAAACGTTAACGAAAAACATGCCCCAACTTTTCAAAAATACCTTTCATCTTCAGGGAATCCTTCCACGTCACGGGGCTCTCCGAGATTATCGTGACGTTCAGGTCCCTCTCCATAATCTCCCTGGCGAGTGGCGTGAACGGAGGGTTCTTGTCGTTCATCAGCTCGTGGTTGCGCTCCCCCTTCAGACCGTAGGCTATCCCCGAGAAGTGGATGTGGATGTGTTTTGGTCTGATTTTCTCTATCCTGTCAAGCATGTCAGGGTAGTTGATGTTTCCCCTGTTCCTTGCCCACAGGTGGGCAAAATCGATGCAGAAGGAGCATCCGGTCTCCTTCACGAGCCTCATGGTCTCATCCAACCCTCCGAAGACCGTGTTCTTGCCCGTGGTCTCTGGCGCGAGCTCAACGTTCCAGCCCTCCTTCCTTATGGTTTTCTGCATGTCAAGGAAATGCGCTTTCACAATCTGGAACGTCCTCTCCGGGGAGAGCTTCCCGTAAAAGGCGGGGTGGAAGACAATCTTCCTTGCTCCCATGTGATTCCCTCTCTCGCAGGAATCAAGGATTCTCTTCTTGGAGGCTGCGGTCTTCTCAGGCTCAGCAGAATTGAGGTTAATGTAGTAAGGACCGTGCACACTGAGGGAGACGTCGTGCTTCCTTGCCTCCTCACCGACCTTTTTGGCGAGCTCGTTCTTCATCTTAACACCCTGCACGAACTCAACCTCCATTGCCCGGAGCCCGAGGTCTTTGACCATCTTCACTCCCTCCAGGGTTGACCTTCCGGGCGTCCCTGCGGGACCGAGCCTTATCTCTGCCATGATTAGAATTGGTTTACCTGGTTAAAAATAGTTGGCTCAAATCCTGATTACACCGAACTTGAGGAGCAGTTCCACGACTATGATGACCACGCACGCCCCGACCACATGCTCGGGCCTGAGCTTTATCTTCTCCTTTGACGCGTCGAAGTACCTCACCAATCCAGCCGTGGACTGGGGCATCTGCATCTTCTGCTTCTTTCCCATGCTATCTCCTGTTAATCTGTTCGTGTCCTGTATTTATAAGTGTTATTTGACCTGGTTCTGGGTTTTCCCCTCTGCGTAGGATTTCAGGTTTTCTACTGTGATTTGATGGAGGTTGAATATTGATTTTTCAGACCTCCAGGCAATGTTTGGACTGTAGATTATGTTTCTGTTTGTCTTTGACAATTCAGAGAGTTTGCTGTCAGGGTCAAAGTCTAGGATGAGCTTGATGTCTTTTGAACCCATGAGCTTAATAACGTAATCAACATCCTCGAAGAGTTTGGGGCTCACGACGTCAACTATTATTGAACCCTTTTTGACTGAGTCCAGATTGCTGTTTTTGACCAGTTTCTCGGTCCCTGAATTCAGTTTTACGAGCAAGGTAATTATGTCAGATTTGCTGAAGACCTCGTCAAAACCAACGGCCTGGAATCCTGCTTACTTGGGGGTCCTGTTCCAGTAGATAACATTCATGTTCCTGGATTTCCCTATCTCAGCAACCCTTGTTCCTATGTTTCCCAGACCGATTATACCCAGAGTTTTGTTTTCGATATCAAATCCTTCAAGCTGTTTGAAGATGTAGTTGGAGACTGCCTCTGTTGCATAGGCAGGGACGTTTGTCACGACAATCCCCTTCTGGACAGCAGAATCGGCATCCAGCCACTCATATCCTGTCGCTGCCACTCCCATATAACCCAGGTTGGGGCATGAATCCAGGATATCCTTGTTGACAGAATACCAGCAGACTATGATTGCATCAGCGTCCCCAATCCTTTTGATTGCCTCAGAATCTTCCTTTGGCATATCATCAAAGATGACGAATTGGTCAGCCAGTTTTCTGAGCTCTTCTTTCTGCTCTTCACTGAATTCATTCTTGTCCAGAACAACGAGCTTTCTTATCTTCATGGGAATGTCCTTATAATAAAGATGTGTGTGCCGGGAATAGCCCGCTTTCTGTCCGCCAGGCACCATGACTCACCG
>CAYMDJ010000026.1:0-12925 GCA_964389315.1 uncultured archaeon
GGCTTAAGCCTTTGTGACTGAAACAACAGAACCGGCGGTAGCGTCTGTAAAGGCTGTTTGGTAAATTTTTAACATTTGGCTTAAGCCTTTGTGACTGAAACAACAGAACCGGCGGTAGCGTCTGTAAAGGCTTATTAGCCATATTCCCGCCAGGAGTGGCGGCACTTGGTGCATCTCAAAAAGAGGGTTGGTGCCTCGTCGCTGGAGCGGGTCTGCTGTATCCACCAGGTGGCTTCCTTGTTGCCGCACTTCGGGCAGACCACCTTGGTCTTGGGGAGGAATTCCTGGTTCTTCTCTATTATGACAACATCGTCGAGGGGGCTCTTCTCGACTTCCTCTGCTATCTCGAGCGGCTTGTAATCGTCAACCTTTGTCCCGCATTTCCTGCAGACGAGGAAAGTCTTGTTCCTCTCCTTCTTCGCTACCATCACGCTTCCGCACTTGCTGCAAAAATCCATATTAACCCTCATAAAGACGTTTACTTCAACAGATATGATATTCTATTATATAAACGTTTTCGTTCCTACGTATATTCCCGCGCCTATTGCTCCAAGGAGGATTACCCACAGGATGTTGGGCAGCAGGTATTCCATCATGCCTATCTTTATCCAGCCGAGATAGGGTATTATCACTATCTCCCTGCCATGAATCTCTCCCTCCTTTATGCTCTTCTCAAAGGAGAGCTGTCCCGAATTCGCATCACCCTTTGTCTGGAAGGTCCCGTCAGGGTTTATCTCCACTATCCTGTGGACGATTGGGGTTGGCTGGGATGGTGGTGAGAAGACTATGATGTCTCCAACGACAAGCTGGTCTGCAGGGGCTCCCTGGAGGATGAGTATGTCCCCCCTGTAGAACGTGGGAACCATGGAATCTGATTCTACCGCCACTATTGGCATGTCTGTGGAGAGCGCGAACGCCAGGCCCTGGTTCGTCCCGAAAGCGAAAAGTATGCCAAGCACGACATAAATGACGCTTGAATTGAGTTCTTTCAGTTCCATGGTATCAAGTTATGGATGCTGGTTTTTAAAGGCTTCTAGAAGAGTGATTTCTCCCTTTTCTTCATGAATTCACGCTCTGTCTTGGAGAGGACGCCCTTCAGGGCCTTCGTGATGTCCCATTCATGATGAGCGGAGAAAAAGACACCCTTCCTGGTCACGAGCTTTGCCCTGAGGGAGTATTTGATTCTTCCTGCCTGGTGGTACCTGTCAACGTGAAGATTGAAGCCTTCTATCTCAACCATCCTGGAGAGCTTCTTGAGCAGGGAATGTATATCAGAATCCATCACCTTCCTTATGAACGGATCCTCCTGCTGGGCACCGGTTATGTTGACTGAGACGGTCTGGGTTTCCCTGACGAGGGTTTTCAGTATGTCCCCTGGCGTTATAACGCCAACCATCCTTCCATCCTTCTCGACCACGACGAGTCCCAGGCCCCTCTCCGTGATGGTTCTGGAAACATCGCTCAGGCTTGAATCATAATCCACCCTCGGTATGTCAGGTGAAATAACCGCGCTCACGTTGGCAGAATCCGTGTTGAACGACTCTCCGGAGGCCTCCCCTTTCATTGGCCTCTGCTTCTCTGTGACCGATTTCAGGAGGCCGGTAGAGGTCACGAGCCCGATAACCCTGTTGTTTTCTTCGACTATGGGAACAGCAATGACGTTCATGTCAGTGAATATCGAGCGGACGGTGGCTATGTCATCGTCCTTGCTGGCGCAGAAGGGGAACCTCATCACGTCCTCTGCCCGGGCCTTCTTCAGAGAAGGTTCCTTGAGGAAGAGTTTCAGAATGTCCCTTTTCCTCAGGACCTTCATTTTTCCTTTGTCATCCACCACAGGAATCGCTTTGTAATCATTGACTAGCATGGCCTTTGCGGTCTCATCTCTCGCTGAAGAAGCAGGCAAGGCATCAATCCTCCTCACATAGGATTCTATGGTTACCTTGCTGGGGTCGGTTATTCTCTTCTTGACGAGGTCCCTGGAGAGCAGGACGCCAAGGAGTGAGCCATTCTTGAAGACGAGTGTTTCTGGGCTCTTTCCGGATATCATGGAGGATATTGCATGGCCTATCTTGTCATCATGCCTCAGTATCAGAGGTTCTCTTGCAACATCGAGCAGGTTCATGTAGCCACCTATATGCCGCTCTTCTGGATCTTCTGCATCTTCTTTGATATGTATCCAGCGAGGATGTTCCTGGTCCTCTTTGATTCTATCTTCTTTACCTCTTCGAGGACCTTCTTGTTGCTGTCAAAATCCGTGGTGAACCTGGCACCATGCGCCTCTATCAGCTCGTCTCCGAGCGTCTTTATTGCAACGCTCTTTACCCTTCCCATGAAACCACCTTACAATAATGGCAAGCGAGGATTTAAAGGTTTGTCTACCTTAAAGTTGAGTGGGACGGGTGGGATTTCCTGAACCGATTTCTTCGCGGAAGCTTTTTCTTTCCGCGAGTGCTTTCTTTCCCGTCTCCCCGTACGAAGGAAAGACTGGCATCAGCACGCTTTTGCACGTCTACTGGGCAAAAGGGTTCATTTGAACCCACGACTCCATGGTCTTCAGCCATGTGCTCTCCCGGACTGAGCTTGCGGTCCTTAGTATGAAGGATTACCGTCCCAATCCGTTAGATTGGATATTATGTTTTTTAGTTTTTATGTGTTTGTTTTGGATTAAACCTTTTATCACAAACAGGGATTCGCCAATGTTATCTGCCATGTGGTTAACTGGCGAAACCCTTAGTTGTAAAAGGTTTAGGCGCCTTAGGCTGGACTCGAACCAGCGACCTATCGGTTAACAGCCGATCGCTCTACCTGCTGAGCTACTAAGGCACGTGCTAAAGGGTTATGATAATAAAGGTGAAACAAATATAAATGTTTCCCAGAGGGTCACTAGATAATCTGCTTGCCGTTGCCCTTGACCATGGTGAAGTTTCCTGTAAGCGTTGCTCTCGTGTCCCTGAATTCCATGCTACCCACGAAGTCGGATATCTCCAGTGTGCCGTTCTCTGCAGAGGTCTCAAGCTCGCCGTCCTTTACTGCAAAATCAGAGTTCGTGATTTCCAGCCTTCCAACTGAGACATCCAGCGTTATGTTCGAGATTGGGAAGCTCAACCTGAAGCCTTCGGTCGAGAACGTCAGCGAAAGCTCCTCGAAGTCTGCGGAGACGATTCCGGAGAAGCCCTCTATGGAAGCGCCCCCTATTGTAGCGTTTATGGGGTCGTCGGGGGAGAATGAGAAGGGGGTAGCGTATATTATTACGGTTGCCTCTTTCGAGCCTGCCTCAGGGAAGTCAACAATCCCACCGAAGGGTGAGCCTCCCAGCCACTCCTTTATGTTGTCCACTATGTCTGTGAACCCCAGCCCTCCTATCAGGATGGAGGATACTACAAGGAGCGCTGCGAAGGAGGCTGCGAGAATCTTCCAGTCAAGCATGGAAACCACTTTATATTTGTGGTTTAATATTAAAATAGTTCGGGTGCCTAACAGGCCTCAATATTGAAAATTGAAAGGTGATTTGGATTTTGGTTAATCTGCCGGATGACACGAGAGATAGGTTTAAGATACACCTGAGAATGGTTTCTGGGCTGGCTCTGGAGAAGCCGTTGATAGTGGACGTTGGATGCGGCAAGCCTGCAATATCGGATTTCCTCAAAGGCAATGCAATAAAGATAGACTGCTCCAGAAAGACAGGACCCCATATGGTGGCAGATGTCTCAAAGGCCATACCGCTCGAGACAGGAACCGTTGACGTATGCATTGCAGGGGATGTTATAGAACACATACCTGAATCAAAGAGGTTCCTGGGCGAGGTAAGAAGGGTATTGAAGATGGATGGGTATTTGCTGATATCTGTTCCTAATGCAGTGTCATTGAGGAGGAGGATTGGGTGGATGCTGGGAAAAATCCCGGCAACAGCCGCAAGGGCTGATTCCATGTATGACAGAAACTACGAGAACAACCCCTACATGGGTCATGTCAGGGATTATAACATAGAGGAGATGGGGAGGCTGCTCGTTTCGAACGGTTTTGATGTAAAATCAGTTGAGTCGACGGGGATTTACACGGGCAGCGGCAAAAGGATTATACCAAAACGGCTTCTGCCAAAAACGTTTGGTGATGAGATAGTGTTTTTGGCCAGGAAGAAAACCTTTAAATCAGGGATGCGTCAATAGATTAAGAGGATTTTGATGGAGCTTTTCCAGCTTATGCCGGGGGGAGACTGGGTATCGTGGTTAGTGTGGTTCCTGTTCATCATAATATTCTTCTTCTTCTACCCGAGGATAATGGTCTCGCAGATAATGTGGAAGCTCGAGAGGGTCGCAAGGGATCTGGAGGGCATGTCTGACAAGTCAAAGGAGTTCGTCATAAAGACCATATCTAACAAACCCGATAAGAGGCTCAAGGATTCTGTCAGCAGGTTCTTTGAGTTCTTCATGATACAGCCGGTTGGTCTCGACCCGTATGGTTACGTGCCCAAGCTGGACCATCTACTGAAGGGACAGAGGGACAGGTTCAGGTATTTCGTGAGCCAGGTAGCTCCCAAGGCGGATTCCGAGAAGAAGGCTAACATAGAGATGGGCCTTGCCGGAGGGATAACCGTCCACGAGATATCGAAGATAGTGCGGCATTATGTGGAGATGGTGAGGGAGACCAAGAACATCCAGATAGCCATGGTCCTCCAGATGCAGCTCCCGATGATAGAGAAGATAGCGAAGGCCATGTTCAAGGGAACCAAATCCCTCTCCAAGGGAGAGGTGATAGGTGACGGTTTAGGGCCTCTGGTTGCGGCAGACATCATAGGGAACGCGAAGGTGACGGAGATAGAGGATGAGATACTGATGGCGAAAATCAGGATGGATGGCAGGAATATTTTCATCCTGAAGGCCAGAGGGCCCGGAGGAAGGATAGGTTCTCCAGGGAAGGCCGTGGAGAAGATAATAAAGAGGAACAAGATTGCGAGGGTCATAACGGTCGATGCGGCGGCAAAGCTGCAGGGTGAGAAGACCGGCTCTCTGGCAGAGGGAGTTGGAGTAGCGATGGGAGGACCCGGTGTCGAGAGGACGCTCATAGAGGACATGGTCGTGAAGAAGGGAATCCCGCTGGACTCGATAGTGGTCAAGATGTCCCAGGAGGAGGCCATAACACCCATGAGGAAGGCCATAAAAGACGCAATCCCGGAGGTCAAGAAGTCGATAAAGAGGAGCCTTGAGAGGACAAGGAAGGGCGACAACATCATAATAGTGGGCGTCGGGAACACGTCCGGTGTGGGGAATGATGACAGGGCTGCCAGGGAAGTAGAGAAGTGGGTCGATAAGAACGAGAAGAGGTTGAAGGAAGAGGAGAAGCGGAAGAGAAAGGAAGAGTGAGTTTTTAATATCTGTTTCTATTATAATCCCCATATGAGGGTGATTAGCGACCTGCACATACACAGCCATTACAGCAGGGCAACCTCTGGTCAGATGAACGTGGAGGAGCTCTCGAAATACGCGAAGGTGAAGGGGGTCAACCTCCTCGGGACTGGTGACTTCACCCACCCCGGCTGGCTGAGGGAACTGAAAGGCAAGCTGTCTGGTTCAGGGGATGAGGGGATATACCAGTACAACGGCATGAACTTCCTTCTTTCCGCAGAGATATCCCTCATATACACGCAGGATGGGAGGGGAAGGAGGGTCCATCACGTCCTGCTTGCACCGGGCTTTGATGTCGTTGAGCAGGTAAACGAGTGGCTTCTGACTAGGGGGAGACTTGATTATGACGGCCGGCCAATCTTCGGGTTCAGCTCTGTTGAGATGGCTGAGAAACTGATGTCGATATCCAGGGATATTGAGATTATTCCGGCGCATGCGTGGACCCCATGGTTCGGGGTTCTTGGAAGCAAGTCAGGGTTCGATTCCATTGAGGAATGCTTCGGCGACCAGGTGAAACACATACACGCACTGGAAACGGGCCTCTCGTCTGACCCTGCAATGAACTGGAGAATGTCTTCGCTTGATAAGTATACGCTCGTTTCCTTTTCCGACTCCCATTCAGCGTGGCCATGGAGGCTGGGAAGGGAAGCCACCGTGCTTGACCTGAAAAAGCTGACTTACGGTAGCGTGATAAAATCCATAAGGACAAGGGAAGGCCTGGCGCAGACGCTTGAATTCTTCCCTGAGGAGGGAAAATATCACCTCGACGGGCACAGGAACTGTGGAGTTTGCATGAACCCCAGGGATTCCATAAAGGCCGGGAAGGTCTGTCCTGTGTGCAGGAAACCCCTCACAATCGGCGTGCTCCACAGGGTAGAGGAGCTCGCGGACAGGGAGGAGGGCTTCAGGCCCGCGGGGGCGGTTCCATTCAAGAGTCTCATCCCGCTTTCTGAGATAATCGCTGCAATGAAGGGCTCTAGCATGGTTGCCTCAAAGAAGGTATGGCAGGAGCATGAGAAGCTGGTCAGGGCATTCGGTTCTGAATACAACGTCCTGCTCGGGGCAGGCCAGCAGGAGATGGCAAGGGTCGTGGACCCGAAGATAGCGGAGGCCATAGTAAAGGTCAGGAACGGGAACGTCAGGATGCAGCCAGGCTATGACGGTGAATATGGAAAGCCTCTGTTCGGGGGGGAGCCTGTGAAAACGGGCGTGACTGAAAAGTCAGAGGGCAGACAGAAGAGTATAATGGACTTCTGATCAGATGATTTTTATGCTGGTCTGCGCGTCGATGAAGTAGCTGTATTCCGCACTGAGGCTCATCATCCTCTGCTCAAAGCCCTCTCCGCCGAGGTCTGAGAGCTCGAGCTTGCACACGACCGAATTCTCCCCGTTCGGGAGTATCAGCAAATCCTTGCCTGATTCGAATTCCGAGCAGTCATCGAGGAGATTCATCCCATCAGTGAGACCTACCCTTACGGTGACCTTGCCCCAGGACTCCTCGAAACGCTCCCTGTCCTCGCACTGGCCCTTCTTGCATGGCGTCCCTCCTCCGGCGTTATTTATTCCTATCCTTATAGGTATCTCTGTGGTGTCCTCCCAATACCTAATCGGCTCGAGGATGCTGATGGAGAGCTGGATTGGTGAGTTCGTCGTGCTAACGGTTGATATGGGGATTTGCTTCCCCTGGTCAATATATTTCCTTATTTCTGCCTGGGAGCCTGCTGTTATTGATTTTATGGTGATGGTTGAATAGGTGTAGAAGACCCTTGCCCAGACGTCATATACAGTGTTCGTTCCGTCTGGTATGTCCGGTGCCCTGTATGTCCAGGTGCAGGTCATTGACTCACCTTCTGTCCCGTACTGCTCGTTGGGTGGGAGGAGGTCTCCGTGCTCCTGGTTGTATCTGCAGGCCGCCTGGTCAGGCAGCTTTTCATTATAAAGCCATGGTCCTCCTGTAGTGAAGGAGCTGTCATACCAGTCACTGTCTATGCCGAGGATTTCCGCGAATACCCCTTCTGCCATCACAGAGCCCACGTTCTTGAATTTCAGGTTGAAGGTTACCGGCTCTGTCGGGTAAATCTCGGTAAAGGTGGGGGCAAACTCCTTTATTATAACGCCGTTGCCCGTCTCTACCGCAGAGCCAGAGAATGTGCAGCCTGATACCAACACCAGTAACGTTAACAGAATCGGGATTCCTTTGGGGGACATGATAATATTATGTAGTTTAAGCTTAAAATATCAAAAATCAAGGGAAAGGCGACCCTACCACCAGCCGCCTTCTTCTGTTCCTATGACCTCTACGGATGTTGATGCATCAGTGTAATAGGTGTATTCCAGTTCTACCTGTATCAGCCCCTCTTCCCTCACGTCAGGCGGGTCGTCGACGCTCACCTTGCAGGTTATGTCGGCTGTCTGCCCCTTCCAGAGCTCTATTGTCTCTCCTGATGTGCTGCAGAGCTCGCTTCCCTCGCTCGAAAGGGACATCCTATCAGGCAGGGTGATTGTCATCTCCACTGGGGCCCACTCGTCGTCACTGCCCCACCATCCGGTTCCCCAGAATCCAGAGGAGGGAATGACATAGCCACCTCCGATATCTGTTATGTGTATGTATATCGGGAACTCCTGGTCAACATCGCCTGTCTTCACGAAGTTTCCTGTCCTTATCTCAATCGAAAGGGGGCCTTCTGTGTAAGTCGTTGGTTCACCAGATAGCGTCATGCCCTTCTGCACCAGCCTCCTGAGCTCCTCTGTCGTGACAAGGATTATGGGCTTCACGGCCTTTGTCTTGTAGTCATATGTGACCCTCACCATAGGCAGATAGTTGAACTTCATGCCCTCTGGAAGCTCTGGTGCCTCGAGGTTCCATATGGTCGTCTCTGTCTGGCCGGGCGTCCCGGTCTGCTCGTCAGGAGCGACCAGCGTCCCGAAATCCTTCTCATCACCGAACCAGCCGAAGCCCGTTCCCCAGTCGTCCATGTTTATGTTTATTATCTGGGCAACCACATTCTCTGCGTCCGCCCTTCCTGTGTTCTGTATCTTGAGCTGTAGTCCCACGGGCTCCCCTGACTCCACCGAGGTGAAATCGGGCTCCCATCCGGTTATGACAATGCCGTTGCCGAAAGAGACGCCTGTATCGCCTCCTGTGCACCCGGAAATCATCACAACAACGGCTAACGGGGCCAGCAGGAGAATCAAACCAAGGTCATGTGTTTTGGCTTTCATTACTATATAATTGGTAGCAAATAACTTATAAGCTTGTTTCTCTCCGCGGGTTTTCAGGGGAATCAGACCTTTGGCTGGACCTTGACGTCAATCTCCTTGCGGAACTCATAGCAGTAGTCATTTATTGTGGTCTCTATTACCTTGGTCGTCTTTATGGGAATGTTACCGACATTCCAGTCATTGACCTGAAGGATTAGCTTCGGTGATTCTTTGCCTATCAGAATCAGCTTCTTGTTGTTGAGCTTGTCTATCCCATCATTCAGCTGTGTCTGTAATTTGTCGGCCCCCCCGCCCTGGGCGGTTATCGCAATGTTTTTAGAGGTTATCCCAGGATTCTGGCCTTCTTCATCCTCACCATTGCAGGTTGTGAGGAATCCGTTACCCTTGTTCTTTATCTGGAAGCCGAATACAGTGCTGACCTCTTCTTTGTCGCTCGGGACAGGTATTGGCTGGGTGTCCTCCACCGTGAGGTATGGCTTCAGGGGACCGAAGCTTCCTGAGTAGGGGGAGGCCTCCTCCTTGAAGGTTCCCTCGTTTAGCTGCCTCTGCATCTCGGCGTAATCTATAAGGAACACCTGGGTGACGCTGTTCGTTGTGTACTTGTATTTTGCGCGTATCTTGAGCTTGCATGTGGAAACCAGCTTGGTATTCTCATTGGAGTGGAGAGTCCAGAACACCTCTGCCTTCTCGCCTGGAATAAGCCCTATTTCTTGGTTTTTTCTGCTTTCATCTGTAGTGAAGAGGCCCTCGCAGTAATCGTAAAGTTCAACCGTGACTTTGCTGTCGCCACCTTCCAGGGCTCTCGTTGCCTTGTTCTCCACTATGGCAACCAGGCGGAGGTCCTGGTCTGGAGAGACCTCTTTCGGGAAGGCATTCAGGCTGCTTATGACATAGACGTCATGCTCCTCTTCATGTGCCGGGGCGCACGGAAAGCCGGGTATGCAGAATCCTCCCGGGAGAGTGCAGCCTGACGTGACTATGATGAGAACCAGCGGTAGCAGGAGCGTTATTTTGCGCCACATTGTATATTATTTGTCATGAAATGTATATATAACCATGAAGGAGCGGGTGGATAATTAATCTCCCACAAGCCTTATGCCGCTTATCCTTGACATGCTGAATGTCAGGGCGCGGAGGTCGTTTGTCGTGAGGTCCTTGACGCCATTGCTGCCGGTAGCGGCAGCGACCATCTTTATCTCCTCATTGCAGTTGCGGAGGTAGTTGGCAACGCCCTCTGCTGCCTTGCTCACGTTGAGGTTCTTCCTCTTGACGGGGTCCTGGGTAGCGATACCCATGGGACATTCACCCTTGTAGCAGAGCCTGCAGTACTTGCATCCCATGGCAATCATCAATGGAAAGCCTACGAAGACTGCGTCAGCGCCGAGCGCCAGGGCCTTTGCCATGTCAGCCCCGCAGCTTAACCCCCCGCCAACGATGAGCTCCTGCTTCGCCCTCATCCTCCTGAGGACAGACCTTGCCTGGACAATCGCGGGGATTATCGGGATTCCAAAGTCATCAAGCATTACCTCGGGCGCGGCACCCGTCCCGCCGCAGAGGCCATCTATCGCTATCATGTCCGGGTTCGCCCTCACGGCAATCCTCACGTCCTTCTCAACGTCGCCTGCGCCGAGCTTTATTATTATGGGCTTCCCTCCGGTCTTCTTCCTGAGCCAGGCAACCTTCTTCCTCAGGTCGAGAGGGGTCTTTATGTCCGGGTGGGCAGGCGGGGAATGGACGTCCTTCCTTGCCTTGAGCTTCCTCACCTTCATTATCTCGTCAGTGACCTTGTTCGCGGGAAGGAGGCCTCCCTGGCCTGGCTTTGCTCCCTGGCCTATCTTTATCTCTATCGCGTCCGCTGAATTTAGGTATTCATCATCAACGCCGAACCTTCCGGTCGAATACTGGGCAACGAGTATCTTCGCTTCCTTCCTCTCCTCAGGGAGCATGCCCCCCTCACCGGTGTTGGTCCAGGTCCCTACGGAAGCGCTGGCCTTTGCTATGGCTATCTTGGCCTCCTTACTGAGCGCGCCGAAGGACATGCCTGCAGCCACTATGGGCATCGAGACCGTGATTGGCTTCTTGCTGGTCTTCCCGAGGACAACGGATGAATCTATCCTGTCCCTGAAGTAGTCATAGGGCCTCCTTGCGAGCTGGGCAGGCACGAATACGAGATCGTCAAAGCTTACCTTGTCCAGCTTTTCCGAGCGCCCTCCGAGGACCGGCGGCTTGGGAGAGAGTGACCTTTTGGTGACGTCCTGGATCCATGTCATAGAAACCAATATTAATATGTTTGTCTTCTTAATAAATAATACAGGTTTGTATGAAGGTAATAATCGTCGGGGGGGGAAGGATAGGTGAGAAGCTTTCAGAGCTTCTCGTCAATGAGAAGTATGACGTAGTCATAGTGGAGAGGAACGAGAAGATAGCAGAGGAGCTCGGGGAGAAGCTCGACGCACTCGTCCTCAGGGGTGACGCGACCGACAGGAAGATTCTGAAGGACGGCAACATAGAGAAGTGCGACGCGGTCATCGTGCTGACAGGGGATGACAAGACCAACCTGATGATTTGCGAGATTGCAAAGGACTTCAAGGTCCCGAAGATAATATCGAGGATAGTGGATTCCTCTAATGAGAACATATTCACCAAGCTGGGGATAACCGCCAGCATAAACACCACGACCTCTGCGATACTCTCCTTCAAGAGAATACTGGACGAGTCGAGCAAGAGGCTGGTAAGCTTCGTGGCAGGCGAGAAGGCAGAGGTGTTTGAGATGACCGTCAGGAAGAAGTCTCAGATAGCTAACAAGAGGGTTAAGGATTTCGACAAGCACGAGTTCTCCATGGCAGGGATATTCAGGGACGGCCAGTTCATAAAGCCCAGGCCTGACCAGAAGGTCCTGGAGGGCGATGTTGTCGTGATATGCAGCCCTGTCAAGGAAGTCGCCTGCGCTGAGAAGCTTTTCTAACCCCACGAAGGAAGCGGGCAACTATTTGGTCGAGGTCTGGCCTGCTTATCTCCTCCAGAGTGTAGCGTATCCTGACCACGGGCTTGTTTATCCTGATTATCCTGCTGAGCCTTATCGGTGTTCCTATTATGACGGCGTCACATTTCGCAGAATTGATGGTCTTCTGGAGCTCTTTCAGTTGCTTGTCAGAATAGCCCATTGCAGGCAGGACCTTCCCCAGGTGGGGATATTTCCGGAATAGTTTTTTTATGGAGCCGGAAGCATATGGTCTTGGGTCAACCGGCCTGGCAGAGAACCTCCTGGCGGCAATCGTTCCTGCCCCGTAGGCCATGCCGCCGTGGGTGAGGGTGGGACCGTCCTCTATCACAAGGACGCGCTTCCCGCGAATGAGGGAGGGGTCACTGACCGATATCACGGATGCTGCGTCTATAACCATGGCGGACGGATTGACCTTCTTTATGTTCTCCTTCACCATTTTGATGCCGCTCTTCGGGGCTGTCCTTTCCTTGTTTATGATTATGACGTCAGCCATCCTGAGGTTGGTCTCGCCTGGATAGAAGGAAAGCTCGTGACCTGGCCTGTGGGGGTCTGCCATGACTATGTGGAGATCTGGTTTGAAGAAGGGCGTATCATTATTTCCTCCGTCCCAGATTATGACGTCAGCCTCTTTCTCTGCCTCCTTCAGAATCCTCTGGTAGTCAACCCCTGCGAAGAGCAGGTCAGAGTCCTCAATCAGGGGTTCATACTCTTCTCTCTCCTCGATTGTGCAGTCGTATTTGTCAAGGTCCTCGTATTTCTCGTACCTCTGGCAGATTTGCTTCCTGAGGTCCCCGTAGGGCATTGGATGCCTGACGACGGCGACCCTCTTCCCAAGCGACTTGAGAATCCTGGATATCTCCCTGGTGGTCTGGGATTTTCCAGCGCCGGTCCTCACGGCGGTTACGGCTATCACGGGCTTGCTTGACTTGAGCATCGTGCTTCCCGTTCCCATCAGGACGAAGTCGGGCCCCAGGGCGTTCACCAGGCTTGCCTTGTGCATCACCTCCATGTGGGGAAGGTCGGAGTAGGCAAGCACGACCATGTCTATCCTTTTGTTTGAGATTATCTCTGGAAGGTCAGACTCGGGGTGGATTGGTATGCCCCTTGGATAGAGCCTTCCCGAAAGTTCTGGCGGATATCTCCTATCTGCTATGTCGGGTATCTGTTCCGCTGTGAAGCAGACAACCTCATACCCTCCGTTGTTCCTGAAGCAGAGGTTGAAGTTGTGGAAATCCCTTCCGGCAGCACCCATTATCACGACTCTTCTCTTCATCAGAACCCCCTTTTTATTATCCGG
>CAYMDJ010000027.1:0-12651 GCA_964389315.1 uncultured archaeon
GGGAGTAATTCAGTTTTAAATATCTGTTATACAATTATGAGATAGGTGTGATGGGTAATGGTTATTAGAAGGATGAGGAACGGGCTTGTTCTGATTATAAGGTCGCTGTTCAGGAGGAAGAGGGACGTCAAGATAGGTCTTTACGGCCCCGTGAACTCGGGTAAGACCACCCTAGCCAACAGGATATGCGTGGACTGGCTCGGGGAGGAGATGGGTAGAGTGTCTGCCATACCCCACGAGACCAGGGAGATACAGATGAAGGAGAGGGTGAAGATAAAGAACAACGGCAAGTCCCTCACGTTCAACCTGATAGACACGCCAGGGATAGCCACGAAGATAGACTTCGAGGACTTCGTGAGGGCAGGCCTGAAGAAGGCGGTTGCCAAGGAAAGGGCGAGGGAGGCCACGAAGGGGGTTATAGAGTCCATAAAATGGCTGGACAGCATGGACATGGTTTTGGTGGTGCTGGATTCTACTAAAGACCCGATAAACCAGGTCAACATCACGATACTCGGGAACCTGGACGCGAGAAACATACCCGTCCTGATAGTGGGAAACAAGACAGACCTCAGGGGCTCGAACCTCGCGAGGATAAGGAACGCATTCCCCAAGTATCCCATAATAGGGATATCCGCAAAGAAGGGTGAGAACATACAGGATTTCTACAGCCACCTGATTAAGGAGCTCTAGATGCTTAAGATAAAGCTTGTCCCGTACGAGAAGGTAAAGGAGCAGAAGTTCGGCAGGCTCATCAGGGACCTCCACGAGAAGACCCTGATAATAATAGACGCGAAGCTCAACGCGAAGGAGGAGGCCCAGCTCATAGCGGAAACAATGAAGGGGGTGTCAGACGGCTTCTCCGGCATAGAGCTGTCATCTCTCGATTTCCGGAAGAAGGCGGAATGGGGAAGGATGGAGAAGATAAAGAACGCCCTCGTCGAGAGGATGGTAGGGAAGAAGAGGGGTATAACCATCATCGGCCCTGCTAAGTTCGTCCAGAAGATAAAGAGGAACCCTGAAGAGCTCCTTGTATACTTATAGGATTCTGAGGTTTTTGGATGCCCAACAAGTGCACGAGATGCGGAAAGATACATCCTGACGATTCACCGAGCCTTGTCGCCGGGTGCGACGTGTGCGGCTCCAAGTTCTTCTTCTACATAAGGCAGGACGTCCTCAACAAGGCAGATAAAGAGCTGAGGAAGCTCACGCCCAAGGAGATAGACGAGATAGAGAGGGACATCAGGGAAATCATACCAGAAGAGGTTGACGAGGACGAGACCGTCGTGCTGGACCTCGAGGCGATAAGGGTGGTGAAGCCCGGGAAGTACGAGATAGACGTTACCAATCTTTTCAACCAGAAACCGATAGTGATAAGGATGGGACCTGGCAAGTATGAGCTTGACCTTTCTGTCCTACTGAGCAGGATAGCAGGAAAGAAGAAGGAGGAAGCTTTAAATAGATAATTTTATAAATAAGACTGCTTATATTAAATTAAGCTGATTCTATGGACACGGAAAAGATAGAGAAACTGAAGACAGGAACTACAACAGTCGGAGCAGTCGGAGCCGATGTCGTAATCCTCGGCGCTGACAGGAAGGCAACGATGGGCTACCTGGTCGCGTCAAAGGACAGCAAGAAAATCTTCCAGCTCGACGACCACGTCGGGATGACCATAGCAGGCGTCAGCGGGGACGCACAGGCCCTGGAGAGATACATAAAGGCCGAATTCCGTCTCTATGAGCTCAAGGAGGGCTCAAAGATAACCATAACCGGGGCAGCAAACCTCGTGGCAAACATACTGTATTCGAGGAGGTTCTATCCATACATAGTCCAGCTCATCGTTGGCGGGTATGACGACAAGCCCGGCCTGTTCTCGTTCGACCCCGTAGGAGGGACGTCAGAGGAGAAGGAATACTTTGCAACCGGCTCGGGCTCTGTGATGGCGCTCGGCGTGCTGGAGGACAAGTTCAAGAAGGGCATGAGCACCGACGAGCTGAAGAGGCTGGTCGCCAGGGCAATCCATGCAGCCACGAAGAGGGACATTGCCTCGGGAGGGTCAGGGATAGACCTTGTGGTGATAGACTCGAAGGGATTCCGCAGGATCAGCGACAGCGAGGTCAACAAATACTTATCTAATTGATTAGCCGATTACGTTTCGAAGTGTTTTGAATGAGCATTCTAAAGGAACTCGAGAAAAAGCTACCTCAGGATGCGAGCATAACAGAGGTCAAGTTCGAGGGCTCTGAGATTGTCCTGTACACAAAGAACAAGGACTTCTTCAGGACCAGCGAGAATTCCGTGCGCTCAATCGTGAAGGAGCTGAAGAAGAGGGTTGAGGTAAGGCCTGACCTTACAATAACGATGGACCCCGAGAAGGCAAAGAAGGAGATAGAGAAGATTGTCCCAGAGGATGCCGGCATAAAGGCCATATATTTCGAGCCAGAGCTCGGCAAGGTCGTGATAGAATCCCAGAAGCCCGGCCTCGTGATAGGCAAGGGCGGGGAGACCTTCAGGAAGATAAAGGAGAAGACCTTCTGGCTGCCGAAGATTGAGCGCGCCCCTGTGATAAATTCTGACATAGTCAGGGCAGTGAGAAACCTCCTGCACAGCGAGATTGACTACAGGAAGAAGTTCCTCAACAAGATAGGGATGAAGATAAACGAGAAGCTGGAGATTGACAAGAACAAGGAGTGGATAAGGATGTCCACCCTCGGGGGCTTCCGCCAGGTGGGAAGGAGCTGCATTCTCGTCCAGACGAACAGCTCATCCGTGATGCTGGACTGCGGGGTCGACGTCTCGAACGACGCCGGACCGTACCTCGACGCTCCCGAATTTGATATGGAGAAGCTCGATGCCATAATTCTCTCTCACGCACACCTCGACCACTGCGGCCACATACCATGGCTTTATGACAGGGGATATACAGGGCCCTTATACTGCACGCCACCCACCAGGGACCTGGCAACCCTGCTGTGCCTGGATTACATTGACGTGTGCCAGAAGAACGGGAAGGATACCTATCCCAAGAAGGCGGTCGAGAAGATGGTCAAACACTCGATTTCGCTGGATTATGGGGAGGTGTCTGACATCACCCAGGACATGAGGCTGACGTTCCAGCCATCTGCCCACCTTCTGGGCTCATCCCTCACGCACCTCCATGTGGGCGAGGGCCTCCACAACATACTCTACACCGGCGACATGAAATACGCGCCCTCGAGGCTGTTCGACCCCGCTTCAACAGATTTCCAGAGGGTAGAAACCCTGGTGATAGAAACGACCTACGGCTCGGCAAAGGACAGGTGGGGGAGCAGGAGGGAGTCTGAGGAGAAGATACTCTCCCTCATAGACACCGTGATGAAGAGGGGAGGGAAGGTCCTGATACCCAGCTTCGCTGTCGGAAGGGGCCAGGAGATAATGGCCATACTCGCCCAGAACAATTTACAGTATCCTGTCTATCTCGAGGGGATGATATGGGACGCGACCGCCATACACACCGCATACCCGGAATACATGAGCAGGCAGGTTCAGAGGGACATCTTCCACAGGGGAAAGAACCCCTTCACCGCAGAGCTGTTCAGGAAGGTCGCCCCCAAGGAGAGGAACGAAATCATAGACGACGGCAAGCCGGGGGTAGTCATTGCGACCTCGGGCATGCTCATAGGGGGGCCTGCAATCGAGTACCTGAAGGCATTCGCGCATGACAAGAAGAACATGATAATTTTCGTAGGCTACCAGGCAGAGGGGACGCCCGGAAGGAGGATACAGAAGGGCTGGAGGGAGGTTCCAATATACGGGGAGGGCAGGACCCAAACGCTAAGATTAGAACTTGACATAGAGACCGTGAGCGGGCTTTCAGGCCACGGGGACAGGAGAGAATTGATGAACTTCATACACCGCCTTCCTTCGAGGCCGGAGAGGATAATCACTGGCCACGGAGAGAACGCAAAGTGCCTGGAGTTCGCCAGGGACGCGCACAAGAACTTCAGGTCAGAGACCATAGCTCCCAAGAACCTGGAAGCCATCAGGCTTAAGTAGCTATCCCGTTGCTATTTGGGCACGTTTGCCCCGTGAAGGCAGAGAAACACGTCAGGATTAAAACCTCTTGGCACGTATTTCTCCCTATCTTTCTTTACATCTTCTTTCAGGGTTTCAAACCTTTCCATGAATTCATCATGCTCAATATCGCCCAGAACCTCATCAATGGCAGGGGCGTCAAGAAAGCTGTGCTTTTTTGATACGAATCCCTTCCAGAAATTTTCACGGATTGTTTTATAGAGTCCGGAAGAATCCAAGAAACCAGGGAGTTTGAGACCGGCCCTGAAAACCTCTTTTCTTAAATACTCAAAGGCATGCACAACAGCAGATTCCAATGCAGTATAATGCTCATGCGGGAAATTCCTCATCGCAACCAAATCCCCGATAAGATTTGGCGGGAAAAGCCAGGTCCGCATGTTCTGGCCGGCTGTCCTGTTTAAAACCCTTGCATATCTATCGATGCTTCTCTGTTCCGGCTCTATGTCAGAGGATGAAGATACATCAACAACAGAAACCCCGTAATGCTGATTGTCAAGCGGGAAAAGGACATAGTTCTGCAGGTATGAATAATGGCTCATGCCGCAAATTATCTCAGAAGGGATGTCAGATTCCAGAAACGGCATGATACCTTCATGATAGAGCTGCTTCACGTTGAACCCTATCGCTTTGGATACATCCCCATTCATCCTCATGATTTTATCAGGGTCTGTGCTTCCCATAAGGGCCATGCATAAATAGAGTTCGCTTATCCTCATGTCGGCCCATTCTTCCGGGATTGTTGATGATACTGAATAGACGCTTCTTCCATTATATCTCATGCCCGGAATTTTAGTGATTGAATTAAAATAGAATGGCGGGGTCAGATTCAGCTCCCCATACCTGTCCGATATCCTTTCGAACACGCTTTTGGTCGTTTTTGCCTGGTACTCAAGCATGGTTCCGAAGGGCGTACCCTCTACATAATCCTTTAACTCCACCAACTCTCCTCTTTCGAATGCATCTCTTTCATGTTTCAGGTCAGGCGGCTCTTCCACATGGATATCTATTGTTTCTATCGGATTCTGATAAACCCTTTCTGTTATATACCCAAGCGGGTCTACTCCTTTATGCCTTTTTCTTCCATCAAGTATGCTCCTTCCGCCAGAGCTCAGGCCCGCGAACTCGTCAGAATCGTGGCCGATGACTGCACCCTGACGCATGGTATAGCCCACTTCTGTCCTGGTAACAGGAAGTATTTCATCTATATGCATGCGGCTTATTTTCTTCTAAACTATTTAAGTTTTCCCGCACCGAGGAAGCCATCAGGCTTAAGTAAGCTGTTATATCCTAAAGATAATTAAACCCCATGATAAAGGCTGTCCTGTTTGACTGGAGCGGGGTCCTGATTGACGAGATAGAAGCCTCTGCACTCGCGGATATTGACACAATCGTTGAGCTGGGTGGTGAAAAGATATCCCTGCGGACCTGGCTCAGTGAAATCAGGCAGGACTGGAAAATACTTTTCAGAAAATACGGAGTGAAGGAGGAGGACTTGCAGAAGGTCCATCCAATACATGAAAAAAGGTTTGAAAAATACCGGCATCTGGTAAAACCAATTAGGGGAGCGGAGCACGTGCTCGAACGATTGAAGGGTATGGGAATTACAGTGGGTATAGTGAGCGGGCAGCCGAGAAAGGTCATCGATGATTCATCCCAGAGGTTCGGCCTGGAAGGATTCATCGATTTCGTGGTTTCAGGGAACGACGTAATTAACCAGAAACCGCATCCAGAAGCATTGCATCTGGCCACCAAGAAAGCGGGTTGTGGAACAAATGAAATGGCATGCATTGATGACATGCCTGACATACTGGACCAGGCCAAGGAACTTGGAATGATAACGATTGGCTTCAAATCACCCATTAGCGGTGATTTGTCAAACGCAAGATACGTAATTGACAAGTTAACCGATATCCTGAAAATAATCAAGAGCGAGGGATAGAGCCTGTCCTGACTGCTGAAAATAAAAAAGTTACAGGGAGGGGTACCTCACCTGTGCACAGTGGCATAGTGAGGCGTGAGGATTAGCCAGTTCTGCTCAACGCCTGCGATGTCTCCGCTGTTTGCGGCGATGGATTTCTTGAGCTTCTCTACCGCCCTCTTGAGGTCGCCCATGTCCTTCTCGCGCAGGCCCTTTATCTTGAGGAAGACGACCGTCCCCTCCCTTACCTGCCTGAGGACCCTGTCGGTGTCAGAGAACTCATCGAGGCTCTCTATCCTTATGCCTATCTTGCCCGGCCTTCTCTCAGCGGAATCCATGACATTGACTTCCATGTATTCGTCTCCTGCGAACTCATCGAGGTCCTCGTTCTTCCTGGAAAATATGTTTAGCCTTGCCATACTGAACCCTCCTTGATACATTACTGCAATAGTATAATGTAAGCAGTTAGATTTTTAAAGTAGTAGGTAACCCAGCTACTCGCTCTTTATGCTCTCCAGGACAGAGACCATGTTCCATATCTTGGTCCTCGTGTGGAGGGTTATGTTCGGGTCCGTGGATGCCTCGTCAAGTATCGATATGACAGAGGCAATCTTCTCCTCCTCTGATTCGGTTCCCCCCATTATGCCTATGGATTCCTCTAAGGATGACTTTATGTTCCTCGGAACTCCCCTGTCTCCCATTATCTCCTGGAGAAGGTCGTTTATCCTCACGCTCTTTGACATTGGTTCACTTCCTTTCCTTCTTGAGAGCGGCAGTCAGCTGCTCCTTTATGTCGTCTATCCTTATCTTTATCCTCTTCTCCTCTTTCTCGAGTGTCTTGAGGCGCACCTCCAGTGACTCTTCCCTTTCCCTGAGGTCCTTGACGACCTCTGCCTTTCCTGCCTTCACCAGGATGGGGCCTGCCACCTTGTACACCTCCTTCTCCTTGGTCTTACCGAGCTCCTCCAGGGCCTTCTTTATCTCCATTATCTGGAGGCCCGTGGCCTCCCTCTGCGTCATTATGCCCTGCAGTTGCTGCTGCTGCATTGCCACGCTGTTCAGCATGTCTTCCTGGTTCATCTAACATCCCTCCTTAATAAAATCTCTCTTTCAGTGCTTTTTGCGTTTTTTCATCAAAATGTCCAATGTTTTCTGAATTTATATCGACACGGTGACTCCCATCAAGAAAGAAAGGCACACAGAAAGCAGTATCTAGATAAACATCTACGTGCATACCGCCAACGTTCCCTTTACACAGATATTCAGACCTTGCCATGCCAATCACTTTGCCCTAAGCCTCTTAACGACCTTTGGCCTGTCCTTCCTGATTATCCTGTAGCCGCAGAACGGGCAGATTATCTTCTTGGCTGTCCTGAGCTCGACCTCGACTTCCCTTCCGCACTCAAGACACTTATACATTCTTCCTCCTTAACCGGGACGGTAGGCCTTTCCTGCCATCTTCGTCCCGCACCTGGAGCACTTCCAGATTCCGCTGACCTCCCTGCGGAGGGTCAACTTCATGCATTCGGGGCACCTGAACTTCTTCTGCGTTCCTACCTTGAGGAGGCTCTGCCTGACCCTCCTTCCGTACCTTGCCCCGAACTTTCCGGTTGCTCCTACCTTCTTTGTCTTTGCCATGCTCCACCTGTGCTATTATTTGACCAGCTTTCTTAAATCCTTTGATATCCTGCCCGCAATCTCGAAGGCTTTCTCTATCTCTTCTGCAGACAGCGGTTCAGGGCCACCCTTCTGGATGGCCACTATGTTGCCGTCATCCTTCGTCGTGACCGTCAGCCTTGCCTCTGCCACCTCTTCCTCCTCTATGCAGGCGTCAACGAAAAGGTGGTCTCCCATCTTGTTTAAGCTGACCGGAACTGGCTTATATTTGACCGGTAGCTTTTTAACCTTTTTATCGTAGATTACCTTCTCCCCATCGTATTCGGGCATCCTTGCGTTGTGCAGCGCGGTTATTGCTGCGAGGCCTGCGGCGTCTATCAGGTTTCCGTCATGGTTTATTATGTGAACGTCAACCATCACCATCCAGACCTTCTCACCCTTCTTTATGCAGAGCTCCTTGTTATCGATTGTCTTGGATTCCCTTATGCCCCTGTCAATGACCCTGGCGAGCTCTATAGCGTTCTCTCCCGGAGGGCCAGGCTCAAAGTCAGGCGAAGCGACAGGTGAGAACTCGGCGTTCACCATCAGGATTCCCTCATCGAGCTTGTCAGGGAACGGCGTCCCCACGTCGATCTTGACCCCTGCTATGACGTCTGTCTCTCCTATCCTTACCCTTGCAGAGCCCTCTGCCTTGTATATGGGATTTATCTCAACGTCTATCTTCCTGAACTCATCAGGCTTCCTTCCGTCCACCCTCATGCCATTGAGCATGAGATTCCTGTAATGCTCTTTCTGGACTATCATTTTTTCACCTCTTTCTTGGTTGATTTCTTCGGGGCAGGTTTCTTTTGCTCGGCCTTCTTTGGTTCAACCTTCTTCTCGGCCGGCTTTTCCTTTGCCTGCTTTGCCTTTTCGCCTGTTTCCGCAGGCTCTTTCTTTTCCGCGGCATGGGGCTTCTTGTATCCCCATTTCTCCATGAGGGCCTTCTTCTGGATGTCGTATATCACCTCGCATCCCTTTATTGCCGCATCAATCACGCCCCTCGCATCCTTTGGTGAGATGTCACCATCCATCTGCATCAGGGTTATCTTCTTCTCGTTGTGCATGTACGCGATTGGAAGGTCGCACTTGGTCTCATCCTCTTCCTTCCCCTCAAGGTCAAGGAAGTAATCGTTCCCTACCTTCCCGGCGGCGGCTGCAGTTACGAGGTCCCTCATTGGAATACCTGCATCGGCCAGCGCCAGGCTGGCAGCGTTTATCCCTGCTGTCCTCGTTCCGGCATCGGCCTCTATTATGTTTATGAACAGGTATATGCCTGCCTTCGGGAACTCCTTGAGGAAGACTGCGGGCTCTAGGGCCTGCCTCGTGACCTTGCATATCTCATGGCTCCTCCTTGAAGGGCCTGGCCTCACCCTCTCCGAAGTCGAGAAGGGCGCCATGCTGTATATCGTCTTCAGGACAGCGCTGTCAGCTGACTGCATCCTCTTGGGATGCATCTCCCTCGGGCCGTATACCGCAGCTATCGCGGTTGTCCTGCCCATCGAGAACAATGCCGAGCCGTCTGCCCTGGGTATCACTCCTACCCTTGCAACAATAGGTCTGAGTTCACCGGGTTTCCTGTCATCCTTTCTTTTCATTTCATCATCTCCTTATGCCTTTTCGAGGAGCTCTGAAATCCGGTCTGTCAGGCCCTCGTATATCGCATCCCTTTCTATAATCCTTATGGACTCTGTCACGAGATTCTCCTTATCTCCCTCGAACCAGACCAGGCCGTTCTGGCCGACATTTATCCTGCAGTTGGTCTTGTTCTTGATTAGGTTTATCATCGAGCCCTCTTTTCCTATAAGCCTCGGGACCTTTGCCGGGCTTATCGGCATTATCCTTCCTGAATTGAACTTCCTTGTTCTGGGGTCCATCATTGAAAGCTGCAGGCTGCTCTGGTTTGCAACGTTTATCTTGGCATATATTATGTCACCGACCGCGTATATCTTTGACATGTCGGTCTTTCCCGTGTCCACGAATTCCCTGATTCCTGAAACCGGGAGATATGCCCTGTCAGTGGATTTTATGTCAGCTATCCAGCCGCTCGACTGGATCTCGCTCACCTTTCCTATGACCATGTCACCGACCTTTGGTATGTAAACACCGGACAGGGGAATAACGGATATAACCCTCCCGTGCATGCTTACAAGACCAACCCTCTTGGAATATATCGAGTTCCCCTTCCTGAAAGAGTTCTTTCCGGGAAGGTAGTCCATGCTGTTTATTATCTCGTCTCCTGGGACGACAACGTCCCTGTCGTTCTTCAACATATCTGTCATGTAATCACTCCTTTTAGCATCTTTACAGAACCTTTTTCACTATCCTGGATTCCACCTTTCCGTGGGTCAGCGAATTCAGCCTGTCAAGCATCTCTGCCTGCATCCCTGCGGGCATCTCCATGACGGCTATCCATGCATCTGACTTCCATTCCTCGCTCTTTATCTTCGTCATCTCCCTCACTACAGAGCTCGCCTTGCCGGCAAACTCCATGGGAATCCTTATAGCCACTTCCACCCTCTCCATGCTTATGGGAAGGATTTCCTGGACCCTGGACAGGACCTCCTCCACCTGGTCCTCTGCTCTCCTGTTGATGTCCAGATGAACGTGCGCCTCTTCCATCGCGTTGAGAATCCTCTGCTGCGGGTGAGGCGCGTTTGTCTTGGGGTCTATCCCGTTCCTCGAGATTATGTCCGCAATCTTCCTCTTCTTCTCATCAATCATCTTCCTTCTCTGCTCTGTGGTCAGCTGGATCTCTCCGTGCCTTATTATGAATTCAGCGACCTCAAGAGGCTTGGTGGTGTGGAAGTGCTCCTTAAGTTCTTCCTCTGATGCTCTCTCTCCTTTTTTTGAATCCTTGAAAATCTCTCTTGCGGCAAGGACGTCCTCTATAGGGACTTTCCCGCCTTTCTTCATTTCCATAGCAAGGTCTGGGTCCACGAGAATCTCAAAATGAGAGTGTTCCCTCGTAATCCTTGCCACTACCGCTTCTTCAAGAGAAATCATGATATCACCTAATTTATTTCTTCGTGGCCTTCAAAGTTACCTTCTCCAGCAGGCCCTTCTTAATGAAGACGGCGTCTATGTTATCAAGACTGACGCTCTTCTCACCTGCCTTCATTGCCTTGACAAGAAGCTGAACACCTGCCTTCAGGTCCATGCCGTCTTTGTAGGAAGTGTTAAGGACCTTCTTGGCCTTGTCAGCTCCCCTTCCTATTGCCTGCGCCTTCCACTCTATCATCGTGCCTGAAGGCTCTGTCTCAAACAGCTTGGGGCCTGTCTTGTCAGCTCCTCCTATGAGAAGGCCAACGCCGTATGGCCTGACACCGGCATACTGCGTCACGAGATGCTTCCTGTCTGATATGTACTTTGTTATTGAGCTTATTGATATCGGTTCACCATAAGTTATCATGTTGACCTGTGCCTTAACCCTGGCCATGTCTATCAGACTTCTTGCATCCGCAAGCGAGCCGGCACTAACCGCAGCCACGCTGTTATCTATCTCCCATATCTTCTTGTGGGATTCCTCAACAGCAAGGGGCATGTGACCCTTCATGGCGCCCAGAATCACACCGTCCTTTATCCTGATGCCTATCGATGTGCTCCCGTTCTTCACCATCTGCCTTGCATACTCCACCTGAAGCAGCCTTCCGTCCGGTGAAAAGACAACGATGGTCCTGTCATATGCCATATAGTTCTGCGGTATCGGTTGAGCCATAATCGTTCCTCCTTATCACGGGCCGCTCCTGATATAACAACAGAAGACATTGCGGCCCTCTTAACACCTTTCAACAGTTAAGTGTTATTGGAAATCTATTATATATAAGCTTTTCGGAATAAAAAGCTTGCTTCCGGGACGTTGAGGCCCATTATTAAGGGAGCCATGATAAAAATTAATCATGAGGGCACTGGAGCATGCTTTCTGCAGGAAGAGCACGGGGAAGAGGAATTTCACGATATTCAGCATCATACTCAACACTTCCGGGGCATCGATAGTGCTTTATTACCTGCTGCTCAATGGGATAAGCTACTACCTGATTGTCTATCTCGTGGCCGGAGCTGCCGGATTCATAATAGAAAGCATAGGGACGAGGCTGAAGATGTGGGAATACTACAGCGGGGAAAAGCCGCCTGCCATAAGTTTCTTCGGCTGGGGCTCTGCCGTGACCGTAATAATGTGGTTCGCAATGACGCTGAACCTGTTTTGAAATCGAGCCATGCAACGTTAAAGCGCCTTTATAAACAACCTCTGATAATTATAAAACGATGTCCATGAAGAAAGCACAATCAGCAATGGAATATCTAATGACATATGGATGGGCAATTCTGATCGTGATAATAGTGGCGGCAGCGCTCTATGCGCTGGGAATATTCAACCCGGCCACTTACACGGGAAGGATACCGACAGGGTTCACAACGCTCGGCGCACCCACTGACTGGGACCTGGCAAGCGACGGAAACTTCAGCATAATAATAAAGAACAACCTCGCAAACCAGATAACAGTCTACACCGTAACCGTAACGATGGGGACCAACACGGATACCTGGAATACCTCAACCGATGGTGGGGCCACATACCTGCAGATGGGACCTGGTTCAACATCCTCAGCACTTCCGGCAACGACGGGTCTTGACCTTGGTACACCAACGTCAGGAACTTCCTACTCTGTTGACGTGTCTATCCTCTACAACTCAGGCGGGTTCGACCACACGGAAACGGGAACTGTCACAGGAACCGTGACTTAGGTCACGGCCTCCCTGTAGGTTTCTTGTAAGGACAATGCCCATTTCTTTATTTTTATCTATTTCTCTTTTTTAACCACTCAGACCCAACTATATAGATAGATTGCGAGGCAATATACAGGCTGCCGGCTAACTCTAATTTAACAAAGCCGGCTCCGTAAACAACAGGAAGGCGAAAACTAAGTGGCCGTGCCCCGGAGGGGTGCGGCTCCGTAAACAACAGGAAGGCGAGATGGTGGAATATAAACAAGTGATTGCCG
>CAYMDJ010000028.1:0-12071 GCA_964389315.1 uncultured archaeon
CCCCCATGAAGGAGAGGGAGATTCTCTCCCTTGCGAGGAAGCATCCTGAGTTCAGCAGGGTTCTGGACGACGTCTTCAGGAAAGAGATTTAGTTTTCCGTTAACGCTTTTGGGATAAAGTAGAATTCGTTAGAATTACCTGCCATTTAGTTACCGGCGAAGAAGTTAGCTGCAAAAGGGTTAGCTTACTTCCTCTGCTTCTTCTTCATAACGTATTTGGGCGGGTTTTTCCTTGCCATGACAATCACCGAAACTAATGGTCAGTGGCGGCTTATAAAGTTAACCTCCAAACTGTCGCTTCCACTCCTCGTATTTCTCTATGCTCCCTGCCTGCGCAGACGGCTTTATCTTGGAGAAGGCCTCCTCGAAGTCCTCCTCTGTTAGAGGTCTGTGGCCGAGGGAGTAGCTCTCCAGTTCCCTGACCGTGAGGTTCTCCAGGTTGGGGTTGGTCTCCCTGACCATCTTTATGATGGCCTCCTGGCACAGGTTGGAGATGTCCCTGCCTGAGAATCCCTCTGTCCTCTCTGCCAGCCGGCTCAAATCTATCCTTGAGATGTCCGCGCCCTCGAGATGAATCTGGAGGATAATCTTCCTTGCCACGAGGTCAGGCAACGGAACGTAAATCTTCTTCTGGAACCTGCTCACTATCGCGTCGTCCAGGTCCCACGGCTTGTTGGTGGCCCCCATTATGAGGATGGTGTCCTGCTGGTTGGTATTGAAGCCCTCAATCTCTGTCAGCAGTTGCCCCAGAACCCTCCTGGTTGACTCATCGACATTGGAGTCCCTGGATACAGCTATGCTGTCAAGCTCGTCCATGAATATCAGCGAGGGCTGCATCTTCTTTGCCTTGGCGAACAGGGCGTTTATCAGCTTGTTGGACTCGCCGAAGTATTTGGAGAGCAGGCTGGATATCCTCGCCTCGAAGAACGTGGCGTTCAGGGTGTTGCACGATGCCTTGGCAAGGAGGGTCTTCCCTGTCCCCGGAGGCCCGTAAAGGAGGATTGTCCTCGGGGCCTTCACGTACATGGGCTTGCCCCGAACAAAAGGGAGGACTATGGCCTCCTTTATCTCCTGCTTGAGCTCCTCCAGCCCACCTATATGGTTCCAGTCCGTGTCCGGTTTCTGGGAAACAATGAGGCTGTCTATGAGCTTGTCCTTCTCCTCGTCAGGGGCGTCCTTCATGCTCCTTATCCTTGCCTTGTTCACGAGGACCTTGCTGAAGCCCTCGTACTGGCTCGCCATGTCGAACATCTCCTCTGCCTTCCCCACAGGAGAGTCGTACGCAATCCTCCTGTATATGGCGGACGCTCTCAGGTAATGCTCTCCGGCGTCCCTGTGCTTGCCCTTCTTCTCGAGTTCCTTGGCTTCCTCAATCTCCCTCTGAAGCTCCTGCCTGAGAATCGCCTGGTGAAGGTCCCTTGACATCAGAATCGATTAATAATTGTAAAGGGGTTTTATATCTGTCCCCCATTCCCGGTCAAGCCTGTAAAGCTCTTCCGAGAAATATAGAAAATCCTTCAAAACCCTTCTGAATACTCCTCGGCTCTCTTCTGTATCAGGCACACCGCGGAAATAATTAACCCTTCCTTCAGCGAAGTTCAGCATCATCCTCAACCTATTCCTCATAATGAGGTATTCCCAGTGTACCATGAAACGCTCTTGGCAGGAAGAAATAAAAGCTGGCTTGTTCCCTGCTAGATGCAATCAACCATCTAGGCAGGATGCCTTAAGTTACCGATTCTTTCATATATTTTTCAATATCAGGGCATATTTCATATTTATCGGATTGGGTGCCAAGAATTTTATGCACAGCAGAGCGAAAAGCAGCGTAAGCACAATCCTCTCTTTCTTTAAGAGAAACTATTTCTTCCATATAAGCATGCAGGTTCTTTGGGGTCGGTTCCTCGCCAAGCGCCTCTGTAAGGCACTTCCGCGCATGCTTGAGGTTAACCCTTTTACTATCTATCTCTCCCCAGGCAATGGGGTCCTCGTCCCCACCAGTTTCCTCTCTCTCGTGGTCCATTAGATGCTCTTGACCGAAACTAATAAAAAGCTATTCCTCTTCCATCCATCTCTTCTTCTTTATTGGGACCTCTGCCATCTCCTTTGCCTTCTCGCCGGCCATTCTTACGGCAGTCTCCTCGTCCACCCTCTCGAGGTCGTCAATCGCCTTAAGGATTTGGTGTGATTCCTCGTCAACGGGAAGGTCCTCCCTTGCGAAGACCCTTCTGAGCTTGCTCTTCACGGTGTCCATCCTTCCCTCTTCCATTGCCTTCCGGACGTCGGTGTCGAACAGGATCTTGTTGAGGTGTTCCATGTCAGAGTCAAGAATCTTCTCTATGAACTCGTTCTTCTCTTCTGACTTCTGGTGCTCCTTCATTGCCTCGAGCAGGAGCATGAGCTGCTGCTCCTTGAGGAGGGTGGTCGCTTCCTCCTGCTTCGCTACGCTCTCCAGCCTGAGGGCCTTTATCTTCTGGATATTGAGCATCTTCATGGTGTTTGGCTGGCCCTTTGACTCGAGCATCAGGTTCCTTATCTTCTCCTGTATGCGCTTGAGCTCGTCAGAAATTATCTCAATCTGCTTCTCGAGGCGGACCCTCTGCTTCTCTATGTCCTTCTCCTTCAGCTTGGAGAACATGTCCTGCTTGAACGTCTTCTTTAGCAAGCTCCTCAAATCCATAAGAATCTGTTAATAATTGTGACCAAGAATATAAATAAACCTTCTGCTTTTTATAATTAACTTTAACGCCGGTTAACTCTTTGGCACGTATCTATGACGAATCCTGATTGTTGATAAAAAAGCTCAACCAAAAAGGTACGAAAGACCGCTGCCGCAAATCTCTTTCACCGTGAACCGAGCAGAGCGTTCACATTATATATTAGGGACCCTGTCAATAATTAAACATGGACATCGATGCCTTGGTTAAGGAGGCCAGGAAGCATATAGACGACCCGGATGCCATCATTGACCCCTATGACCTGACCTTTGTCTGGGTTAATGAGAAAGCAGCCAAATCATTCGGGTATTCCGCATCTGAAATGACAGACAAGCAGGTTCTTGACTTCACTCTCCTGCCCAGGACGAAGGTGATGAAAATAACACTCACTCTCCTTCACGGGCTCTTCAAGCAGGAAATACCCATAAAGACAAAGGGCGGCAAGAGGGTTGACAAGAGAATCAAATACAAGGTGATAAGGTTTGAAGGGTGTCCCTATTTCGTCACGAAGTTCCTGTAATTCCCATGCGCGCTATCAACTCATTTGCGTTGTAATTCTAACCGCATCCGCATGAAGTGATTTATTATACCCGCAACCAATTATAATTGATGGGTCAGAGAGTCCGGAAGGGTTTCTTGTTGACGCTGGATGCGATTATAGCGATAACGCTCCTCCTATCCCTCGCCCTGTTCATAGGGGCGATAAGCATAACCTATTACTCGCCTGACCTCAAATACGAGAGGCTTTATTACATGGGGAAAGATTTGCTCCTGCTTGTAGAGAACGCGGACATGGACCAGCTCTCTGACTTCCCTGTCATAGATTATTACATCAGCCAGGGTGTCATAACCACAGACCAGATGGAGAACAGCCTGCTGGAGGTGGTTGGTTCCCTCTGGGCGAGCAACAACGCCACCCTCCAGGATTATGCCACCAACATAACGGGGGAGATACTCAACGAGACGCTCCCTGAGAAGTATGGTTATGAGGTCCTCATGGACGGCTCCCGGATATTCCGGAAGGAAGGGACAGGCGGTGAGGATTTCATCTCCAGGTTCTCAACGATAGTGTCTGGCTTTGAGCTGGGAAAACCGGTCTCCGGCTTCGTTGCAAGGGCCTGGGCAACCAAGATAAGCAAGAACACGACGGACGTCATAACATTTGACATAGAGGGGGCAGGCAACGACGGGGGCGACCTGAAGATAACCAAGCACTTTACACTGAACACCACGGCAATAGAGTCGGCAACGTTCTACGTCTCGATACATTACACGAACCTGGACTCCCTCCAGGTGAACGGCAACGAGATAAGCGGGGACATCAGCTGGCTGCACTCGGACTACTTCTGGGGCATGGGAACCGCGGCCTTCGGAACCGTTGATGTTACTGATTACGTGCAGAACGGCAACAATACAATATACCTTGAGATAAGGAACACCGAATACAACTCCCACATACATCCGGGAATGAGGCTTGAGGTCACTTACAAGACAGAGGAGATAAAGGAGGCCACAGAGACCGTGAAAGAGAGGATATACTTCGACAACATAGTCAGCGAGGAGAACGGCTGGAGGAACAGCGGTGCCTGGGCTATGGTTTCATTCCACATCCCCGAGAACTCGACAATAAGGAACGTGACGATGCACCTCAGGGGAGAGGACATAGAGGACATAGCATGGAGGGATGACGTTAGGATATACTACAAGGACCAGCTCTATGACACGTTCAACCCCCCTCCGAGCGGGATAGCGGACGTCAGCTACAACTTCACTGACGAGGCAACCGAGGGAACGAACTGGATTCTGGTTCAGCTCAACTACAGGATATCATCTTCCTGGTGGGGCGAATACGATGACTTCACAGGGGACGGCGACACCGTCATTTACTCAGACCCCATCAATGACCCGGACGGCTCGTCCTACATCGACATCGAGTATGGCATGGATGAGGAGCGCCTGAGATACGGATACATAGACATTGGCTTGTCAGAGATTGCGGGCGGGAGCCCGGAGATTACCAAGACCTTCCCTGTGGATTTCGAGGACAAGGAACTGATAAAGAGCTTCGTGCACGTAGCGCAGCTATTCAGCTATATCGTCAGGGTCAGGGTGAGGCCCCAGGGCCAGTCCTGGACCCAGATATTCGAGTCACCGTCTGGGAGGGTAATCCCATCATCAATATACGTTGACCCGAACTATTTTGATATATCGGTCCCAAATGATATAGAGGTGAGGGAGATGAACGCTGGTTACAACATCCTCCCTGAGACATCACTCGAATACAGGATATGGATTCCCTCGAGCGTCGGCTACGGTGACGTGAACGAGACGCTCCAGGGAGCGCTGGACGATGCGGTCGCGAGGCTCAATGAGACCCTTGGCAAGTATGCGGTCGCTACTACCATAGCCAAGGAGACTTATTCGGTCTCGGGCGTCCCCTCCATGTGGGGACCTGCGGTGCTGGAGGTGCGAGTATGGGGCTAAGCATAAAAAGTGCGAGCAGGCATAGGCATAAGTGCAGGGCGCAGCAGCGCCCTCGGTTAGCGAGTTCGCGTGGTATGGATGGGCAGGTTTATTCACTTATAGCGATACTGATAGCCATACCACTCATACTCTTCGTGACCTTCTATCTGTCCGGGGACCAGCACATGGACTACGCGGCGATTGACAAGGTGGTCGCTGACCAGATGCACGAGGTTGAGAGGAGCATAGAGAAGGACTTCGTCCAGGCCATGTCGATATCAGGCAAGAGGGCCTTCCTCGCAGCCAGCAACGACGTCATCAGGGAAGGGAGGAAGCTGGACGATGCCAATGCCCGGCTCATGGAGCTCCTCACGAACGGGAGCCTTTATGAGAACTATACCTATGTCATGGACAACAACACCATAAACGACTGGATGGACAAGATAACAGGCATGGACCTCGGCTTTGACATAGGTCTCGGTTATTCAGACCTTACCCTTGAGGGACATGATGCCTTCAATGTCCTCCTGTCCGTCGAGCTTGACATCAACGTGACTGATGACTTAGGCAAATCGAGGATAGACAAGTCCCTTCCCAAGGAGTCCCTGATAAGCATAGAGCAGGTAGAGGACCCAATATTCGCGCTAAACACGTTCGGATACATAAGCCGCCCCATAAAGGAGTATCCATACCCATACCATGCGATAGAGATTGTCCAGGGGACGTCTGACGGGAACTGCAAGGGAAACGTTACATTCGACCCGCTGGACCCTGACCCTTCGGGGAAGATACTGGTGACAGAGGACGCCGCGGGAATCTCAGGCTTCCTGGGGGTGGTTTCAGAAACCTCCAGCCCCCCGTCGGTTTCCTGCTATGTCGTGGACGCATTCGATGCAGTGAACAAGACCAGGGACATTACTGAGTGGTCTGGCTATCCCTCTCTTTTCATTGACAACGAAACCTCTGCCCTCTGGTCGCTTCCAGTCTATGAGGTCCCCTACGAGGGATACTACACCGCTTTCCCGTCAGGGACAGGACCCGATATATTCGAGAGGCTGGAGGGCTCGCTCACAGGGTCCGGGGAGAACGGCATGGAGACATTCATCAATGCAGAGAGATTCCAGTCAGTCGGCCTTTCTGTAAAGACGAACCAGGTCTCTGTCGCATATTTGTATTTCTCCACACAAAGTATAAACGGGGTCCCTGTGAGGGGGATGCCCCCATGGTTCAGGATAGACTTCACGAGGGCAGCCAAATACAACCTAACTGACCTCATGGAAACATGATAATGGTGATATGATGCAGACGAGGACAGGAATAACCGCGCTGGTCTTGATTACATTAATAACCTACGTCTTCCTCTTTTCAGGGATTTTCACTCCCGAACCGCTCACAGAGTCAGAGATACGTGATTTGGTCAGGGACAGGTATCCAAATTCAATAGGAGACCCTTCCTATGACGAAGGGTGCATGATATGCGATGCCACTGGCTGCCACCCCTATGGTGAGCCCTGCTGGAGGGTCACCCGCACAGGAGAGGACGACGGCGGGAAGACGTCCATTGAAACCAGCATTGACGAATCCGGAAATGAGATAGCCAGCACGGAAAGCTCCTGCACGGAATGGTGGTGCGATGCAGAGCCCTGCACCTACGGGTTCAGCGAGCTCATAGGAAACGTGACCCATTCTTACACGAACTACGGGTGTGAAAATCCCTCACCGACCTGTGACCAGGAGTTCGGGCTGTGCAGGTCCTGCTCAGGAAACGAGGAATGCGTCATGACAGAGACCTACACCGACAACCTGACCACCATCTATATCTTCAGCGTCATAGGGACAGGTGGATATTCCATGATAAACGACTCCGGCTACCTGTGCCAGGTCTTTGACGGCAGTGACATGCTCCTGATGAACACCACAACGATAAGCGAGTGCAGGATGATAGCGGAGTTCTATTCGAAATGCGGCACGCCCGGATGCAAGTTCGAGCCAAGCTTCGGCATGATACCATATTAATACAGGAAGAAACAAAGATAAAGCAGGTGTCTGATGTTCGGTTTGGGCAGGAAAAGCAAGGCTGGGAAGAAGGAGAACGAGAAGAAAGAAGCCCGGGAAAAGCTTCGCGAAAAGGAGGAGAAGGAACTCCAGCGGGACCTCAGCCTCATCGATGACAAGATTCTTAAGGAGATTCCCTACAGGCTCTCCGGGGATACCAAGACCCTGAAGACAGGCATTGACAGCCTCTATTCCCTGGTGAAGGACAGCAAGAACATAAGCTCTGTAAAGGCAGCCAGCAAGCTGGGCGTCAGCGAGGAAATGGTTTCTGAATGGGCCGACATAATGGAGGAGCACGACATGCTCCGCATCCACTATCCCGTCTTCGGAAAGCCATCTCTCAGGAGCATGGATTGGAGGCCGAAGTGGAAGATAAAGAAAAAGAAGAAAGGGAAGAAGACTGGCGGGGAAAAGGCAGCGGGAAAGAGGCTCAGGCACCTGAAGTTCACCAGGAAGAGGCTCTTCATATTCGCAGAGCTGATAGTCCTCGGCGAGGTCCTAATTTACATATTCCTCGTGAACAGGAGCCTCTCCACGAACTTCCTGCCGACCATGATAGAGAGGCTGAGCTTTGCTTACCTCTACCTTACCCAGAACCTGATAATGCTGGTCCTGGTCCTTGCCTTCATAGGATTCACCGCCTTCATGATAGCGGGAAGGAGAAAGCTCGCCAGGAAGAAGACCGGAAAGTAACGAACTTTTTATAGGAGAAATACAAGATATACTCAATGTCCCAGAAAAACATCGAGAATTATAAGATAACGGTCAACAACGTCGAGGCAAAGATAAGGATTTACACGGATGACAATGATTTCGTCCCTCTTTATGAGGTCATAATACCAATCCTGGAACCTGCGACTGATGCTGCCCTTGACTACATAAGGGAGCGGCTCATTACAGAGCTCGATCTGAGGCCCGCGGAAATCCTCTCACCAGAGGAGATGAGGAACCTCAAGGACAGGTTTGACAAGGAGGCCTTCGAGCTACTGAAGAAGAACCTCCCAAACCTTTCGGAAAAGGAATACAAGACGCTGGTAGGCCTTCTGATACAGCAGTCACTCGGCCTGGGGGTGGTAGAGATACTCCTTCAGGACAAGAACCTGGAGGAGATTGTCATAAACTCCTCGACAGAGCCGATATGGGTCTATCACATAAAGCTGGGATGGCTGAAGACCAACGTGACCATATCCTCAGAAACCCAGATTTACGATTACGCCTCCTCCATAGGAAGGAGGGTCGGGGAGCAGATAACCAACCTCAAGCCCCTGATGGACGCCTACCTCCCGAGCGGCGACAGGACCAACGCTACGCTCTATCCCATATCAACGACAGGCAACACCATGACGATAAGGAAGTTCGCCAGGAGGCCCTGGACAATCACGGACTTCATAGGGGACAATACACTCTCCCTGGAGATGGCTGCTTTCCTCTGGCTGGCTATCCAGTACGAGATGAACATAGTCATAGCGGGCGGGACGGCTTCGGGAAAGACCTCCATGCTGAACGCCCTTACATGCTTCATACCCCCTAACCACAGAATCCTCTCCATAGAGGACACAAGGGAGATTCAGCTTCCCAGGTTCCTCCACTGGGTCCCTTTAACTACGAGGCCTCCCAACCCCGAGGGCAAGGGCGAGGTGAGCATGCTCCACATACTCATCAACTCCCTGAGGATGAGGCCTGACAGGGTCATAGTCGGAGAGATAAGGCGCTCAAGGGAGGCAGAGGTCCTTTTCGAGGCAATCAATACCGGCCACTCGGTCTATTCCACGCTCCACGCCAACACCTCTGAGGAGGCCTTCAGGAGACTGGTAAATCCACCGATAGACATACCCGTTGCCCTGCTCGGTGGGCTCCAGCTTATTGCGGTGATGCACAGGGACAGGAGGAAGAACGTCAGGAGGATGCTCCAGATAACAGAGCTCATACCCTCCTCGGGCCTCAAGGACATGAAGATAGACATGAACACCATATACCAGTGGGTCGCCGCTGACGACAAGTTCATAACCCTCGCCAAATCCTACCGCGCCATGGCTGACATAAAGCTCTATACGGGGATGACAGAGAAGGACATAGACAGGGACCTCATGGAGAAGCAGGTCGTCCTGATGTGGATGGTCAAGAACGACGTCAAGGACATCCACGTGGTGGGAAGGATAGTCTCCGAATACTATGTCGACCCCGAGAGGGTCCTGAACGGCATAAAGAAGGGAACATACAGGCCGGGAGCCATAGAGACACATGGGGAAGCCGCCAAATCCCCTGTTAAGGTGCCTGCCCCCAAAAAGCCCTCTGCAAAGAAACCCGCCAAAAAAGCCGCATCCAGGAAAGCAAAGAAAAAGTAGCCAATTCTCCGGAAAAGCTTATATCCCGGTCCGCCATAGAGTAACAATGAAATTACCTGCCAGGACTTATTTCATGGTGCTGATTATAGCGATTGCTGCATTAGTTGCTCTAATCATCATCCTGATGCCGGGAACTCCTGCAAGGCAGTGCGAATCCCTTAAAGAATGCATCCGGGTCGCCAATGTTTACGGTCATTACGAAGCGGCTTATTACGATTCATATTCCTCTCCGGGGGGGACTGCCACCACCATGAGGACGTATGAGATAAGCAACGACCAGCTCGTCCGGTGTGTCAACTGCTCTGTGATTTACACCTCAGGCTACGGAAACACTTCCGCTGAATGCCCGGGCGGAGGGAACGACTGCAGCAGCATAATGAAGCAGACCGATGCTATAGACATGGTCCGTGACATGAACGTGTCCCGGGAATTCCGGCTCGGGACCAGGAATTGCTTCCAGGGCGGGGTTCTGTCTGAAGAGAGCTTCGATGCCATCGTATGCTTCGACGAGACCAACAGGGTCGTCAACTATGCCGAGCAGGGGAAGCGCCCTTTCTACAGGTTCAATGTAGCAGGATACGAGACAGACCTATCCTTCTCCTGAGGCCGGAGATTCGGCTGACATCAATACCTGCGGCAGGACGTTGCCTCGAAGGCCGCACCGCGCATTAATATATAAGACAAAACACTATTCTACTATAAGCAATGGGTTGTTCAGGTGTTTCTAGGAGGCGGTTGGATGGCTCAGACTGCATACGGAGAGGAAAAGCGCATGGCATTCCAGAGGATTGGTGACAGGAGAACAGACCAGCCAGGAGAGCAGGTAAGGGTAAGGCTGCCGAGGGGGAAGGAGATGCTCGGCGAGATAGATGAAATACTGGGAGCCAGCAGGTTCAAGGTCCTTTGCAAGGACGGGAAGACGAGGATATGCAGGATACCCGGGAAGTTCAGGAAGAGGATAAGGGTCAGCATTGGTGACATCGTGATAGTCGTGCCGTGGGAGATAGAGTCTGACGAGAAGGGCGACATCGTCTGGATATACAACAGGACCCAGATGGCATGGCTCAGGAACAAGGGTCACGCCTAACCAACAGCATTTTTTAATATCGTGGAGCAAGACGCATGAAAGTGGGCGACATGCATTGGATGAACAAAGTCGCCATTGCAGTGTCATAAAGCGTGCAAGTCATGGAGATTAAAATGCAGGAGATTGTTCTGATACCCCACGAGAGGGTTGGCGTCCTTATAGGTAAGGGCGGGAAGGTCAAGGAGAGGCTCGAGAAGGAGGCCTCCGCCAGGATAACGGTCGATGAGCAGGAGGTCATAATAGATTGCGATGACCCCGGAATTCTGATTAAGGTGGCTGAGGTCGTAAAGGCGATAGGCAGGGGATTCTCTCCAGAGGACGCTTCCTTTCTTCTCAAGGACGATTATGAGCTTGTCGTGATAACCCTCCAGGGAGAGAGGCATAACACCGTGAAGCGCCTCATGGCGAGGGTGATAGGAAAAAAGGGAGCCACCAAAAAGATAATAGAGGAGGAAACCAGCTGCCTCCTGTGCGTTTTCGGCAAGACGGTCTCCATAATAGGCACCCAGCCCAACCTTTCCAGGGCAGAGCACGCCGTGGAGGAGATTCTCCGGGGCAGGAGCCACGGCTACGTCTACGCAAAACTGAAGAAGTAATCAGGAATCCTTCTCTTCCTTTGGTTTCTCTCCGGGTTTTGGTTCCTCAGAAGGTTTCTCTCCCTCTGTGGGTTTTGCCTGCTCCTTTGCAGGCTCATTTGTCTCCGCTGGCTTTTCAGAAGTCTCCGCTGGCTTCTCTTCCCTGGGCGCTTCACTGGCCGGTTGCGGCTGCTCGCGCCTCTGGAATTCGGTGTAACCACATTTTCCGCAGTAGAGCCTCCCCTTGTGCTCTCCAAGCCAGGTTCCCTGGCCGCACCTTGGGCATGCCTTCCTCTTCCTTTCCGCGTTCTCTCCCTTCACCTCATAGAACGAGTGGGTCTTGACGCTGGAATGCTTCTTACCAGTCCTCTGCTTCTTACCCTTCTTCTTTGCTTCCTTCCCTTTCTTTCCCATGACAATCACTCCTTTGCAGTTTCGTCCGTTTCCGCTGCCTCTTCCTTTGCTTCAGCCGACTGTTCCTCAGCGACTTCCTGCTTTGGTTCCTCCACTGGTTGCTCTTCCTTTGGCTGTTCTGCCTCTGCAGGCTTTTCTTCAGCAGCTTTCTTTGGCTTTATCTTCTCCATCCTCTCCTTCATCTTGTCAAGCTTGTATTTCGGCATTTCGTCCCTCTTCCTGTATGACAGGACGTAGACCTTTGAGGACTGGACTCCCTTGTTGCTTAGTATCTTGTCAATTATTATGAGCTCTTCCTTCGTCTTGAGCAGCTTAGCGACCTCCTTCATTATCTCCGGCCTGCTGGGAGTCGCCTTGCCCTTGTGCTCCAGGCTGATCAAGTGCTCGTCCCTCTTCATCGCGGGGTTCTTCTTCTC
>CAYMDJ010000029.1:0-11780 GCA_964389315.1 uncultured archaeon
AGGGCGGTTATCAGGATTACTATTGCCGCGACTATTATGACAAGAGTCGTGGACATGCCCTTTAGCGCCATAATATAATAATGGTGCCGGGGCTTTAAAAAAACAACTCATTATCTCGGGGATAACAGGTTAAAAGGCAGCTAAACAAATAGGAACCATGCCGGTAATGGTTCTGAGGCTCGGGCACCGGGCCGCGAGGGACAAGAGGATATCGACGCATTGCGCGCTGGTGGCGAGGGCGCTCGGCGCAGAGACTCTTATCTACACGGGGCAGAGGGACTCTGAGATGGAGGCCTCTGTCAGGAAGCTGTCCGCTCAGTGGGGAGGCAAGTTCAGGATAGAGCATGCAGCATCCTGGAGGAAGGCGCTCAAAGACTTTAAGGGAGGGAAGATCCATCTCACCATGTATGGCCTCCCTGTCCAGCAGAAAATCAGTGAGATAAGGAAGCAGAAGAACCTGCTCATTATCATAGGCGGGGAGAAGGTCCCCATGGAGGTCTATCACGCTGTTGACTGGAACGTTTCAGTCACCAGCCAGCCCCACTCGGAGGTCGCTGCCCTGGCAATCTTCCTATACGAATTCTTCGGAGGGAAAACCCCTGATTTCGGCAAGGCAGAGCGGAGGATAATCCCGCAGAAGGCAGGAAAGAGGTTTGCCTGATTTAAGGCCGCGGAAATAAATATAGAGCAATGCTGTCAAGGAAGCTTTTCCACATCTGTCTTATGAATTTCCTTTCAAGGGTATTCATAGGCTTTTCCTTCGTATTCGTTGCGGTCTATCTTATTAACATCGGATTCACCGGCCTGGAGGCAGGTTTCCTGATGTCGCTCCTTGCAATAACAGCGCTCTTCATATCCCTACCTGTCGGGATAATAAATGACAGGCTGGACATAAGGTATACAATCCTCCTCGGTTACCTGCTTTCTTTCTCGTTCTTCATCATGATAGCGAATTCCTCTGACTTCTGGCTGTTCGTTCCTGCCTTCTTCCTCGGTGGCATGGGATTCAACATAATAGAGACCTCGTACAGGAATTACGTCTTCAAGGACAAGGAGCCCTGGCACGAGGGAGGGAAGTTCGGCACGTTCACCCTCTGGGACACCTTCGGGACCTTTACCGGCTCCATTCTCGGTATGGTTCTCGTCTTCCTGCTGGGATTCCCGACAACCTTCATGATAATCGGAATCTACTTCCTGGTCCTGATGCCGTTGGTCTTCCTTATGGAACCGGTCAGCGTTGCCAGGACCAAGCTCGTCCAGTACGAGAGGGACTTCCTCCGCCCCAATAACATCCTGCTCGCCATTATCCTCTTCCTGTTCGCTACCCACTGGGGGGCAGAGAGGACATCATACGGACTCTTCCTCAGGGACGTGCTGAACCTTAGCGATGTCAGTATGGGCCTTTACGTAGCCTTTGCAATCATTTTCCTTGGAATCGCCGCCTTCTTCTTCGGCAACAGGATTGACCACAGGACGGATTTCAAGAAGCTCTTCCTTATAGGGCTCCTGGTCTCAGGCATAACACACATCCTAATGACCATGCCCAATGTCTACGTATCCTTCCTCTTCAGGGCAATCCACGAGGCCGGTGACGGCATCCAGAGGGTTTCCGTTTTCTTCTGGCTGAGGAAGAAGTTCAGCCAGTCAAGGCTCGGCGGAGACTCGGGAATATTCTTCGTTATAATGACACTCGGAGAGTTCACAGGCGCAATAATATACGGACCCACAGGATTCGCATATGGCTATTCAATGCCGCTAATACTTTCAGGAATGACCACGATAATCTGCGCAGGCCTGTTCTACGTCCTGAAAAGAAGGCTGGATTAGAAAGGCATTTAAAGCTAATTTTCATTCTGGATAAACAGGAGATGAATATATGCCGGAAAGAGTTGATAATGTGTCGGAAGAAGTCTGTGAAAACCTGAACATGAAGATGGTTTATACTTCTCCAGATGAACTTCCATTCCCTGATTCTGCAATGGCAGATGCAATCTCAGAAGGGGCGGTTGTCGTGGAGTTTGACGACGATGGAATATATGGGTTATGTGAGAAGACAAGAAGACTCTGCCCTTATCTGGAAAGCAGACTCGACAAAATCACCATAATCCCCGGTGAAACAATTGATGAAATGAAAGGATGTAAAAACTACCTACCTTAATGACAGCAGGACGACCCTGCTCGCCTTCTGCCGGTTTCTAGCGGAATAGCGGAAAGGTGGTATCCATAGCCTTATTAGTGGTTTTAAATCAATAATATGATGGAATTAATTGATATATTCGATTTGCTGCCCAGAAAAACTTATGTTAAACTGAAAGATGATTTTAGACAAAAACTCATTGAAAAATGTGTTATTTTTTGTGGAGGGGTAAACAAATTCGCCAAAATCTTGAATGTTGAGCGACAAAAAATATACAAGTTTAAAGGAGGTAAGTTAAGAATCTCTATCGAAAATCTACGTCTTATGTTGAAGTTAGCTGATATTTCATTAAATAATGCTTGGTATTTTATTGACGGGTTTGCTGGACAGGGGGCAAAAAATACAATAAAACCACCAAGATATTTTAAAATTGACAAGAAGTTTGGATGGTTTTTTGGCATAAGATTAGGTGACCGGGCAGAAAACAAAAATCAAATTGGGATTTGCAATTCGGATATTTCGATACTTAAGAAATTTTATGGGATACTGTTATCTTATAAAATCGCCAGAAAATCAATTAAACTCTACGTTTATACTAAGAATAAGCAGGTAAGAGATTGTTTAGAAAAAACATTTACTTTCGCGGAAGGTAGTGAAATTAAATATTACAACAAAAAAAGCAGTAATTTCTATTGTTTGATTCAGAGCAACAACGCATTACTCCATAAAATTGTTTATGGTCTAGAAAAGCTCAAAATACAGGAACTCCATCAAGATGTAAAGAGGTCATTTTTACAAGGATTTGCTGATGCTGAAGCGCATGTGGATTTGCGAGGAGAAATAATATTTTCTCAGAAATCAAATCGTTGCGGAAAAAGAAACATAAAAAACGTACAATGTTTGTTGAAAGAAATGGAAATAGAAACTAAGATATATGAAAATTCTGGAAATCTGAGACTTTTGACTTACAAAAAAGACTTGAAAAAATATCAGGAATTAATTGGATTTTCTTCTGATAGAAAGAATAAGGAATTGCATAGGGTAATAGAGATTTATAGTAAAAAACGCGATTTACGTGATATTCAGGAGGATATTATCAGAATATCAAAAAATCCGATAACAAGAAAAGAGATTGCTTTTTTATTAAAATCTAAAAGATGTAAAGTGAATTTATACATAAGAAAAATGGAAAAGGAAAGAAAAATTAAAATTATAAATAAAAGGCCATTGACAATTATTTCTTTGAAAGAAGCGTTACACGACTCTCTTTAGCCTCATCTTTGATTCTATATCCTGTCTCTTTAGATATTAGTTTAGCAAAATCTTTAACATCTTTATGCAATGGCATACAGCTTCTAGGCAATCTCTTTTGTGATTCTCCTACATGAACATAGCCCTTCACCTCAACGAAGTCAGCGCCAGACCTCTCAATGAGCTTGGCATACTCCTCAGGGGATTTCATGTTCCAGCCCTTGACTGCGGTGAGCCTGATTACCCTCCTTGACTTGGAGGACGACATGGAATCGAGGCTCCTCTCCATCCTGGGCCAGAAATCCTTCAGTCCGGGCCTGTCCAGTTTCCTGTAGGTCGCCCTGTCAGGCGCATCCAGGGAGATATACAGCTGGTCGGGACGAACCCTCTCCAGCATCTCCGGGAACTGTCCGTTGGAAACGAGGAAAGTGACTATTCCCATTTTCCTGAATTCCTCAATCAGTTCGGGAAGTTTCTGATAAAGGGTTGGTTCACCGATAAGGGATATTGCTACATTGGTGGGGTTCTGAGCCTCCTTGTACTTCTTCCTGTCAAGCTCCTCCAACCCCCCAAAACCCGTGAGGAGGCTCCTCTGAGCCTCTATCGCCCCCCTTATTATGTCCCCGGGCTCGTCATCCCCTTTAAGCCTGAGCTTTGTCTTCTCAATCACCCTCCAGCAGAACAGGCAATTATTATTGCACGCTATGTAAGGAGACATCTGGAGGCATCCGTGGCTCTTAACCCCGTAGAACTTCTCCTTGTAGCAGACGCCAAGCCCCCTGAGAGATTTCTTCGTCCAGCTGCACAGCTTCACTGCCGAATGGTTCCCAACCACCTTATAGTGCTGGTGGACCAGCTCTCCCCTAAGCTTTTCCGGAATCATATGAAAAGTCCCCAGCAGGATTTAAAACCTTGTTGTCAGGGCTTCCAGTTATCAGCCAGCCTCTCCAGGTCTGATGTTGGGTCCCTCCTGAAGTAGTAGAGGTGGCTGTCGCACTTGCAGTCAGTAGAGCCGAAGCCCTTCACTGAGGCATCGGACATCCCTCCTATAATCCCCGAGAGCTTGCATTCCGTCCTCTTCCTCGAAGGGAACATGAAGGGTTTCGTGTTGCTGGTTTCCTTGAGGAGGTAATCTATGTGCCACTTGAAGCTCTTGTGCCTCGAGAGGTGCCTCTTTATCCTTGCGTTGAGCCCGTTCATGGCAGAGCCCACGTAAACATAGTGTCCTGGGGAGAGCCGGAAGTACTTGGATTCCGTCTTTATGTTCCTTGGCTCATCGAGCCTGGTAAGAATCAAATAACTGCCTTTCATCAAAACCCTGTTATATTATTGTCCTGAAAGGAGAAAAAGCTATCTATTCTGCAAGGAACCTGGAAACCCTCCTGTATTCTGCCTCAACAGCCCCTCTGACCGCTGGTTTCACGTCACCGAAGAACATGAACCTCCTTATTCCAGCAGGTGATATGGGACTCCCTGAAAAGCTGGGATACCTCCATACACCTATGATCCGTCCTCTGTGGAGGATTGCCGGATAGGCATTTCCTGACCTGTCATACATGGATTTCTGCCACCTGCTCTCAGCAAGCCTTTCCCTGTCTTTGTAACCCATGGTGTAAACGTCAAGGACAGGGAGCAGCGTGACGCCCTTCCTCCTCGAGGGCCTGTGCCCCATGAGCCTTGCCAGGTCGCTCCCTGTGGTAAAGTATTCAAAGGATTCCATCCCCTCCCACTCGACATAGATAATATCCAGGCCTTCCAGAACCTGCGTGACCTCTGTCGTATTGAAGCCCGTCCACCACTTTATGTCCCTGAGGGTGACCGGCCCGAAAGAGTTTATGTAGGATTCGATAAGCTCTCTCCTGCTCCCCATCACATCCTTCTTCATCTTCAGTTCGGGAAACCACTCGTCCCATCTTATGTAATGCTGCTTGTTGCTGCTCATCCCCTCAAAACCGACCCTCGCGAGTTTGCACTGGTCACACAATGAATATATGATGTATCCGGCTGCATCAGGCCCCTGATATTTCCTGCTGCCCCTGACCACGACCTCTTTCTTCCACAGCCTCCTGTCAGGGACCCTCCCCCTCAGGCTCTTCTTTATGGCTGCCGCATCCATTGATTCTTTTCCCACGATATCCAGAATCTCTCTTGAGGCCCTCTCGTATAGGTCCCTGTCAACACCGAACATGTTCATGTATTTCTCCAGGTAGACTGCAGACGCCTTGAGCACGCTTCCCTGCAGTGCCGTGAAGACAGTGGGAACAAAACCCTTGCGGAATATGAAGAGGGTGTTCCTCATTGCCTTTATCTTCGACAGGGTCCTCTTCTGGTAGAGCTCCCTGTAGAGGCTCTCCTTCCTGAAATCATCTGACCTTGCAAAGCACGACAGAAAGGGTGTCTTGAAATCCGATGCATGGAGTCCGATAACGCTGCTCACAATCTCAAGGGTATCATTGGTATGGCTTCCCGGAGTCAGGTGCTGCTTGCTCAGGACGAAGTCATTGACGTGTTCACAGCTGAACTTCATGAATATACTTTGTTCAGGCAGAATAAAAGTTCACCAACCCAGCCGGGTTTTTAGCTTTCTACACGAGGTGCTAGCACGAAGCTCAGCTGCATCTTGTCTATGCTCTTGAAAGCCATCCTCATTGGATAGTTCGAGCCGAACTCAAGGACCATCTGGGACGACATCTTGCTTGCCTTTATCATCTTCTTCAGGTACTCGAGCGGATACTGCGACCTAAGGTTTCCCTCCACCTTGAGGTTGAGGATGCCCTTTTCAGACTTGCCTATCTGGAGCTGGGCAGAGGAGACGTCGCCCTTTGCGTGCATCCTGAACTCTGCGGGGTTTGCCTCGAGAATGACAGAGTCTCCGATTATGTCAGCGTCGGATATCCCCTCCTCCATTATGCTGGAATCGAGCTCCACCTTTCCAGGGAATGTTAGCTTGTCAACAGGCGGCTTCTCTGTCTTTATGTCAAGCAGCGGAACCTCGAACACCCTCACTCCGTTGCCCTTTATCGTTATCTTCAGCCTGTTGGAGCCCTCCTCGTTCTCGAGTATTATCTTGTCCCCTGACTTCACCCTCTTGAGCACGGCAGCCATGTTTGCCATGTTGAGGCCGAGGTTAACGTCCCCTTTAACACTATATTCGTCAAACGCTGTCGAGAGAATCTTCAGGTCTATCACCGCTACCATTGCCCTGTCCGGCGAGACCAGTGAAATGCCGTTCTGGTCCACGTGAAACACTCCCTCGTCTATTATCTCAGCTATTATAGATATGGAATTCTTCAGCAAATCCACATCGCTCAAAACCATCTTGAACATCCGAACACCTCCATCAAACCTTCTTCAACCTCTTAAGGAGCTCTGTATCAATCCCGTCCATGTCCTGGAGGAATTCCCCGTGAAGCTCAACCCCGTCCTCGAGGGGGACGACCTTGCCGAGCACCCTCACCATCCTGCTGAGCTCTGCCTCGAACGGGCTGTCAAACCTTATGAGCATCTTGCCTGTCCCGTCATCGAGGACCAGGCTGTCCTGCTGCTTGTCTATTATCGTCCCTATGACTGACACGCGCAGGTCTCCCTGCCCTATCTCACCGATGTCCTTCATGACAGACGGCAGCCTCCTCCTGAACTCACCGTCCTCCCTGTCGTCAGGCATGCTAAAGAATTGTCACCAAGCTTAATAAATGAACACTCCTTGAACGAACAAACTTTAAAAAACCCCCCACCAATTGAATACCTATGAAGCGAGCTTATCCTTACACGGACGGGGCGAAGCCCGGGAAGGACGTGAAAATCCCGGGGTGGGTTGCGCAGAAGAGGGACCTCGGAGGCCTGAAGTTCTTCATGCTGAGGGACAGGGAAGGTGTCGTCCAGGTCACGCTCAAGAAGGGCGACGTGAAGCCAGTCCTCATGGAGAGGTTCGACAGGCTCAACAGGGAGGATTATGTCCTGGTCTCCGGGACGGTCAGGAAGTCTGACAGGGCGCCTGGAGGGAGGGAAATCATCCCCAAGGAAATCGAGATAGTTTCAGTTTCACAGACTCCCCTGCCAGTGGACATAGGCGAGAAGATAGAGTCCGGCCTCGACACGAGGCTTGACTGGAGGGCAATCGACCTCAGGAACCAGAGGAACCTCGCCATATTCAAGGTCCAGGCAAAGCTCGTGCAGGGCATGCAGGAGTTCCTGAGGGACAATGGTTTCCTCCAGGTGTTCACCCCATGCTTCATGGGAGCGCCTTCTGAGAGCGGGGCAGAGGTATTTGCAGTCCCCTACTTCAACAAGGAGGTCTTCCTCCGCCAGGACCCCCAGCTCCACAGGCAGCTGATTATAGCATCAGGTTTCGACAGGATTTACGATATCGGTCCTTCATGGAGGGCAGAGAACTCCAACACCACCCGCCACCTCTGCGAGCACAGGGGATGCGCGCCAGAGATGACCCTCACAGATGAGAGGGACACCATGAAGGTGGAGGAGGAGATGATATCCCACAGCTTCAAGCTTGTCAAGAGAGACTGCAAAGAGGACCTGAAGGTTCTCGGTGTTGACCTGAAGGTTCCCGAGACTCCCTTCCCTATCCTGACGTTCCCCAAGATTTATGACATCCTGAAGAAGATGGGCAGCAAAACCAGGCAAGGTGAGGACCTCGCGAGGGAGGACGAGAAGCTCCTCCAGGATTACGTTGACAAGAAGCACAAGTCGGATTTCTTCTTCGTGAACAGGTTCCCTTTCGCGCACAAGCCCTTCTACGTGATGAGGGTTGATGAGGAGCCGGAGTATGCGAGGAGCGTGGATCTAATCTACAGGGGTATGGAACTCTCCTCTGGCGGGCAGAGGGAGCACAGGTATGACAGGATAATGGAGCAGGTCAAGCTCAAGAAGATGTCACCCGAATCAGTTGAGTGGTTCACGAAGTTCTTCAGGTATGGCGCCCCTCCGCACGGCGGCTTCTGCCTGGGGATAGAGCGCCTCACCATGCAGATGCTCGGAATCCAGAACGTGAGGGAGGCCACCCTCTTCCCGAGGGACCCTGACAGGATCCTTCCTTAGGGGTTGGTTGACCGGGTCAAATATCACAGAGGGAAACACGGCGTTGCCGGGTGACCAAAACCCCTCGTTTTATAAGAAACCAGCTACTAATTATATTCATGGCAAAGAGAAAGGCAGCATTCCAGATGAGCCTCGGGTTCATCGTTGCAGTGGTCTTTGCTGTAGTGCTTCTAACCCTCTCAGTCACTTGGGTCCAGCAGCTCTTCGGAGGGGTCGTCACTCTGACAGATGACCTTACCCAGGATGCCCACAACAAGCTCCAGGAGGAGTTCAGGTCAACCAGCAAGAACTTTGCCGTGTGGCCGAACAGGAGGACCCAGGGAGCAGGAACGACGGTCATCCTTTCTGCAGCGATTGACAACGACGCGGACGACGGCGAGACGCACACCTATGTTATGAACGTAATCCCGTCAGCTGCGAGCGCCAGCGTCTGCCCCGGCGGAGACCTGGAAACGTGTTCGTCACCGACATCAGGCAAATCCCTTTACGAATACATGCTGGCATGGGTGACGTGGACGACAGGGCAGCAGAATATCCAGATAAACACGCTTGGTTTCTGGGACATCACCGTCGACGTGCCCACTGACGTGATGAAGGGACAGTACATGTTCAACGTGATCTCTTGCTGGGACAGGGACGATGACGGGAACCAGATGGTTCCCAACGCCGCACAGTGCAGTCCGGTGTCAAGCAACATCTGGGGCGGGAGCGCGCAGCCGCTGACCATGGTAATCGAGTAAACGGCTGGAGCAGGCCACCCACTATCGGGCCTGGACAGGCTGGCTTATCCTGCTGAATCCCTTTTTATTGGGGCTCGGACAAATAATCTATAGTGCCGGGTCCTGCTTATCATGAGGGTTGGAGGCAAGAATGAACGTAGGGATGGTCTTCGGGATTATACTCGCGATAATAGTGATGTCGTTCGTGATAGTGTTCGGCTCAGACCAGATAGCCAACATGTTCTGCGCAGGCGGCGTTGCCCAGGTGAACAAGGCAATTATGAACCTTGAGGAGGTCGTTGAGGATATCTACTCCGCTGGCCTTGGCTCATCGGACACCTATCTGATGAGCATACCAGGCAACGCAAAGGTGTGCTTCATAAACACGGACGACCCGAGACCCAACCTTGCGCTTGGATGGAGGCCTGACCCCAATGATTATCCTGTGATAGAGCAATCCATAAGGCTTCAGGGATACAACATGTGGATATACTACGGCTGCGGACCCGAGCACGAGCCCGGTCACAAGATAGGCTACGTGGTGGTTGAGCAGAGCTTCTGCACAAACAGCGGTGACAGCGTTTATCTTGAGAACCTGGGAATGACGGTCGGGGTTGAGCCTGGTGGCTGAGGTATACAGAGTCTTCCAGATAATATTGGGCATCATACTTTCAGTCTTCATTCTATACGTGCTGATAGCCTACTCGGGCGGGTATTCGGGCGTTCAACAGTCGCTGGACAGGGCCACCATAATAAAGAACTTCCTCACGGATTCCAGGAGCGTCTATTTCACAGGGAACGCGATAAACTTCACTGACTTCGGGGCGTTCGATTTTTCCGCCTGCGAGGTCGACTGGAGGCAGGAACCGCACATAGTCTGCGTCACTGAGGATGAGGAGATAAGGTCAGAAAGCATGCTCATCCCGATATTCTTCAACACCGATTCAGAGGTCGTCATAACCAGGGACTATGTTGATTTCGGCTGGTGGAGATTCTATTACATAACCGCGACGTCGAGGAAGAGAATCCTCTTCAATCCTCTAGAGACCGATGACGAAGTCTGGGAGTTCATGGTTGATGTGGTTGAGCACCTGCCGGATACCTATGGCTTCTCGCCGAAGACCACTTACGGGTTCTGCGACGGCATGGAGAGGATAGAGAACCTGTGCTCAGGAAGCCTGTGCGAGCAGAGGGAGTTCTCCTCGCTCCTGACACGCTCCCGCTCTGGCATGACCTTCTCCCTGTGCACGACTGACATGAACAGGGAGCACAGATTGATTGTGATATCCAGGGACTGCGCACCTGGCATGTCGGACAGGGGGATATGCATCACCCCAATGACCAATGGCGCAGGGAAGATAGTCTTCCTTGACACCGGCGCCGAATACACGTTCACGAACATGGCTGACATCACCGCCGCGGTCATAGGGAGGACAGACCAGGACATGTTCAGGAGGACAGAGGGCGAGAACTTCCTTTCCCTCAACAAGAAGCTATTCTTCCGCATGATGGGGCTCGCTGCAGAGGAGATGGCAGAGCGCTCAAGCCTCATACTTTCAAACCTTCCTGCGGGAAGCGAACAGTGCATAACAGGATACTCGGACTTCAGGGATTCCATGGAAATAATCACGCAGATACTGAAGCTCGACCTCGAGGACGAGCCGATTGCGCAGACGCTTGCGACAGAGCTGGACAACGCAGGGGTCCTGTGGCAGTATCTGATAAATAATGGGTGTGAGCATGCCAGGTAGCGGTTGGTTAAAGGGGCAGTCGAACATAATAGAATACATATTCATGACCCTGTTCGTAATCATAATGATAGTGGTCCTGATAGTGTTCATCAGCTGGTTCCAGTATTCCCAGATAGGGATGAGAGGAGGGAACCTCCAGACAGAGAGGGCAGAGTTCCTCATGAACTATATGATAAACTCCCCTTACCTGGTGATTGAGAACTCGATGCTGGATGACTCGAAGCTGACGTCACTCCTCTTCATGGACGATTACTGCGACAGGATGGATGGAATATTCGGGACAGGGTGGTCCCTGGAGATAGACCTCCTGACGTCCGAGGAGGGATGCTACGGGAACTGCACGCTGGAGAGCTATCCCTGCTGTGGCTCCTGGACGTTCTGCAAAAACAGGAGGGACTTCAACAAGACCAGGAGCTACGTGATTCCTGTCAATGTCTTCAGGAAGATGAGCGACCACGTCGAGCTTGCAAGCATGAAGGTGACATTGTATGCAAAATAAAGAGGGAATGAAAGGGCAGACAACGATGATAGTCCTGGTATTCATGCTCATCCTCTTTGCAGGCTTGGGCTTGTTCCTGTTTTCCCTGGCAGAGAGTGTCAGCCAGGAGGACTACATGGACCTCTACGTGAACAACCTCCTCCTTTCTGTCATGAGGACAGACACAGGGTATGATGACATAAACTGCAAGGCGGTCTCTGACATCGTTGCGTGCTCATTTGTCATGCCGGACTGGATATGCGGGGACAGCGGCATGAGGTGCAGGGACATAGCCAACCAGAGCCTCTCCGAATACATAGGGGCCTTTGAGATGATATCAGAGAACTACAGGTATGCCCTCCAGATAACGAGCCAGGGGTTCGTGGCAA